>JBOFGW010000463.1:0-19967 GCA_051649325.1 Burkholderiaceae bacterium | reverse complement strand
CTACACCAAGCATCCCGCCGCGACGCGTGCCGAGGCGGTGCAAGCGTGGTGGGCGCATCGGGGCAAGCGCAAGGGTTGAGCGGCGCGAGGGCGAGCCGATGCCACACTGTGTTTACAGCAGCGCCGCGGCTTATTTTTGAGGCGTTGCGACTGCTGTTTGTCGACTCAACATCATCAAGCGGTGCCGGATCGCCCGGTTTTTTCCGCTCTGCGCGCCGCGACTTCAAACGCATTGCCCCAATACAGGCCGCGGCCGCGCAGAAAAGACCACACACTCGCCGCGCTGTACGCCAGCGGAAACAGCAGGCCCCACGCGTGAAACTGGCGGACATGCGCTAGCTCGTGCGTGAGCGTGCCGCGCAGCGCCGCGTCATCCCGGGCCAGTACCACGTTGCCAAGCGTAACGGCGCTCATCGCACCCAGCGGGTGCGCTGCTAGCCAGCGCGGCAAGCGGCCGCCGTGGGCGAGGGTGATGCCTGAAACTGTGCGCATGCGGGCACCCGCCAGCCGCGCAAAGCCAATGCCAAGCAGGGTGTAGGGCAGGGCAGAACTTGCGGTGAGATAGATCAAGAAACTCATCAGCCAGCGCATGGCTTACTGTAGCGCGGCGGCAGCGCTTGCGCTGCTAGAGATTCCTCGCTGCGCTCGGAATGACGGCGCGTTGAAAACAGCGCAGCGCGAGAGAGCGCAGATCGTCCGAGGGTGTCTAAAGGTGCCTAAAAACTCGCAAACCCGCCGCGAATCAGCCCCACCGCGCGGCCTTCAATCGCAAAACCGGGGGTGCGCGGTGTGACCACGATCGGCTTGTAGTCCGGGTTTTCTGCGATCAATTGAATTTGGTCGCGGCCGCGCAAGAAGCGCTTGACGGTGACTTCATCGCCTAGGCGCGCCACCACAATCTGCCCGTCTTTGGCTTCTGCGGTGCGCTTTACCGCTAACAAGTCGCCATCCAGAATGCCGGCATCACGCATGCTCATGCCGCGCACTTTGAGCAGATAGTCTGGCTTGGCGGAAAAAAAGTTGGCATCCACCGCGTGTTCAGACTGCACGTTTTCTTCTGCCAGAATCGGCGAGCCAGCAGCCACGCGGCCGATCAAGGGCAGCGTGAGCTGCATAAACGCCGGGCTGGGCAGCACGGCCTGGCGCGGCACCGCGTCCATTAAGCGAATGCCGCGGGATGAGCCGGGCGAAAGCTCAATCGCACCTTTGCGCTGCAGCGCGCGCAAGTGATCCTCAGCCGCGTTGGGCGAGGCAAAGCCCAGCGCCTGCGCGATCTCTGCCCGCGTGGGTGGAAAGCCGGTTTCCATCACCGTGTTGCGGATCAGTTCAAGCACTTCTTTTTGGCGTGCGGTCAGTTGCAGCATGGCATGCTCACTTGGGTAAAGATGCGTAACTGTAACTATATCCACTGGATATTGCAACAGCGTCCATGTGTTTTCCCTTGTGGTGAAAAAGCCTGCTTCACCCAAATCGCGGGAGGCGCGCTGCTCGGCGGCATTGCTTTTTCGCGGCAGAATGACACTGCAGCATGAGAAGTCTCGCGTGATGAAAAGGGGAGCGCGAGCCTCTCGCGAAGTAGCCGGGCAGATCGTTTTCATGGGTCTTGTATGCGCGCATGGCAGATTGAGCCGTGCCGCGGCAGGCCTGTGGCAGACGTTTAGGCGTTGCGGCATGCGGGTGTGCGCTCTTGCCCCTGTCAACGCCTTTACAGCGCTTTTGTGAACGTAGAACTGCTCAAAACTCTGCCGTCCTTGCAACCACTGCTTGCCGATTGGCGCCAGCTTGCCGGCGGCATGCCGTTTCGCCAGCCCGAGTGGCTGCTGGCGTGGTGGCAGCACTTCAAGTCGGAGAGCGACGAGTTATTTGTTCTTGCGGTGCGCGACGACGATGGACGCGTGCGCGCCATCGCGCCGTGGTACCGCGATACACAGCGTAGAACCGTGCGGTTTTTGGGCGATGGCGGTGTATGCACAGACCACTGCACCGTGCTGATTGACCACCGCTTTAGTGATGAACCGATCCCCGCCGTCATCGCCGCAAAACTACGCGCGTTGGCCGGCACGCCAGAGGGCTGGGACGTTCTGCATTTTGAGGCGATTGATTGCCACGATGCAGTGATGGACGCGTTCACGCGCGAAATGTGCCAGCAACAAGCCAGGGTGCACCGGTCGCGCTATGCCAACACATGGCTGGTGGACTTGCAGGAAGGGTGGGACAAGTTTGTCGAAGGCTTGTCGCGCAAATCACGCAAAGCACTGCGCAACCGCGCCAACAAGCTGGAAAAATTCCAGGTGCGCTGGGTGCATAGCCAGGCAGATTTGGATGCATTCATGCTCGTGCTGGTCGATTTGCATCAAAAGCGCCGCAATGCTGTGGGAGACCCCGGCTGCTTTGCCGATCCGCGGTTTGAACCGTTTTTGCGCGAAGCCGCCACGCAGCTCTTGGCCCGCGGGCAATTGCAGGCGTTTTCGCTCTGGCTGGATGACCGGCCGCTTGCTGCGGACATTGGTTTTCGCACTGAATTTCGCACCGATTTTGGCACTCACAACCGCTGGCTGTGCTACCAAGCCGGCATTGATCCGGCCTTGATGGAGCACGAGCCGGGCAAGCTGGCCAACATCCACATCCTGCGCCACGCAGAAAAATTTGGCATTACCAGTGTGGACTTTCTGCGCGGTGATGAACCTTACAAACAGCAGCTCAAGGCCGACCCGCATCCGGTCTGCGATCTGCGCTTTAGTGCACCCAACATCTCGGGCAATCTGCGGCACGCCTGGTGGGGCGCGCAAGGGGCGGCGCGCCGCCTGCGCGCCGCGCTCAGGCGCAAGCTCAGGCCAACGCCGCTGAGCAAGGCGCAAGAGGATTGAGGGGCAGGGGACTGAAGCAAGGGTACGCAATATCCATGCGGTTTTTGAGGCAAAATTGCTTGGAAAAGCGCATGAATATTGCGTATCCTGCTCTTTTTCATGGCCCGGATGACTAGCTGTCACCACAGTCTGCTTGGTGTTTCAGTGATTTTGTGCCTATAATCAAAGGCTTAGCTAATTTTTCCACCTCGCCACACCAAACCAGACGCTTGGGTGGCACCACATTCCAAGAGGAGTCTTATGCGTCACTATGAGATCGTTTTAATTATTCATCCGGATCAAAGCGAGCAAGTGCCCGCGATGATCGAGCGCTACAAGGGCGTGATCACCGCTGCCGGCGGCAAGGTGCATCGCCTGGAAGACTGGGGCCGCCGCCAACTGGCCTACAGCATTGAAAAGCTCGCCAAAGCGCATTACCTGTGCATGAATATCGAGTGCAACCAGGCCACGCTGGAAGAGCTGGAGCACGGCTTCAAGTTCAACGACGCGGTGCTGCGTCACCTGACCATCAAGCGCGATGCGGCTGATACTGAGCCATCGATCATGATGAAGTCGGTGGAGCGTGAAGAGGCGCGTAAATCGTCGCAGCAACAAGAACCTGCACCCGTGGCTGCAGCCTGATTTTTGCTGCCCGCGTTTTGAGCTTTTGACCTGAGCAACACGCATAACCACCTGAGCCTTCGCGCCACGATAATCGGCAAAGAGGCCACGCGCTACACCCCTGCAGGCATACCGGTCGTCAAACTGACGCTGCAGCACGAAGGGGACCAGCTTGAAGCTGGCGCGGCAAGGGCGGTGATGTTTGAACTGACCGCTCACGCACTGGGAAGCGCCGCCGCCAAAGCGCAGGCAGCGAATCTCTCGCAATTGGTTCAGGTGCAAGGTTTTATGGCTCCTACGCGCAAGGGCGCAAAGACACTGGTTCTGCACATAACAGACATCGCATTCGAGAATTGAAGGAATACTGACATGGCATTTTTCAAAAAAGGTAAGCCCGGCGACAAGAAGAAGCCCACCAATAACCCGCTGTTCAAGCGCAAGCGCGTTTGCCGCTTTACGCTGGCCGGCGTGAAAGAGGTGGACTACAAAGACGTCGATACGCTGCGTGACTTCATCACCGAGCAGGGCAAGATCATCCCCGCACGCCTGACCGGCACCAAAGCGCACTTTCAGCGTCAGCTGGACGGCGCAATCAAGCGCGCCCGCTTCCTCGCCTTGCTGCCTTACAGCGACAACCACCGTTAACCGATTCCAGGAGCCAACAACATGCAAATTATTCTTCTGGAAAAAGTGATCAACCTGGGCAACCTGGGTGATGTGGTCAAGGTCAAAGACGGCTACGCGCGCAATTTTCTGATCCCGCAAAAAATGGCCAAGCGCGCCACTGACGTTGCGCTCAAAGAGTTTGCCGCCAAGCGCGCAGAGCTGGAAAAAGCCGCAGCTGAAAAGCTGGCTGCAGCCACCGCACAAGGCGAAAAGCTCAACGGCCTCACAGTATCGATCAAAGCCAAAGCCGGCGTAGACGGCCGCCTGTTCGGCTCCGTGACCAACTACGACATCGCAGAAGCGCTGACCAAGCAAGGCTTCAAGGTCGACAAAGCGCAAGTGCGTATGCCCACCGGCCCGATCAAGGTCATTGGCGACAGCAATGTAGACGTAGCGCTGCACACCGACGTGGTGTCTACCATCACCATCAACGTGATTGGCGAGACGGCGTAAGCTGTTCTGCCGCAAGAAAAAAGCCGGGGCAACCCGGCTTTTTTTTAGTCGCGCAATACCTATGATGCTTAGCGGACGGTGTAACCCCGGCCTTCCAAGCAGGCGCTACGCGCGCGCTCATAGCTGGCCCGTTGCGCTGCTCTTGCGCCAGCTGCGCGTGTGGGATCGGTACCCGTCTGCTCTACTGCCCACCGATGGCAGGCATACTCATCGTCGGCGTGTTCGCGGCTGCCTTGGCCTTGCCCTGGGTAGACATAATTGCGTTGCGCCATAGCAGACGCCGGCTCGTCGCCGGGCGGCAGCACAACTTCATAGCCGCCATCGATCTGGCGGTAATACACGTCATTGACGTAGTAGTAGACGAGCGGCCCGACCCGCACAATGGTGCGAAACGGCGGCAGCACCGGGATCACCAAGCCCACAGGCGGCCGGACGACGACAAACCCGCCCGGGCCCGGCGCATACCAGACGCCTTGAGCAAACCGGTAACCGGGCGCACCGCGTAGGGGGGCGATTGCGCGCGGCGGCAATTGGCGTGCTGAGCGCCCAAAGTCTGGGTAGGCACGGGCTTGTCCGTGCCGGCCGTCCCAACGCTGGCCGGGTGCCAAGCGCGTGGGCGGCAGAGAAGGAGAATCTACGCGGCCTTGTCTTGGGCCTGGACGCATATCTTGAGCAGGCTGCATGATTGGCTGTGTCGATGGACGTGCCATTGCCGCGGTGCCGAACAGCAGCATTGCCAAGGCGATAGAAATTAGAGAAGCAGATTTCAAATTGATTGTGACCATAAATTTGAGATAGGCCTAGGAATTTGATACGTCATACACCATTACCGAACGGCGTAGCTTCTGGCTGACATACAGGCGCTCATGGCCCTGCCAAAGTTGCTGCTGCGCTGGTCGGCGACGCGCTCGGCCTGGGCCTGCCTGATCTGTTCGGTGCGTTCGATGCGCGTCTGCTGCGCGACGCCGCCGGCAACCGCGCCCAGTACAGCGCCCAGTACGACGCCGCCACCGTGCCCGCGGCTGCCGGCGTCAATGACACCACCCACTACGGCACCGGTCACCGCGCCGGCGACGACCCCGCGGCCGTCGGCGACTTGCGCAGCGGGGGCGGTCACGCGTACCGGCGTCATGCCGGGATCGGTACCGGTTTGTCGCACCGCCCATTGATAGCACTCGTAGCGGTCGCGATCCTGCACGTTTTCCGGCTGTCCGCGCTCGGGGTAGAAATAAAGCGTCGGCGCTTGCGCCTGCGCATACACAACCTCATCGCGGGTTGCTGCATGGGCCGCGGCGCTGGCGCTAGAAGCGACCGCACCTGTGACTACTGCGGCGCCAACCACCGCGGGTACGACTGCGACCGGCCCAGGCCCGGGTCCTCCTGGGCCGCCGCGCGGTCCGCCTGGGCCTGGCATTCCGGGGCCGGGGCCTCCGGGACCACGCGGTCCGCCCGGGCCGGGGAACATGCAGCCAGCCAGGATTGCGATCAGCGTTCCGATTGCAATCAAACGCGGCAATTGTGTTGATGTGGACAGGTAGTACGTTTGCATGATGATTCGCCTTTCAATAATTGACTGGCGTTAACCAGCGTTTGCTACAGCGTGCTGATCGAGACGCGGTTGGAATGCCAGGTGTCAAACTGGGCCATAAGGTGCTCAAACCAGTGTCCGGCCTGTTACCGCCAAGTTAGGCGCCGGGAGTTGCTGCACTGTTTCTGACTTGTTACGGAGATTTATTGATGATTGCCGCGTTTTTTGGCAAACCCATGGCGGGGCGCCATAGAACATGCCATACCAGTGCCTGCTTGCTCTGGGTGCCTAGTACTGCGCGCGGTAGTTGGTCTTGCGCTTTCTTCGCTATTGCACTGAATCTTGAAGCACCATGCGTACGCAGTATTCATGGGCGTTTTGGGGCAAAAGTGGCTCGAAAGGCGCATAAATACTGCGTGCTTTGATATTTAGATCTTAACCAAAACTCGGTTATTCAATCCTTATTCACTGCTTATCCGCAGGTTATGCACAGCCTTTCCACCGGTTGTTCACCGAGGATGTAAAAGCCCGCGTTGCAGGACGGTCTATCCGGGGTTTGCGCCTACACTGGCGCGCTGCGTACGAGGTGCGCGGCTCAACAATTCCAAGACAATATCGCTATGAATTCGCCCCTTGATATGCGCGGCGCAGATCCGCAAATGGATGCGCTCAAAACGCCCCCGCACTCAGTGGAGGCGGAGCAATCCGTGCTGGGCAGTTTGCTGATTGAAAACGACGCGTGGGACCGCATTGGCGACGTGGTGCGTGAAGACGATTTCTACCGCTTTGACCACCGCCTGATCTTTCAACACATCGCTCGCCTGGTAGAAAAAAGCCGGCCGGCCGATGTGGTCACCGTGTTTGAATCGCTGCAAAGCGTGCAGCGCGCCGATGAAGTGGGCGGCCTGGCTTATCTCAATGCGCTGGCGCAGTCGGTACCTTCTGCCGCCAATATCCGACGCTATGCCGAGATTGTGCGCGACCGCTCTGTGCTGCGCCGCTTGGTGGGCGTGGCTGATGAGATTGCCTCTTCGGCCTACAACCCGCAAGGCAAAGACACTGCGCAATTGCTGGACGAAGCTGAATCCAAGGTGTTTGCGATTGCTGAAGATGGTGCGCGCGGGCAGGCCGGCTTTCAATCGCTGCCCGATGTGCTCACCAGCGTCGTCACGCGGATTGATGAGCTATATCACCGCGACAATCCCTCCGATGTCACAGGCGTGCCTACCGGCTTTACCGATATGGACAATATGACGAGCGGTCTGCAACCGGGCGATCTCGTGATCGTCGCGGGCCGGCCGTCGATGGGTAAGACCGCCTTCTCGCTGAACATTGGTGAGCACGTAGCAGTGGATCAAGGTCTGCCGGTAGCGGTGTTCTCCATGGAGATGGGCGCCAATCAGCTGGCGCTGCGTTTGCTGTCGTCCGTGGGCCGGCTGGATCAACAGCGCCTGCGCACCGGGCGCCTGCAGACCGAAGACTGGCCCAAGCTCACTGCCGGCATTCAGCGCATGCAGGATGCGCAGCTTTTCATCGACGAAACGCCTGCGCTCAATGCGCTTGAGCTACGCGCGCGCGCACGCCGCCTGGCAAGGCAATGCGGCAAGCTGGGCCTGATCATCATCGACTATCTGCAACTCATGAGCGCCACCACCAGCGGTGAAAACCGCGCGACAGAAATCTCTGAGATTTCACGTTCTTTAAAAGCGCTCGCTAAAGAGCTGAACTGCCCGGTGATCGCGTTGTCGCAGCTGAACCGCTCGCTGGAGCAGCGGCCCAACAAGCGCCCAGTCATGAGCGATTTGCGCGAATCCGGCGCCATTGAGCAGGACGCTGACGTGATTCTCTTTATCTACCGCGACGAGGTTTACAATCCCGACTCGCAAGATAAAGGCAGCGCCGAGATCATTATCGGCAAGCAGCGTAACGGGCCGATTGGCACGGTGCGCCTGACCTTCCTGCGAGAGCTGACCAAGTTTGAGAATTTTGTGGGTGGCGGCAGCTACTGATCGCCAAAAGGTATACCTGAGATAGTGGCCAAACGCGGCCGACAACAACACTGGGGAAGTTATGTTCGGTCGCTTGATGCCGCGCGAAGGTCGCTTCTTTGACCTGTTTAACCAGCACGCAGAAAACATCGTAGAAGGTGCGCACGAGCTTGCTGCGCTGATGAGCAATCTGCATGCGGAGCTTGAAATGCGCGCCCGCAATATTGAAGCTGCAGAAAAGCGTGCAGACAAACTCACGCACGAAACCATTGATCTGCTGCACAAAACCTTCATCACGCCGCTGGATCGTGAAGACATCCATAAGCTCATCAGCAACATGGATGACATTCTGGACTTGATGGAAGATGTAGCGCAGACAATCTATCTGTATGACATCAAACACATCACGCCGGAAGCCAAGCAACTGGCGGATATCTGCGTATCTTGCTGCGAGCGCGTGAAAACAGCGGTGGGCCTGCTCAAGAGCATGGAAAACGCAGAGGCGATTAGCAAAATCTGCGAAGAAATTGACCGGCTCGAGAGCAATGCCGATCATGTGATGCGCGCCGCGATGAGCAAACTGTTCCGCGACGAGCCCGATACACGCCAGCTCATTAAGCTCAAGGCGATCTACGAGCTGTTGGAACAAGTCACAGATAAGTGCGAAGACGTGGCCAACATCATTGAAGGCATTGTGATTGAAAACGCATAACAAGAACGCCTAAGGGCCGAAGATGACGACCCTACAGATCAGCCTGTGGACGCTTATTTTTTTGGTGGCACTGGCGCTGGCGTTTGACTTCATGAACGGCTTTCATGATGCCGCCAATTCGATTGCCACCGTTGTCTCCACCGGCGTGCTCAAGCCCTACCAGGCGGTGATTTGGGCATCGTTCTTTAACTTTCTGGCAATCTTTGTCTTTGAGCTGAAAGTAGCGGCCACGGTAGGCAAGGGCACGGTCAGCCCGGCCATCATTGATCACTATGTGATTTTTGGCGCGCTGATCGGCGCCATCACCTGGAACATCATTACCTGGTACTTCGGCATTCCGTCCAGCTCTTCGCATGCGTTGATTGGTGGCCTGGTGGGGGCTGCGGTAGCCAAGGCCGGAACGGGTTCGCTGATTGCCAGCGGCATTCTCAAGACGGTTGCGTTTATCTTTATCTCACCGGCGCTCGGTCTATTGCTGGGGTCGCTGCTGATGCTGCTTGTAGGCTGGCTCATGCGCGGCACGCAGCCGCGCCCGATAGACCGGTGGTTTCGCCGCCTTCAACTGGTCTCGGCAGCGGCCTATAGCCTGGGCCATGGCGCCAATGACGCGCAAAAGACCATGGGCATTATTTGGATCTTGCTGATCTACGCCGGTTCTGTCTCTGCCAGCGACGCGCGCCCGCCGATGTGGGTCATCATCTCTTGTTACAGCGCGCTGGCGCTGGGCACTTTGTTTGGCGGCTGGCGCATTGTCAAGACCATGGGCCAAAAGCTCACTAAGCTGCGGCCGGTGGGCGGGTTCTGCGCAGAAACCGGCGGCGCGCTTACGCTATTTTTAGCCTCCGGTCTTGGCATACCTGTGTCTACGACACACACGATCACCGGCGCAATCCTGGGTGTGGGCTCATCGCGTAAGCTATCTGCTGTGCGCTGGGGGGTGGCCGGAAGCATTGTGTGGGCTTGGATATTCACAATCCCCGCTGCAGCGTTCATGGCCGCGGTTGCTTGGTGGATCGCGCAGTATTTGTTCTAGCCTTGTGCTGCAAATCATCAAACAAAGCTGCATCTCACACCTATTCAAACGCATTTCATCGCACTAAGCTGATCTGACGGGAAGTAATCCCATAGACTGCGGCATCTGATACGACACAGGGAGCCTGCAAGCCATGGCAAAACTCAAAAAGTGGAGCATTGGCGTCATTGCAATTGCTGTACTTGGCGCCGGTGCTGGCGCGTTTGTGCTGTCCAAGCAACAAGCTTCAGCAAAGAGTGACGGACCAAAAGGTAAGCAGAGTAAGCCAATCGAATTTGTTGCAGCTGAACTTGAAAAACCGCGCGTGATGCCTTTGCCGCTGGTGGTGGACTTTACCGGCCCGTTGATGGCCCCCAAAACCGCAACAGTACGCGCTAAAGCTGCTGCCACACTGCTATCTCTGGATGTTGCCGAGGGCGCGCGCGTCAAAGCCGGCCAACGTATCGGACAGCTGGATTTGGCTAGCTTGGCGGCTACCGTATCAGATCGCAGCGCTGCTTACGAATCTGCCAAAGCATCCTTTGACAACGCGCAGCGGCAGTTCAACGCCAATAAGAATCTGGCGGAACAAAACTTCATTTCGCCGACTGCACTGGAAAGCCAAAAGACCCAGCTTGAAGCAGCGCGCGCGCAGGTGATGTCTGCGCAGGCGAGCCTGACCACCGCACGCCTGACGCTGCGCGATGCGTCGCTGGTCGCACCGATTGATGGCATTGTGAGCAAGCGGCATGTGGTGCCCGGCGAAAAGCTTGCGTTTGATCAGAACATTGTCACCATCGTGGATCTGCGCAAGCTTGAGCTTGCGGGCAGCGTGCCCACACATGAAGTGACGATGCTCAAGACCGGCCAACCCGTGTCGCTCGCCGTGGAGGGTGTTGCAGAACCTGTGCCTGGGAAGATTGAACGCATTGCACCTGCGGCGGAGGCAGGCACGCGCTCCATCGGCGTGTTTGTGGCGATCGATAACCCCAAAGAACTGCTGCGCGCCGGCCAATACGCCACCGCAAAGGTAGATGTGGGCGACCCCACGCCGCGGCTGACCGTGCCGGCTACGGCGCTTAGCGCGCTGTCCGGTGAAGAATATGTATGGACGCTGGAAAAAGACGTGGTCACGCGCAGGATTGTCACTACAGGCCGCAAAGATGCTGCGTCTGGCCGCATCGAAGTGTTAAACGGTCTGGCCCCCGAAGTCTATGTGCTTGCTTCGCGCTTTGATAACTTGAAAGATGGTGCACCGGGCAAGGTCGTGGCCGCAAAAGCGCAGGCCAGCGCGCCGCCGCCAACTCCATCAGCGAAGAACTAAGAGAGGCTCGCCATGTGGATCACGCGCGTCTCTATCAATAATCCTGTATTTGCCACCATGGTGATGGTGGGCCTGATGGTGCTGGGTATCGTGTCTTACGCACGCTTGGGCGTTGAGCAGTTGCCCGACATCAGTCCTCCCGGTGTGTTCATCGCCGTGGTGTATCCGGGCGCATCACCCGAAGCAGTGGAAACCGAGATCACCAAGCCGATCGAGCAGGCGCTCAATGCGATCTCCGGCATTAAAACCATCCGCTCCAACAGTTGGGAAGGCCGTGGCGAAAGCTACGCGGAATTTCATCTAGATACCAATATGAGCCGCGCGATGCAGGACGTGCGCGACAAGCTCGGCGTGCTGTCCGCGAACTTTCCGCGCGATGCTAAACAGCCGGTGATCGGCCGCTTCAACGGCGACAACGACCAGCCGGTGATGGGGCTGAACCTGCGCGGTGAAGGCCGCAGCCTGCGGGAGATATCACTGCTCGCTGATCAAACCGTGGTCAAGCGTCTTGAAAGCGTGGCTGGCGTAGCGCGCATTGAGGTGAACGGCCTGAACGCGCGGCAAGTGCGCCTGGAGCTCAATCCGCAGCGTTTGCGCGCCTTTGGCATTACGCCCGCAGACGTTGCCGAAGCGCTGCGCATCGCCAACGGCGATGTGCCGGTGGGTTTGCTGTCGGATACGCGCAGCGAGTCGCTGGTGCGGGTGGAAGGAAAAATCCGCGATCCTAAACAGTTTGCTGCAGTGCCAATCACACGCCGCGGCGGCCTTACTGTGACCGTAGGCGATGTGGCCAATGTGCTCGAGACCGAGCAGGAGCCTAATTCAGTGTCGCGCGTGGACGGGCAAAGCGCGATTTCGCTCAACATCTACAAGTCGCAAGATGCCAACTTGGTCAACACCGGTGAAGCGCTGAAAAAAGTCGCGCAGGACTTGAGCAAAGAGCTGCCGCCGGGCATCAAGCTTGATGTGCTGTATGCGCGCAGCGACTTTATCAAGGCATCACTCGCAGGCGTGCAGCGCACGATTATTGAAGGCGCGCTGCTCACGATTGCGATTGTGTTTTTGTTTCTCAAATCGTGGCGCAGCACCATCATTACGGGCTTGACCTTGCCCATCGCGGTGGTTTCAACCTTTATCGCCATCTATGCGTTTGGGTTCACGCTCAACTACATGACGATGATGGCGCTGTCGCTATGTATTGGCCTGCTGATCGATGACGCGATTGTGGTGCGTGAAAACATTGTCCGCCATATCCACATGGGCAAAGATCATTTCACCGCCGCGCGCGATGGCACGGAAGAAATTGGCCTCGCCGTGCTGGCCACCACGTTTGCGATTTGCGCGGTATTTGTACCCATCGCGTTTATGAGCGGTATTACGGGCAAGTTTTTCTATCCGTTCGGCATCACGGTGGCGGTTGCGGTGCTGGTGAGTTTGTTCGTGAGCTTTACGCTGGACCCGATGCTCTCGTCTATTTGGAAAGACCCGCCGTCAAATAGGATGGAACGCCTGCCGGTGATTGGCGCACTGCTGCGTGCCACCGATCGTTTTCTTGATTGGCTGCATGCGCTGTATGCCGCGCTGATTCACTGGATATTTTCAAACAAGCGCTGGCGCATCTGGCTGCCGGTGTTTGCCAAACCCAAAGGTGTGCAGCTTGCACCCGGTCACGCACGTGGATGGCGTTTTGCCACCATCACGCCGCGCGGAGTGGTAGTGGGTATTGGCGCGCTTTCGTTTGTTGCGGCGCTCGCGCTGTTTCCACTCGTGGGCACAGACTTTATTCCGCAGACCGATGATGGTTTCACCAACATCAATGTACGCATGCCGGTTGGCACCAGCCTTGACCGTGCGAATGAAAAAGCTCGCCAGATCGAGCAGATTCTGGCCGGCATTCCAGAAATCAAATCGCTGGGCACCAACGTCGGTGGCGGGCAGGGCGGCCGCAACACCATTGGCTTCAATATTTCGCTGGTGGACCGAAAAGAGCGCAAACGCAAGCAAAAACAAATCGAAGAAGAGATCCGCGGCAAGCTTGCCAATATCGCAGGCATCGAAACCAATGTGGGCGGATTCAGACCCATCTGGATCAATGTGCTGGGGCCAGACCCTATCGTGCTGGATCAAGTGACCGATGATCTTGCCAATCGGATCAAGCAAGTCAAAGGCGTGGTGGATCTGGAAACCTCGGTCAAGCCCGGCATTCCCACCTACGCCATCCGCTTGCGGCAGGATGCCGTGCGCGATCTGGGCCTAAACGCTGCACAAGTGGCCAGTAGCCTGCGCGCCTTTGTGGCGGGCGACACGGCGACGTACTGGACCACGTCTGACGGCCAGCAAGTCGAGGTGATTTTGCGCCTACCCAAAGCGCAGCGCGAAACCATTGCGCAGCTCAATGACCTGCCCATCGCCTACAGCAAAGACGGCGTGCCCGTGCCGCTTTCCAGCGTGGCGCAGATTGTGAGTGTGAAGAACCCAGAGGTGATCAAGCGCCAGAGCCTACAGCGCCGCCAGGGCATTTACGCGGGCGTGGAAGGCCGGCCTTCAGGCGACGTGAATGCAGATGTGCAAAAAGTGGTGGACGCAACCGAACTGCCGCCCGGCTTTAAGTTTGACGTGGCCGGCCAAGCGCAGGAGCAAAACGCAGCTTTTTCTGCCATGCTGGTTGCGCTGGGCATGAGCGTGATTTTCATCTACATCGTGCTTGCGTCGCAGTTTGGCAGCTTCATTCAGCCGCTGGCGATCATGGTGAGTTTGCCGCTCTCGCTTATCGGCGTGATGCTGGCGCTTTTGATTACGGGCTCCACATTCAACCTGTTCAGTTTCATCGGTCTCATCATGTTGATGGGTCTCGTGACCAAGAACGCGATTTTGCTGGTGGACTTTGCCAATCAAGGCCGCAAGGCCGGAAAGAGCGTGCAAGACGCGCTGCTGGACGCCGGCCAAGTGCGCATGCGGCCCATCATCATGACCACGTTTGCCATGGTGTTCGGGATGCTGCCGCTTGCGCTTGCGCTTTCCGAAGGGGGCGAGCTGCAAGCGCCGATGGGCCGCGCCATCATGGGCGGCGTGATCACTTCCACCATTCTCACGCTGGTGGTGGTGCCGGTGATCTACTCGTACTTGGTGCGGGACAAGAAGCCTGCGCATGAACCCGAGCCGCAGAGCGCTCCGGGCAGCTTGCCACAGGCAGCAGAGTAGAATTCAGTGTGCTCCACAAGCACGCTACGCAATATCCATGCGCCTCTTGGGTCAAAAATGGCTCAAAACCCGCATGGATATTGCGTAAATACCTTTTAAATCTGGAATTTTCAATGAAATTAATTCTTGCAGGCATTGCTGCCACCTTCTCGCTGCTCTCCTTCAGTCTGCCCGCGCAAGAGCGCGCTGGTGTGCAAGTCACATTGGCTGATTACGGCCCAGTATTTGCCAAGCGCATGGCTGAGCCGCTGGCCGATGACGATGCCAAATACGCCGCCTGGGCCACACAGAGCGAAGCCGCAGCGCTGCTCGCCAAGCAGCTGGGTGAAGCAGAACTCAAAGCCAAAGTGCTCGCCGCATGGCCCAAGTATGCAGGCGCTGCGGAACAACTGGGCAAAGGTTTCAACGGCCTTGCACCATCGCCGGTGGATGCGATGAACAGCATCAACAGCGCACTGAATTTCAACAAATCGCTCAAGATGAATTTTGTCGCCTACGCCGGTCTATTTGACGGCAAAGTGGTGAGTACGATTCAAGACGGTGTGGCCAGCCTCTACATTCCGGTGGAGCAGGGCGGCGCCGCCGTGTCACCCGCCATCGCGCGCGAGTACGCCCGCATTGCCGTGCAGCGCATGGCCATCAGCCTGGGCGACCGCAATCTGGCCGAAGTTGCCGTGCATGAAGGGTTGGCGCTGCATCTGGCAAAAAGCGCCGTGCCCGGCAGCACCGAAGACAGCTTTGTTGACCCGGCGTGGCTCACCAAAGCGCGCAGCAGCCAAAACGCCATCTTCGCTGCGGTCAAACCGCAACTGGCCACCACTGGCGCAGACGTTATCAGCAAATTCACCACCGGATCCGGCGCTACCGGCGTGAATGGAGAAGCGATCTATGCAGGCAAGCTGGTGGTAGAACGCTGGCTACGCCAAGGCCTCACCATCCGCGAAATTCTCAATACGCCGCGCGCAGATATGGCGCGCAGCGTCGGGCGGGTGATGGATGCGATTGGAAAACGATAGGTATTCAGAAATGAATAATTCCGTGCGTTGCCCGTGTTGTGGTTACAAGACATTGCGCAGCCGCGGACACTACGAGATTTGTGAAGTCTGCTTCTGGGAAGACGATGGGCAAGACGATATAAATGCGGATGACGTTCTTGGTGGCCCAAACGGAGATCTAAGCCTTACGCAAGGACGAAAGAACTATCAGGAGTTTGGTGCGTTTCGAAGACAAGACCTGCCGTACGTAAGGAAGCCAAGGCTCGACGAAATGTAGAAAGCCTCCACGAAAGACGGTGGCGAAACTTTGCCACCAGCTTTTCGCAAGTCTTTTCAAGTCAATCAGTCAAACTTAGCTCCGCATTTCGAGCAAAACCTCTGCTGCGCAAAAGGGTTTTGCGAATAAGCAGTGCTGCCACAGCTATCGCAAAACTTGACTGCACGCCAGTTCAGCCAAGTGATAAGGGCAACAGCTGGAATCAGAACAAAGTATGAGTCACTAGGCGCGCCAGTAGCGATACCAATCCCAATAAACAAGACGCCGGCACTGATGAGGCTTGGCAGCCAGAGCTTTCTTTTCAGCGAGGGGTTTTTACTCAACAAAAAGAAGAGCCCTGAGCCGCAGGCAAAAATTACCCACACAATCATCAACGCAAAAAACAGCTGATCTGGTGCTTCAGTTCTCACTCAAAGCGCATCCGCCGCAAAATCCGCCAGCCGTGACCGCTCCCCGCGCGCCAGCGTGATATGCCCGCTGTGCGGCCAGCCTTTGAAGCGGTCGACCACGAAGGTCAAGCCTGACGAACCCTCGGTCAAATAAGGCGTATCAATCTGCGCGATGTTGCCCATGCACACGACTTTGGTGCCGGGGCCGGCGCGAGTGATCAAGGTTTTCATCTGCTTGGGCGTGAGGTTTTGCGCTTCGTCGATGATGAGGAATTTGTTGACGAACGTTCTGCCGCGCATGAAGTTCATGCTTTTGATTTTGATCTTGTTGCGCACCACTTCCATCGTGGCTTGGCGGCCCCATTCACCGCCGTAGCTTGAGCCGTGGCCGTCGCCGGAGCTGCCCAGCAGCACTTCCAGGTTGTCTTCGAGCGCGCCCATCCACGGCGCCATTTTTTCTTCTTCGGTGCCGGGCAAAAAGCCGATGTCTTCCCCCACGGGCACGGTGGCGCGCGTCATGATGATCTCGGTGAAGACTTTTTTGTCCAGCGTTTGCGCCAGCGCCGCGGCTAGGCAGAGCAGGGTCTTGCCGGTGCCAGCTTGGCCCAGCAGGGTGACAAAATCCACGTCTGGGTTCATCAGCAGGTTGAGGGCAAAGTTCTGCTCACGGTTGCGCGCAGTTACGCCCCACACGGCGTTTTTGCCGTGTGTGTGGTCACGCAGGGTTTGCAGCAGCGCGGTTTTGCCGGTGATCTCTTTGACCACGGCGTACAGCGTGGGCGCCAAGCCGTCGCTTGGTTCAAAGTACACAAACTGGTTGATGTGCATCGCGGGCACGAGCGGGCCGGTGACTTTGTAGAACGTGCTGCCGCCGTGCTGCCAGCTTTCCACCCCTTTGCCGTGCTTGTCCCAAAAATCGCCGGGCAGGGGCATGGCGCCGGTGTAGAGAACGTCTTTGTCCTCTAGCACCTTGTCGTTGAAATAGTCTTCTGCCGGCAGGTCAAGCGCGCGCGCTTTCACGCGCATGTTGATGTCTTTACTCACCAGCACCACGTGCCGGCCGGGGAACTGCTCGGTCAGCGCTTTGACCACGCCCAGAATCTGGTTGTCGGCCTTGCCCACTGGCAGCGTGGCGGGCAGCAGGTTGCTGGTAGCCTGGGTCTGGAAGAACAGCTTGCCGGTGGCATCTTTATTGCCCAGCTTGGAAAGGGCGATGCCCTCTTCAATCGGGCCGGTGACATCCTTGACCAGACTGTCCAGCGCGCGGCTCACGCTGCGGGCGTTGCGCGCCACCTCGGTCATGCCTTTTTTGTGGTTGTCTAGCTCCTCCAGGGTCATCATCGGCAGATAGACGTCGTGCTCCTCAAAGCGGAACAGGCTGCTGGGGTCGTGCAGCAGCACGTTGGTGTCGAGCACGAACATCTTGGGTGGGCCAGCGGGTTTTGCAGCTTCACGCATATTTGATGCGGGTTTTGAGGTATTTTTGCCTGAAGAAGCGCGTGAAATATGCGTGTTCTCTTTTAGAAGTGGTGTGACGTTGCTGCGTGCGCGCGCTTCAGCGGGCTGGGTGAGAAGGCTGGGCTGCTGCACCGGTTTTCGCTTGCCTTGGGGCTCCCCACTTGCTTGCGGCTCGGCGGCCACGTGCAGCGCAGGTTTGGCGGCTGCATGGCTGGGAGCCAGCGCTTCGCGCGCAGAAAGTTGCAGGATGTCGGCAGGCTTGGTCGGTGCTTTGGGCAGTGGCATGCAGGGGGTTTCCTCTTCCTCAGGATTGCGGCTTTAAATGCAGCTTCAAAAAGTGAAAAAGCCGCTTGGGCGGGGTTACCGCACAAACGGCCTTCAAAACAGCCTTCAATTCGACGCTTTGGACCGCCGCAAAACCTCCGCGGCAAACCCGTGCGCTCTTTACAGATTTTTGATGAATGAAAGCACCTCTTCAGCGTGACCGGGCACTTTGACGGCACGCCATTCTTTGGCAAGCACGCCATACTGGTCGATCACAAATGTACTGCGTTCTACGCCTTGCACGGGCTTGCCGTACATGGTTTTGGTCTTGATCACATCAAACATGCGCGTGAGCTGCTCGGCCACGTCTGACACCAGCGGAAACTGAAATTTTTCCAGGTCACAGAAGTTTTGGTGGCTCTTGATGCTGTCGCGCGAAACGCCGATGACGGCGGTGTTGTTCTTGACAAACTGATCGTGCAAATCGCGGAAGTTTTGCCCTTCCAGCGTGCAGCCCGGCGTGTTGTCCTTGGGGTAGAAGTACAGGACGACTTTGTGGCCTTTGAGCAGTGACAGCGTAATGTCTCCAAGGGTGGACGGTGCTGTGAAATCCGGCACCGGGTGTCCGACTTTGATCGTCATACAGTTCCTTGCTTAGCTTGAATATAGGTTTCCAAGATGAATGCACCAATGACCTTGCGGCCTTCGGACATCAAAATGTTGTAAGTGCGACACGCCGCAGCCGTATCCATGGTCTCCAGCCCGATGCGTCTGGCAGCCAGCGCCGCCGTCAGCCGCGGATGCACAAAGCGCTGTTTTGCGCCGGTGCCCAAGACCACCAGTTCCGGCTGGCTTTGCGCCAGCGCCTCAAAATGCGCCTCTGTGAGCTCATCCCAGCGGGTCACCGGCCAGGCCTGCACGTCGCCTTCGGGCGCCACCACCAAGCTGGCGCTATAGGGCACGCCATTGATGTCAATGGAACTTTGCCCAATGGCCGATACGGTGTTGGCAAACGGCCGGGTTTCTGCGTGGAGTTTCACAAGTGGCGATGCGCAATTCGCAAATACAACGTCAACCGCAATTATAATTGTTTTGCATTGCGACATGCCCGGCGCGCCATAAGCCCCTCTGGCATCTTGTTTTTCCCGCACGCGCCCCACGTTTTTGGGTTGCCGATTCTGCCCTCGATTCTGCCCTGATTGCCATGAAAACCATTTCCAAGTCTGCCAAGCTAGACAACGTTGCTTACGACATTCGCGGCCCCGTGCTGGAAAAAGCCATGGCCATGGAGGCTGAAGGCCACAAAATCCTGCGCCTGAACATCGGTAACGTGGCCGCCTTTGGCGTGATGCCGCCCGATGAGATCGTGCAAGACATGATCCGTAACCTCAGCACGCAAGAAGCGGCTGGCTATACCGACAGCAAAGGCCTGTTTGCGCCGCGCAAGGCGGTGGTGCACTACACGCAGGAAAAAGGGTTTGCCGGGCACGTGACAGTGGATGATGTGTACCTGGGCAACGGCGCGAGCGAGCTGATTGTGATGAGCCAGAACGCGCTGCTCAACGCCGGAGACGAAGTGCTGGTGCCATCGCCAGACTATCCGCTATGGACGGCGGCAGTGTCGCTTTCCGGCGGTACGCCGGTGCATTACATGTGCGACGAGCAGCAAGGCTGGATGCCGGACGTAGCCGACATCACCAAAAAAATCACGCCGCGAACCAAAGGGATTGTGGTGATCAACCCCAACAACCCCACCGGTGCGCTGTATTCCAAAGAACTGCTGCAAGACATTGTGGCCTTGGCGCGCAAGCATGGCCTGATTATTTTTGCTGACGAGATTTACGACAAAACGCTGTATGACGGCGAGCAGCACACCTCCATTGCCTCGCTGGCCGACGATGTGCTGTGCGTGACTATGAACGGCTTGTCAAAGAACTACCTCGCCTGCGGCTTTCGCGCCGGCTGGATGGGGGTGAGCGGTGAGAAGCGCGGCGCGAAAGACTACATCGAAGGCCGCAACATGCTCGCTAGCATGCGCCTGTGCGCCAACACGCCGGGGCAGATGGCGATTCAAACCGCGCTGGGCGGCTACCAGAGCATCAAAGACTTGGTGGGTGAGGGCGGCAGGCTGCGCCGCCAGCGCGATTTGGCCTACGAGCTTTTGACGCAGATTCCCGGTGTATCGGTGGTCAAGCCCAAAGCTGCGCTATATATGTTTCCCAAGCTAGACCCA
>JBOFGW010000462.1:0-2165 GCA_051649325.1 Burkholderiaceae bacterium | reverse complement strand
CTGCGTAGCAGCAAACAGCGTATCGCTGTGGCAAAGGAATGGTGTCGGTGGCAATGCTAATTTGATGGGCCGCCGTAAAGCGCACCCGCAAGCTAGTGCCCGCATCCTGCGCAAAGCCATCCGGAAGGCGAATCTGCGTGCCCGTTGGGCTGATGTAGACAGCGCACTGGCTGCCTTCAATCACCCGAAACACATTGGTGGAAAAATCCAGCTCAATGCTCAGCAAGCGGGAAAACCCGGCTTGCCATGCTACCGGCAGGTTGAGGAAAAACCCGCCTGCCGATAGCACGTCCTCCACGAGCTCACGCGGGCGGTCGACACTGTAACGCTGCGCCGCAGCGTCCAGTGCACGATCCCGTGCGATCGGCTTGATGACCGATTCGCGATCGCGAACCAGTTCATCCACCTGCCCGTAGAAGTCAGCCAGTGCCATGATTAATCGGGCCTTAGGCTACGAGCGCGCCGAACATACCGCGGAAGTCTTTGACCGCGCCGCCGTAGATATGGCGGATTTTATAGGTCAGCTGGTCATTGCTAAACATGCTGCCAACCGTTGGGTTGTCTTGCACGAATAGCTCAGGCGTACGTGACCCAAAGAAGCCAATTTCTAGCAGCGCAATCTGCGATTTATCCGCCGTCAGATACCAGTTGTTAGTATCAGTTGCGGCCTCAGCAATGTGCACGGTTGGCTTGCGGCTTTGCACAAACGTCTCGTCGTTATTGCTGTTACGCACGAACAAGTCATACGCGGCCTCTTCAAGCTCCGGTGGCACAATCAAGTGGCGGGCGACTAAGCCTGCGCGCTTACTTGTGCCAGGCTTTTGCTGGGCTTTCAGCGCCAAGCGTGCAGCACTAAAGCTTGCAGCACTTAAGGCGGTGGAGCCAATATTATTGTGGCCAGCCGCGAACAATGCCACGCCGTCATAGATCAAGCCGTTACCCAGCAAGAAGGTGTAGACAAAGTCGTAAAGTGTCATGCCAGCCGCGTTCGCCAGTTCGAGCGGAATGCGGCGAATCAAGCCCACATCGTCGTTGGCGATGGCTTCTAAGGTCACGGTTTCGGTACCGCCGCGCTTGGTAGCAGCATAGGTTGCCTTGAACTCGCTTGGGCTGGTCAGGGCCGTGTAAGCAGCACCTTGGGCAACGGTGGGCAAATTGCCATAGCCGCCGATCTGGATGCGCTCTTGGGTGCGGAAATCACGAACCGGTACCACATCGCAGAGATACTCCCAGTCGTTGAACAACGGATTGGCGTTGTAAGCGGTCATCATTTGGCGCGTGATCGAATCACCCATCGCGTTGGCAAAGGTGCTGGTGTTCACGGCTTCTCGGACTACGCCGCAGGCCTCAGAAATCTTGCTTAAGTCGCACTTATCTAAACGGCCGGATAGGGTGCTATCGCCAGTGATCGCGACATAGGCCTCGCGAATCGAATCGCACTTGCCTTTGCCAATAAAGAAATCATCCAGCATGCTCAGTGATTTTTCGCCAGCCGTGCGGCCGATTTCAATGCGCGGCAAGTTGATCTTGCCTGCTTCCACAAAGTGGCCTAAATAGGTCTGCTCGTCTTTGATCGCTTGATCAATGTAGGCCTCGGTCAAGTTAGAAACCTGCTCGAAACTCTTTGCGAGTTTGGTTTTGGCCTGCTCCGGCAGTTGCGCCGTAGCAAGGGCCGAGCGCGAATACATGCGCGCCGCACGGGCTTCAACCAAGCGCGTGACATCGGCCTCGGTCAAGCGCGTCTCTTGCGTGGGTTCGGGGCCTTGCGCCGCCTCACGCACCGGCTTGGCGTCTTCTTTCTTGGGCGCTTTCAGGCCGTCATAGGCCTCTAGCACTTGATCATCATCCATTGCATCGACATCGGCTTGACTCTTACCAGATGCCACTAACGCAGCCGCCATTTTCTTACGCATTGCATTCTCCTCATGAACGGCCTCAGACAGCCGTACGACACTGCCGCCCGCGGACGGGTCGACGACTAAATCCACTGAACTAATTTTTTTGAACTGCGCCACATCGCGCGCGCCGCCAATTTGGCGGGTGCGGGCATGGGCATCGATTGACAGCCCGAACAGGCTGTCCATTTTTCGGCGCACCGCGTCGGCAATGCGCTGCACTACCGGCGCGGATTCCAACGCCTCAAAGCTCGCAACCACGCAGTCTTT
>JBOFGW010000461.1:0-7923 GCA_051649325.1 Burkholderiaceae bacterium | reverse complement strand
ATCACCGCCTCGGGCGAGCGCGCCATCTTGCGGCGCAGTGTGAAGGCGGCGTAGTTGGGGTAGTCATACAGCGCGGCCAGCTCATGGCGCAGCACGGTGATTTTGTCCAGAATCTCCAGATTTTTTGCGCCGCCTTCATTGACCTTGGCGCGCCACATCGCTTCGCGCGTGGATTCACGCACGGCGTTTTCCATCACCGGCACGTAGGTGGGATAGTCCACGCCGAGCGACAGCTTGCCTTCCGGCGTTTTCTTGGCGCCTTCCACCACGGATTTAGGTACGCCTTCTAGTTCCTGCTCGGCAAGGATCACGCGCACGCCGTCTTCGCGGATATTCTTATCAAAGTCCTTGGCTAGCTTGGTGATCTCTTCGGTGATGTCGCGCGCGCGCTTGCGCTTGGCTGGCGGCAGGGCGACGCCACTGTCTTCAAAGCCATCCAGCAGGTCTTTTTGATAGACCGTTTGCTCCGGTGTTTTAGGCGCGGCAGCCTTGATGCGCTTGAACAGGCGCTCGCTTTGATAGATTTCGGTTTCCAGCGGCGAGTATTTGATGGTGCATTCTTCTGCCGCATCGCGCGTAGCCTTGTCGGGGCTGACGTTGGCAATGATGTACAGCGGGCCGCTCAAGTCTTCGATCAGAATGTTCAGGCTGTTCATCGCGGCGTATACGTCCGGCTCGCCGCGCGCGAATTTGCCTGCTTCAACGGCCTTGAACTTGGCACGCACGGTAGCCAGGTTTTTGTCGCAACTGGCCTTGATGCTCTGCGCAGTGGGAATAGGCAACTGCGGGCGCGCTTGTGGCTGCGCCAGCGCGGCCGGCGCAAACGCAGTCAGGCCGGCAAGGGTAATGAAAAGGATGCTTGGTTTGCTGTACTTCAAGATGTTTCCTCTGGTTATAGGTGTCAGCCCGCGTTTTTGCGCTGCTGCCACAGTACGTCGTTGCCCCCAGCCGCCCGGTTGAGCACGCGTGCCAGAACGAACATCAGGTCAGACAAGCGGTTGAGATACTGCCGCGGCAAATCCGCCACGGTTTCGCTCTTGCCCAGGGTGACCACTGTGCGCTCCGCCCGCCGCGCGACGGTACGGCATACATGCGCGATTGCAGCGCTGCGGCTGCCGCCGGGCAATATGAACTCGACGAGCCGGGGTAAATCGGCGTTGAACTGCGCTAAAGCGGTATCCAGCCGCGCCAGATGGGCGGCCGTCACCATGGTGTGGCCGGGGATGCATAGTTCGCCACCCAGGTCGAACAGATCGTGCTGAACGTCCGTCAAAAGGGTGCGTACGGCTTCCGGCATCGGCTCGGTGAGCAGCACACCAATGTGGGAATTCAGCTCGTCCACATCGCCCATAGCCTGCACGCGCAGCGCGTCTTTGGGAGTGCGGCTGCCATCACCCAAACCGGTGGTGCCGTCGTCACCGGTGCGCGTGACAATGGTTGAAAGTCGATTGCTCATGGGTTTGTCCTTACGCGAAAGCGCAAATTGCGATTGATGCAAGAGTGTACTTTTGCTACGGTACGCCTTCGGTCAACAACAACGTGAAGGAGACCACACATGTCCGTCGCAAAAATGATTGAAATCAGTTCCGCCAGCGCCAAGAGCTTTGAAGACGCCATCCAGAAAGGCATTTCACGCGCCAGCGATTCGCTCTCTGAGATCAGCGGTGCCTGGATTCAAGACCAGAAAGTGGTTGTGAGCAAAGGCAAAGTGGTGGAGTACCGCGTACACATGAAGGTGACGTTTGTGCTCAAGCCCAAGAGCACCGCCAAGCCGGCTAAGAAAAAGTAAACCTCTGAGCAAGTAGGGGTTGCTGGTTGAGCCCGCATGCTTTGGCTTGCGGGCTTTTTGTTGCCCGGCACGCACGGCTGCGGGGCTAGAATCACTTGAGTTTCCAGGAGTTTTGCCCATGAACGCTCCATTGCCCTTGCGCACCGCGCCACAACTAACTGCATCTTTCCTTGATGCCCTGCGTGCCATCATGGGTGAGCGCTTGTCGACTGCGCAGGCCGTGCGTGAGCATCACGGGCGCGACGAGTCGCCGTTTCCCATGACGCCGCCGGATGCGGTGGTGTTTGCGCACAGCACGGAAGAGATTGCTGCCGTGGTCAAGCTGTGTGCCGCGCACCGGGTGCCGGTGGTGCCTTACGGTGTGGGCTCTTCGCTGGAAGGCAATTTTCTCGCGGTCCAAGGTGGCGTGTGCATTGATGTGAGTCAGATGAATCAGATTCTGGCCATCAACGGTGAAGATCTCACCGCGACCGTGCAGGCTGGCGTCACGCGCAAGCAGCTCAACGAAGCGCTGAAAGATACCGGCCTGTTTTTTCCGATCGATCCTGGTGCAGATGCATCGCTGGGCGGCATGAGCGCCACGCGTGCCAGCGGCACCAACGCCGTGCGCTACGGCACCATGCGCGAGAACGTGCTCGGGCTCACCGTGGTGACTGCCAAGGGCGAGACCATTCACACCGCGCGCCGCGCCCGCAAGTCCAGCGCCGGCTATGACCTGACGCGCCTGTACGTAGGCAGCGAAGGCACGCTAGGCGTGATTAGCGAGGTGACGGTCAAGCTCTATCCGCAGCCGGAAGCCATCAGTGCCGCGGTCTGTACCTTTCCCAGTGTGGATGCAGCGGTGCAGACTACGATTGCCACGATCCAGATGGGTGTGCCGATTGCGCGCGTGGAGTTTGTGGACCGCTATGCGATTGCCGCGGTCAACAAGCATGACAAGCTCACGCTGGCCGAAGCGCCTACGCTGATGTTTGAGTTTCACGGATCAGACTACTCCGTTAAAGAACAAGCGCAGATCGTGCAAGAGATCGCCGCCGAGCACGGTGGCAACGCATTTGAGTGGGCCGAGAAACCCGAAGACCGTAACCGCCTGTGGAAAGCGCGGCACAACGCCTACTTTGCGCTGCTGCAGATGAAGCCGGGCTGCCGCGCCGTCACCACAGACACCTGCGTACCCATCTCGCGCCTGGCGGACTGCATCAATGAAACGGTGGAGGAGCTGGAGCAGCTCAAAGCAGAAAAAGGAATTCCGTACGGCATCGTCGGCCACGTGGGGGACGGTAATTTTCACGTGCTGATGCTGGTCGAGCCCGACAAGCCGCAGGAGCGCGACTGGGTTGAAGCGCTGAATGAGCGGCTGGTCGATCGCGCGCTGGCGATGGATGGCACCTGTACCGGCGAGCACGGCGTGGGCCTGCACAAGATTGATTTTCTCGTCAAAGAGCACGGCGATGCGACGCTGGACGTGATGCGCGCCGTCAAGCGCGCGCTTGATCCAGACAACATCATGAACCCCGGCAAGATCCTGCGGCTCTAGCAGGCTTCAAACTCAACCCCAAACCTGCTCTACGCAGTATCCATGCGGTTTTTGGGGCAAAAATGCCTGAAAAACCGCATGGATATTGCGCAGTCCATTCTGCGCGTGCATAGCGCACCGCGCTGGTGCGCCCCCGCATCACAGCGCGTGGCTGCCGCAGTAAGTACCCCACATTGTCCGGTTCTACGCCACGCGCACGTTTATTGCATAAGTGCGCAACGTGCGGTGCATCAGTGTCGTACATGCGACGGGCCGTGCCAGCGTCATGGCAATGTCACGCCGCTGTGAAAAAGTGCAGGGCTGGTGCGTTGCTATGTAGACGCACCATGTTTGAACGCCGGCGCATAAGTCCGGTTGGGTATCAATCTCACTCGCTAGGGGATAGTCGCATGTTGTTTCCTGACCGTTTTTCGGCCAGCGCGGCATTGGGTTTTGCGCTCACCGTGCTCACCGTACCTGCGCTCGCGCAAAACACCACCTCCGCCATGGGCGGCCGCATCACCGGGGCCGACGGCAAACCGGTGGCCGAAGCCGAAGTCACCATCCTGCACGTGCCTTCGGGCTCGGCCAACAAAGTACGCACCGACACTGAAGGCCGCTATCTAGTGCGCGGCCTGCGCGCTGGCGGGCCGTACACCATCACGGTGGTGCAAGGTGGCGCTACGGAAAAGCGTGACGAAGTCTTCTTGCCGCTGGCTGAGACCACTAATGTGGATGTGCAAGTTGGCCCGGTGGCGAAAACGCTGGATGCGGTGGTTGTGACCGGTGCCAATGCGCTGCGTTTTAACAGCAGCAACATGGGCGCTGGCACCTCGCTGGGCAGTCGTGAACTGGCTGCAGCGCCTTCGATTTCCGGCAACCTGCAAGACTTTGCACGGCTCGATCCACGTGTTTCGCAGACCGACAAAGAGCGCGGCGAAATCTCCGCGGTTGGTCAAAATTCTCGCTTTAACACGTTTACCGTCAACGGCGTCAACATCAACGATACTTTTGGCATTGAGGCGAACAACCTGCCTTTCATCCGCCAGCCGATCCCGATGGAAGCGATCAGCGCAGTGCAGGTGAATATATCCAACTACGACGTCACCCAAAAGGGCTACACCGGCGCCAACATCAATGCCACCACCAAGTCAGGCACCAATGAATTCAAAGGCAGTGTGTATGGCTCATTCTTCAATGAAGACTTGGCCGGCAAGCGTTTTAACGCCACTGATGGCAGCTACACCAAACCGCTGCCTTTTGAAGTGCGCAACCTTGGTGCAACATTGGGCGGACCGATCATTGCAGACAAAGTGTTTTTCTTTGTCGCGCTTGAAGACTATAAAAGCACGCGTGCTGCCCCGGATTTCGGCCCGATCGGCAGCAGCCGTACCAACGTAGGTATCACGCCATCAGCCATCGCCGGCGCGCAATCGATCGCAGCGAATACCTTTGGTTTGTCCAACATCGGCACCAACGATGTGCCCGCGGGTTCCGAGCTCACCTTCAAAACCGCATTGGCCAAGCTGGACTGGAACATCAACGATCGAAACCGCGTCGGGCTGTTGTATACCGATACCAAGCAGAACGAGCCGTTTTTCCCCAACCTAGGCACACGCTCGCTGTCGCTGAACTCGCACTGGTACAACCAAGAAAAGAAATTGCAAACTGTCGTGGGTGAGTGGTTTTCCAACTGGACTGATGCGTTTTCCACCGAACTCAAAGTATCCAACCGCGACTATGAGAGCCGACCGTTGAACAATGCGCGGCTTCCGCAAGTTGCGCTGAACTTTACTGGCAATTTGCCGCCCGGAACGCCTGGCACCGTTGCGACCGGCACGCGCTCATTGTTCTTTGGCACGGAGCGCAGCCGTCACTTCAATGAGTTATCCACCAAGACGCAAGATGTGTACGCCAGCGGTAACTATCTTTTAGGCGATCACGAAATCAAGTTTGGTTTGGATTACAGCAAGAACAAAATTTTTAACGCGTTCCTGCAAGATACCTATGGTAACTACACGTTTAGCTGCGTAAATAGCAGTGCTACCTACACCTACTCGTTTGGCGCTATCAATTGCGCGACCGCCACTGCTGCTCAGATTGAGCAAGCAGTGCTGGAAAACTATCAGCGTGGCCGGCCTTCGTCTTATCTGGCGCAATTGGCTGCGCCGGGAAGCACTATTCAAAAAGGCGCCGCGGATTGGACGTTGCAAAATACAGGGCTGTTTGCGCAAGACACATGGTCTGCAACGAATAATCTCACGCTGATGTACGGAATGCGCGTAGACCGCACCGGTGTGCCCACCAAGCCCGCTGCCAATTCTGCTGCAGCCGTGCCGGTAGGGCCGCTCTCTGCCGCCACCCCTACCTCACCATCGCGCCAGACGGGCGGCTTCGGGCTGGACAATACACAAACCATTGATGGCGAAACGCTGATCCAACCGCGCATTGGCTTTAACCTGAAGCTAGATGCGGCGCGGCCCATGCAAGTGCGCGGCGGCTTTGGCTTATTCCAGGGCGCGGCCGCCAATGTCTGGTTATCTAACCCGTTTTCTAACACTGGTGTGTCTACACGCGTAATCGGTTGCGGCACGCTGGGCTTTAGCGCCTGCCCACCCGGCGGTGGCATATTCAACGGCAACCCCGATGCGCCGCCAACCAACGTGGCAGGCTCCAATCCGGCGGCCAACGTGGACTTTATTGAAAAAGGCTTGAGTCAGCCTGCAGTGTGGAAGATGAACTTGGCGTTTGAGCATGAATTGCCATGGAACGGGCTTGTAGTCGGCGCCGAGCTGGTCTACGTCAAGAACAAAGAAGCGATTTACTACAAGCATTTGAATTTGGGTGCGCCTACTGCTCTTGGCACTGACGGCCGAGAATTGTTTTATAACCAAGCTGGGTTGTCGCAGGGCTGCTGGAACGCGGATGGAACACCAAATACAAGCGGAACATTGGCACCGGGTGTTACGTGTTCGGGAGCTGTCAATTCAGTGCGGGCCAGAGCGCTCAACAACGCGTCTTTTAACAATGTGCTGCTTGCCACAAGCACGAAGCAAGGCGATAGTGGCGCGTTGACATTCTCGCTCTCGCAGCCGATGCGTCAAGGCTGGGGTTGGAGCGCTGCATACACACGCTCAACCTCTAAAGAAGTCAATCCGCTCACGTCGTCAGTCTCCAATTCCAATTGGGCTGCGCGTTCGGTGTTCAACCCCAATGAAGAAGTGACGGCGAACTCCGCTTATTTGGTGCGTGACCGTTTTAGCGCCAGCTTGAACTGGGAGCGCAGCTTTTTTGCGAATCTCAAGACCTCTGTAGGCCTGTTTTATGAGGGGCGCAAAGGCAAGCCCTATAGCTGGACGTTTAACAACGATGCGAATGGCGATGGTGTGGCCGGCAACGACTTGATGTATATCC
Source organism: Burkholderiaceae bacterium (assembly GCA_051649325.1). Taxonomy (GTDB): domain Bacteria; phylum Pseudomonadota; class Gammaproteobacteria; order Burkholderiales; family Burkholderiaceae_C; genus JBJOQV01. The sequence continues at coordinate 1,204 of JBOFGW010000461.1, read as the reverse complement.
CCTCCGCACCGGGTTCAGGCGAGGTGGTATTCCGTAACCCCGCGGATGAGGCGCGCTTCTGGGAAATCGTCAACGCAAATAGCGCTATGCGCAATGCCAAGGGCGGCGTAGTTAAGCGTAACAGCGCCTTCTCACCGTTTGCGCATTCGTTTGATATGCGCGTCAGCCAAGAGCTGCCAGGCTTTACCGCTCAGCATAAGGCTGCGTTGGTGCTGGATATTTTCAATGTCGGCAACTTGCTCAACAAAAAATGGGGCCGCGTTGATGAAATCGGCTTCCAATCTGGCGGTGGGCAGGCGCGCAGTTTTGTGAACTACGCCGGGCTGGATGGTGGGCGCTATGTCTACAGCGTTTCGCCGACCGTAGAAGATTTTGTGCTGCGCCAAGTCAGTGGCGAGTCGCAGTGGGCTGCACAAATCAGCTTGCGCTACGAGTTCTAAGCCTTCCTGCACGTGCCTGAATCGAGCTTTTTCGGTTCAGGCACAGCCTCCGCAGGTAGACTACGCAATATCCATGCGGTTTTTCAGGCATTTATGCCTGAAAAACCTCATGGATATTGCATAGTGCATTCCAAATCCCCGTCATATCTGATCAATATTGAATTCCCAGCCCGCGGCTTGCTTGAATTAGAGGCTTTGCTTGGGAACCCTTCGCCACACATAACTCTTTTGCGGTACCTTTTTCTTTGCTTTGAATGCAACGCCCCCGTATAAAGGCGCATAGCACTAAAAAAGTGCACGAGTCGCAGGACTCGCTTTTTGTGCACGGCCGATTGGCCGGCAGCCAGGGGAAAGAAAAATGAAGAGATTTGTACAGTTAGTCGCGCGGTTGGCGCATAGAGCAAAATTTGCTGCGTTGGGTGCGTTGGTGATGCTGGCGGGTACGGTGATGATGCCGATGCAGGCAGCGGCCTACGGAACTGCCGTGGAACGCAAGATTGCGCCGGACTTGAAGCCGGTCGTGCTGCAAGGCCAGCTCGAGAAAAAAATCCACAACTGGCTGAGTAAGGAAAAAGGCCAGTGGCTGGTGAAAGTGCTGGTGGTTTCCAATAACGACACAGACACTGAGGCGACTGCGCTGCGCGCCGCGGTGCTGAACGCGGGCGGCTCGGTGTATTACCGCTACTTGTCGGTAAATGCGTTGCTGGCGGTGTTGCCGGTGAACCAGGTGATGAATATCGCCAGCCGCGCCGATGTGGAATCTA
>JBOFGW010000460.1:0-1522 GCA_051649325.1 Burkholderiaceae bacterium | reverse complement strand
CCCGCCTGAAGCTTGACTGGCGCGCAAGCGACGCATGGACGCTGCGCACCCAGCTCTACTACGCACCCCATTGGTTAGATTGGCGCAACTCTGAAAATTACGTGTGGAACCCCAATACCCGCCTGATTCAGCGCGATCTTTTCTACATCTACCGCGACGATGATTTGAGCGGCCTACGCTTGCAAGCACAATGGGATGGCGCGCTTGGCAGCATGAAACTGCGTACCGTGGCGGGACTGGATACCAGCCGCAACAAGCTGGTGCGAGGCACGCGCGCACCGGGCACCTTGCCCGCGGCCATCTTCAATGTCCCGTTGAACAATCCCAACAGCGGCGCAACGCCTGCGCAATTCAGCACCTATGTACCGCAAGCTGATGCGCGCATCACCACCCAAGCGCCGTTTGTAGAGGCAGTGCTGGATCTCACGCCGCAACTCAAACTGATTGGTGGGTTGCGTTATGACGATATCGAGGTAGACCGTATTGACCGCATCAATCCCGCCGCATCCGCCAGCCAGGGCTATCACCCGCTCACGGGCCGCTTGGGCGCGGTATGGAGCCTGTTGCCACAAACGCAGCTATACGCAAGCTACGCTACCTCGGCTGATCCGGTGCAGCAATTCGTTTCGATCACTGCACAGCAGGCAGCACTATCGCTACAAAAGGGCCGGCAAATCGAGATGGGCCTTAAACAATCTGCGCTGGCTGGGCAGCTTGACTGGACTGTGGCACTGTATGAGATTCGCAAGAACGATCTGCTCACCACTTCATTGGTCAATGGTGTCAGCACTGCGCAAACGGTGGGTGAACAGTCTTCCCGCGGCGTTGAGCTAGCCGCGTCTTGGCGGCCGCACCCTGCATGGCAATTGGGGGCAAATGCGGCCTGGACCCGCGCCCGGTTTGATGACTTTGCCGAAACAGTCGCCAACCCGCTGGCCGGGCAGCCCGGTCAAAGCGCAACAGTACTGGTTAGCCGCAGCGGCAAAACGCCGCCCAATGTGCCGCAACGCACGGCCAACTTGAGCGTGAATTTTCTGCCGCTACCGGGATGGGACATTGGCGTGGGTGCGCGCTATGTCAGCAAGCGCTTTGCCAACACAGCAAACTTGATCGAGCTAGACGATTTCACGGTGATAGATGCTGCAGTTGAATACACGCAAGGCAGTTGGACAGCCGGCGTGCGTGGCCGTAACCTGACCGACAAGCTGTATGCCGATTGGGCCATCAACCAAGGCTTGCAGCAACGCGTGGGCGATCCACGCACATTTGAATTCGTTGTACGTAGCCGGTTCTAATAGCTTTCATCTTGCCGATTCATATGCACGTGGTAACCCAGCGATGCAATGCCTACATACAAGACCTGCCAATCGCACGCACCAGAGCTTGATACTGCAGGTTAGCCTTATCGTGCTGCTTGGCATGGGCAGCGCCTTGCTCCATCCGGCATTTGCGCAAGCGCCACTGCCAGCGGCTACGGCATCGCCGACCGGCGCGCGCGCGCCGGGCTGGCGGGGGTTTTGCA
>JBOFGW010000459.1:0-10223 GCA_051649325.1 Burkholderiaceae bacterium | reverse complement strand
CGGAAGGGTGCGCAACGCGTTTGCCAAGCGAGGGCACGATGCATGGTCTTGTGACTTGCTTGAATCCGAAGAGCCAGGAAATCACATACAAGGCGATGTTCTGGATGTTTTGGATGACGATACTTGGGATTTGGTCATTGCTCATCCTCCATGCACATATTTGGCCGTCAGTGGAGCGCGCTGGTGGAAAGACCGGCAGCAACAACAGCTTGAGGCCATCAGGTTTGCTAAACGTTTTTTCGATGCACCGGCAAAGAAAAAAGCCATTGAGAACCCAATATCAAAACTAAGCACTGCAATTCGAAAGCCCGATCAAATTGTGCAGCCTTGGATGTTTGGTCATGGTGAAACCAAGGCTGCTTGCCTTTGGTTGTTTGGCCTCCCACATCTAAAACCAACGCGGGTGGTCGAAGGCCGAGAACCAGTTGTTCATATGATGCCACCCGGTAAAGACCGTTGGAAAAACAGAAGCAGAACGTACATAGGGATCGCAGAAGCAATGGCCGATCAGTGGGGCGCGGCGTGAGCCCACGCTGGTACGCACGCCTGGCCGGCTGGGCATGGAGCGCTGGGAAAGCCGCGCTGCCGTGGCTGCTTGGCATTGCCGTGATCGCTGCATTTTGTTTTGGGCTGATTCAGTACGGTAAGAGTTTAGAGCGCAGTGAGTGGCTTGAGCTTGAGAAGCAGCGTGAGCAAGCTATAGCCGATGATCTGAATGAGCAAACCAGGATGCGAAACAAGGCTCAGGCCGCTATTCAAGGAGCAATAGACCGTGACAAAGCTGAAAAAGACCGCTTGGCCAGTGTTCTTGCTGCTACTCGCAGCGAGCTTGCTGGGCTGCGCGCAGACAGTCAAGTTCGAGCCAGAGCGCCCGCCGCCGCTGAATGTACCGGCGAGCGCGACCACGCCAATACCGCCGAGCAATTACTCGGAGAGTGCGCAGCGCGATATACAAGCGTGGCGCAAGACGCTGATCGACTCGCAAGCGAGGCGCGATTCAGGGGTGAAGTGATCATTTCCGTGACATCAGGAAAATGATTCTACGCAATATCCATGCGCTTTTCCAGCCATTGTTGCCTCAAACCCCGCATGGATACTGCGTAACAAATCAGTTATTCGAAAAATTGGAGCAAGTGAAATGAAAACCTGTTTAATGCTCGCCAGCCCTGCTGGCCGCAATCCCCGCTTCCTTTGTTTTTCGGTACGCATGGCGGCAGGTAAAAGAGGCCGAAGCACTGGCCAAGCAAGGCTGGGTATTCGTCGGGTGGCTTTTTTTCACCGGGCCAGTCATGGTGCCAAAGCAGGCGGTTGAAGCCTTTATGCAAAGAGAACATAATGACGCGCCTGCGCGCGCGTTTTAAGGCGGTCTATGGTGCAAAGGCTGCTTGATCGCCATGAAAAGAAGCTGCGCCAAGACCGCAACCGGGCGCTGCTGGCCTTGGATTTGGAGTGGGGCAAGGCGATGTTCCCCGGCGCACCCGCGCAAGACGTGTTGATTGCAATGCACAAAGCACGGTATCACAGCACCGACCTTCCCCGGCTGGCGCGGCACCAGTCAGCCCAGTGGTTGCGGGACAACAAGCACCTGGACGCTATGGGCCAGCCAGTTTTGCCGGAAGGGCTCTTGCCAAGATGAAACTGGCGCACGATCAGCACGTGGACTGGCGAACGCTTATCGTTGAGCTGGTTGGCATGGGTCATTCAGAAACAAAGATTGCAAAAGCCATTGGTGCCGTGAACCTCGAGAATCGGCCAATGGTTAACCGGGTCAAGCAGTGGCGATTCAGTGGCTGCCAGCCGTCTCACGCTGACGGTGAGAGGTTGATTGAATTCTGGTGTTCTGTGACGGGCAAGTCTCGCGCTCTAGTGCCGGTCACATCCAAGTACGCAGCGTAGCGCGGTTAGAATTTTGTCTGGTGGTTTCAGTACATTGCGCACGTTCTCAGACAAGGACGTGCCATGGCAAAAGCTCCAAGAAAACCCGCTGTTCCAGGTGCATCGCAAGCCGCTACCGTCAGCAATCCAGATGTTGTGAGCAAGGCGCCGCAACATGATGCGCGCGCAGCAGCAATGGGCCTGCCTGATTTCACCGATAAAAGCGTGGACTACACGGCCACGTGGTTTGCGGAGCATCCAGACGCCCCGCGCCGCAATGTGCTGACCGCAGAGGGCTGGTACGTCCACCCTGAAATGCCTGAACAAGCTAAGGCTGCTTAACGTGTGCGATCCGGTCACGCTGCTTGTTGGCGCGGGCGCTGCTGCTGGGGCTACGGCCTACAGTTCGCGCCAAGCCAAGAAAGCCATGGTCGGCGCACCGCAAGGCCAGCAAGCAGATCCAGCCGCGGAGCGCCAAAAAGCCGAGGCCGAAGCAACGCAGCGCGCAAACGCCAAGATTGTTGAGGCGCAGCGCCGCCGTAGAGCCGGTCAAGGGTTACTCTCGCTTGGTGTAGACGATCAGTCACAGCTTGGTGTCAGCGACCCATCTCGCCGAAGCGTCCGTGGCTCGCAAAGCTCATTGCTTGGCATGGGTGCAGGCGGGTACAACCCAGCCGCTGCCGGTGCTGGCGTTCCGGGCGGTTACTACGGTGGTGGTGGCGGCGGCGGCAGATCAAACACACGTCAAGTGCTGAACTAGGCGGATGACCGTGGCCGCAGACATCGCCCAGCTCGAAAAACAGCTTTCACAGCTTGAATCTCTGCGCCTGCCGCATGAGCAGCTTTGGCGCGAGTGTTTTGACTACTCGCTGCCAGTGCGTGGTGATGGGTTCATGGGTGAGCAAGCGTTTGACGGCAACGGCATGCTGATCAAGCGTGCGCGCCTACTGGACGGCACAGCATCTGATGGGGTTGAGGTACAGGCTGCCGGCATCCAAGGCGGCACTACGCCTGCATCCGCGCTCTGGTTTGAGTTGGATGTAGAAGGTGCAAGCGATGGCGACAAGCAGTGGCTTGAGCAGGCTGCAACCAAGCTGCACGGCGAGATGCACGCCAGCAACTATGACAGCGCCCGCTACGAATGCCTGCTCGACAATGAGGGGGCCGGCTGGTTTGTGATGTACGTGGATGTAGACCGCGACCAGGGCGGCTACATGTTCGAGCAATGGCCGCTCGCAGAGTGCTACATCGCCGCTTCATGGCCGGGCGGGCCAGTCAACCGCATCATGCGCAAGTGGAAAGTGACGGCCGATCAGGCGGTCAGTATGTATGGCAATGCCGTGTCAGCCAAAACGCTTGAGCTGTCGCGCAGCAAGCCGCATGAAATGGTGGAACTGATCCGGGCCATCTACCCACGCAAGACGATGGGCAAGTATGACCTGGCGATCCGCATGCCTTATGCCTCCTGCACGTTTGAGCGAGCGCAGAAGCATGTGATCAGCGAGTCCGGTTACATGGAGTTCCCGTGCATCGTGCCGCGCTGGCGTTTACTGCCCGGCTCAGCCTACGGCATCGGCCCGATGTACAACGCACTGCCTGACTGCCGGGAGCTGAACGAGTTGATGCTCGGCGAGAAGCAAGCGTTGCAAATGTCAATCCTGCCGCCGATGAAGGCCACAGATGACGGCGTGTTCAACCCCGGCAGTTTGCGTCGCCTGCAGTCCGGCAAGCTGTACGCCGTGGCTGACATGGACAACCTCGCCCCGATCACAACCAATGCCAGGCCGGAAGTAGCGCACGAAAAAGCGCTGCGGATGCAGGCAGCGATTCGCCGCACGCTGATGGCTGACATCCTGAACTGGGATCGCAGCGGGCCGCAGATGACAGCGGCGGAAGTGCATGCGCGTGTGGCGCAGTTGCGGCAATTGCTTGGCCCGCAGTACGGCCGCATTCAGGCGGAAGAACTTGCTCCCACAGTTGAGCGCTGTTTTGCGTTGGGCTACCGGGCTGGGCTATTCGGGCAAGCCCCTGACTCGTTGTCAGGCCGCAACTTCAAGGTGCGTTACAAGTCACCGTTTGCTCGGGCACAGCGTCTTGAGGACGTGATCGCCATGAGCGAGTACGAGCAAGACCTCGGGTTGCAGGCTCAAGCTGGCATGACGGAAGCGCTGGACGTGTACAACTGGGACATGGCGCGCCGCCGCAAAGCTGAGTTGAAGGGTGTGCCGCGTGATCTGTTGCGCAATCCAGAGGAAATTGAAGCGATCCGTGAAGGCCGCGAGCAGGCCACGGAGCAGGCAAAGCAGCAGCTTGCCCAGCAGCAAGCCAGCGAAACCATGATGGACGCTGCCGCGCAGCGTTACGCCAAAGCCTGATGCCGCAAGCAACGCCTGAGCTGTACCAGCAAATCTTTGGTGATGACCTGCGCGGGCAGGCAATCCGTGAGGATTTGCACGCCCGCTTTGCCAAGAACCCATACAAGCCCGGCGGCATAGAAGCCCAGCGGCAAACCGATTTCAACGCGGGTGCCATGTCTGTGATCGACTACATCGAGTTGCAGATGGCCCGCGCCTATCAACCTCAACCACGTGGAGAACAAGACAATGTTTGAAACAGCAAAAGTCGTTACAGTCAATCCAGCCCCGCCAACCGGGTCAAGCGTAGCTGTCCAAGGTAATGGTGGCGTAACGGTCACGCCGCCCTCATCATTGCTTGGTCAAGGCGGTGCAACTGACGCAGCCGCAGCGGCCGCATCCGATCCCTTTGCTTGGTTGCATGCGCAGCACCGCGTAATGACGGCCGAAGGCAAGCTGGACGAAGCTGCCAGCGTGCGCAAGCAAGCGGAGAACTACGCCCCGCTGGCCCAGCGCATGAAGGAAGTTGGCGCGCCACCCAAATCCGCTGACGAATATGCATTCGAAGTGCCAGAGGCTATGAAGGCTGTGTTTGACCCGGCGAAAGATGAGAACTTCGGCGCGTTCCGCAGCAAAGCGTTTGAGCTCGGCATGACGCAAAAACAGTTTCAGGTTATGGCGGAGGAATACGTTACTCGCATGCCGCAGATTGCTGATGCGATCTTTGGTCAAAGCGTGGAGCAGGGCGAGAAGGCGCTGCGCGAAACTTGGAAGTCTGACGAACAGTTCAAGGCTGGCTTGAAGACCGCCGCGGCCGCAGTACGTGCTTTTGACCCGCAAGCGTTTGGCGAGGGCGGCGCGATTGATGAATCAAGCCCGCTGCGTGCGCTGATGAACAATGCGTACTTCTTGAAGTTTGCTGCGCATTTTGGCAAGCAACTGCAAGAAGACACGTCCCCCGGCGTAGAAGCCAGCCTGCCCGCAGGCAGCCCATACCGAGGCATGACGCTGCAGCAGCTTGAGTCCAACGAGGCGTATTTGAACCCGCGCCATGCTGATCATCAGATCATCAGCGCGATGGTGCAGCAGGCCTATCACAAGCAGACCGGCGAGGATTTACCGGGTAGGTAAGATTTTAACTGCTTGCTGCTGCAAGAATGCACGCCATTGGCCCACAGTGGCGTGTGGAAGAACCAGATGTGCTCGATTGTGGATTGCTGTAGCCGGCAACCATCTCGATAGCGGGCCTGCGGTAGCGCAGAACAACCCGAAGGCGAACGACTTTTGTTCAATCCTTTGGGAGTTATGAAATGCCGCAGTCAATTACGCAAGCGTTTGTCCAGCAGTGGGACAACGCGATCCGCATGCAGGCGCAACAGAAAGAATCGCGCCTGGAATCCACTGTATCTGATCGCGGCAGCATTACCGGCGAGTCTTTCACAGCCAACCGCGTTGCACCCATTGAGGACACGCCAGAGCAAACTGTGCGTCACGGCGATACGGTGTGGAGCGATGCGCCGCACACGACCCGCGTTGCGTTGATGCGTCCGTTCTACCAAGCCATCCCGATTGACCGCAACGACGAAACCCGCGTGCTGGCCAACCCGGCTCCGGTCTACAACGAATCGCTGGCATCTGCTTGGAATCGCCGCAAGGACAAGCTAATCTTTGCCGCTCTGCTAGGTAACGCGCAGACCAAAGAAGGCAGCCAAGTAGCTCTTGGTGCCGGCCAGCTTATCGCTGCCGGCGGCACGGGCTTTACGCGGCCCAAGATCATTCAGGCGAAAAAGCTGTTTCGCCGCAATGAGGCTGACGCCTACGCGGGCGAGGAAATCTATTGCGCCTACAACTCCGAAGCAATGGAGGACGTGCTCACCGACACCACCCTGACTAGCTCAGATTTCATGGCCGTGAAGATGCTGTATCAGGGCGATGTGGGCGGCAAGTGGCTGGGCATCAACTGGATTCCCTACGAGTCCATCAACTTCGTCGGCGGCACCTACACCACGGCGATGTGGACGAAAACGTCCCTGATGAAGGGTACGGCCGGGATCGGTGGCAGCGCAGCGCGCCGTGCGGACAAACAAGACCTGCTCCAGCTTTCCATGAACGGCAACTTCGGTGCCGTGCGTGTGGAAGAAGAGAAGGTCGTTTCCATCAGCTTCGTCTAAGGAGGACGCCATGCCTGAAATTCTCTCGCGTCAGCAAGTCACTTTGGCCGGTAACGCGTCCGGCCCCGGCAAGGTGCGGCCTTCTGACACCTACGGTCGCAAGCGCACGATCATCATTGAAACGCCGGCGGTACATGCCATCGCGCTCAACGACACCATGGGTTCCGGCTTCAAGCTGCCTACGGGCGCGCGCTTGCTGTCAGGTTCCACGGTGAACGTGCTTGGCGCTGGTGCCGCATCTTCAACCGCGTCGATTGGTCTGCGCAACTTTGACACTAAGGTTGCGTCAGACGCGACTGCAGTTGCGTCCGCCGTTGCGCTGACCACCGCAGCAAGGGTGGCAGCGAACAACGGCACCGGCCTTGGTAACGGCGTGCTTGTGGGTGCTAACCAAGAACTGTATGTGACGTTCACTGGCGCTGCGCCGACCGCAAACCAGCAAATCCGCTTCGAAATTGAAGTGGCCGCGGACGACTAAGTTTCACGTGGTAAAGCAGTTGGCCCGCGCCGGCATCCGGGCGGGCCTTTTTTACGGGTGTAGGCATGGCCTCAAGTGATGTGACCATCTGTTCAAATGCGCTGCTTGAGCTTGGCGATGCGCCAATTTCCAGCTTTGATGAAGGCGGCGATCCGACCAACATTAAGCGCGCGCGGCTAGTCGCAAACCTATGGCCGCAAGTGCGTGATTCTGTGCTGCGCAGCAAGCATTGGAATAGCTGCAAGAAACGTGTGCGGCTTGCGCCGGAGGCCGGCGCTCCTGAGTACGGTTACACGGCAAAGTTTCTCAAGCCAGCCGATTGGCTGCGCACGGTCAGCGTGGGCAATGAACGCGAGAACTGGCCGTATAGAGATGAAGGTGGCCGTATTCTCTGCAACGCCACCGTATTGCCGCTCACGTACATCTTCCGCAACACCAATGCGGCAACCTATGACAGCATGCTTGTGGACGTGCTTACCCAAGCTATGGCTCTGCGACTGGCATATCCGATCACCAAGTCGGCTGCGCTGGTGAAAGAGCGGCGCGACATGCTGCGTGAAGCCATGATGCGCGCGGGCGCGGTAGACGGTCAAGACGATGGGCCGGAAGAACTTGGCTCATTTGATCTTCTGGGCGCGCGGTTTGGCGGCGGAGCTATTTCCGCATGAAAACGGTTCACTACGCGACCAACTTTACCGCCGGTGAGTTGTCGCCGCGGGTGCGTGGCCGCGTAGACATTGCGCAGTTTCAGGCTGGCGCGCGGCAGATGCGCAACGCCTATCCACTCGTTACCGGTGGCGCAGTGTCGCGCCCAGGAACTGGATTTGTTGCGCCCGCCAAGATCGCGAACAAAAAGTGCAGGCTGATCCCTTTTGTCATCAAGAAAAACGTCGCCTACGTGGTGGAACTTGGTGAAGGATACGCGCGGTTTTACCTGGATGGCGACGTGATTGGCGGCGGGACACCTTACGAAATCACACATCCGTTTGTAGAGGCTCAGCTATTCGATCTGGACTACGCGCAAGACGCGTCCACGATGTATTTCACTCATGAGGCGGTGCCAATGCATCGCCTGCGCCGTTTTGCTGATAACCGGTGGACAAGCGAGCCGGTGCCGTTCACTACGCCGCCCGTGGAAGAAATCGGGCTGCGCTCCAGTGTGAGCATTACCTTGTCACTCGATACCGTTGGCGCTGGCCGCACCGCAACAGCCAGCGGCGCAGTCTTCTTGGCATCCGATGTTGGCCGTGCGCTGATTTATCAGGGCGGCGTGCTTGTTGTGACGACAGTGAACTCGGCAACGCAGGTTACCGGCGACATCACGATTGCATTTGCTGGCACGGCGCTACCTGCGGATCAGTGGACGCTTGATACCTCTCCGCAGGCAACGCTTACGCCCAGCGCAGCAACGCCGGTTGGAGGCCCATGCACCTTGACGCTTGGCGCTGCTGGCTGGCGCAATCCGACCGACATTGGCAAGTTCGTCTACATCAACGGCGGCATTGTCAGGATCACAGGCATTACGTCCGTGACCATCGCAACCGGTGTGATCGTTGCCGAGCTAAGCAGCGCAACCGCTGCGCCAGCGCTGGCTTGGCAACTAAAGTCTGCCCAGTGGAACGCCTTAGATGGATACCCGCGCTCCGTTACCCTGCATCAGCAGCGGCTTGTTGCTGCTGGCTCGCCCGGCTTCCCTCAAACAATTTGGGGATCGCGGGTCGGTGAACCGGTGGACTTTACTGTTGAAGCCAACGACAGCGCAGGATTTTCATTCACCATCGGCAGCGACGAAAACAACCAGATCGCCTACGTGGCCAGCGCGCGGCATCTGATGGCGCTTACCTACGGCGCAGAGTACAGCCTACGCGGTCAGCAGGCGCGCAGCGTGATTAGCACTGCCAACCCGCCTGAAATCATTGCTGAATCCAACCACGGCAGCGCCAATGTGCGTCCGGCTCAGGTACGCAAAGAGCTACTGTTTGTGCAGCGCGCGGGCAAAGAAGTGCGCTCGCTGAACTACCGATACGACTTTGACGGTTATGAAGCGCCGGATTTGGCTGCGCTGGCCGATCACTTTTTTAACAAGCTGGAAGACGGCACGTCACTTGCGGTCGTGGACATGGCGTTCCAGCAGCGCCCGCATTCACTGATGTGGTGCGTGCGTAGTGACGGCTCTTTGGTGTCTCTCACGATTGACCGCGCACAAAGTGTGATCGGCTGGGCACTGCATGACGTGAGCGGGTTTGTGGAGTCGGTGTGCTGCGTACCCGGTGTGGATGGTGATGTGGTTTATCTGGCCGTGCGCCGCACAATCAACGGCGTTACTGCGCGCTACATCGAGCGCATGGAAATGACGACATCCAGCAACCGTGACTCTGAGAAATATCTGCTGCAAACCGACATGGCGCAAACTGTATTCAACGGGGCCGGCCAAACCACAGTCACCCATTCAGCGCTGAAAAACACACAAGTCGATGTGCTGGCTGATGGTACGTACATGGGGCGGGTCGCGGTCAATGCTGCCGGGCTGATCACGCTCACGCGCTCCGCAAAGAGCATTCAATTCGGGCTGCCGTTTACGGCCACGGTAGAGCCAAATTCGCCGGAAGACGCATCCGCAGGCGTTGCGGCAATGGCGCAGCGCATGAGCACGAATAGAGTCACTTTGCGGCTGATCGAAACCGGCCCAGTCAAGATCAACGGCCAGAGCATTGAGAACCGGCAATTTGGCATCGGTGTGCTTGATCAGCCTGCGCCGGTCAAATCTCAAGACGTAGATGTCAGCGAGTACGGGTGGGACAACGGTAAATCACCTGTAGTTGTTGAACGCGAACTGCCGTTCCCCATGCATGTGCTTGCCGTTGTGCGCGAGCTGACTGTCAACCAAGGATAAAGCGTGCTCACCCTTCACCCGCTTACCGCTGAACGTTTGCCGTCTTGCGCGGCGCAACTTTGCCAAGAAGACCAGGCAGAGCTTGTGGCCGCTGGGATTGACAACTTTTGTCAGATGATGGAATCGGCGCTGCCCGATTGCGCATGGGCAAAAGAGGCGCGATGGAAGAATGAAACCATTGCCATATTTGGCTTGGTGTGTGCGCCCGGCGGTGAGATAGGCGTTCCCTGGATGCTGACCATGGAAGCCATGAACGATGCGGAGCGCGTCACCGTAGCACGGGTAGCCGCGCGTGAAGTACGTGCCATGCAGCAGCGCTTTCCAGCCCTCGGGAATCTGGTGCATGCGCAGCATTCGAGCGCGATCAACTTCATTGAATGGCTTGGGTTTCACGTGGAACGCGCGCCATGCGGCCCAGGCGATCAGTTCTACAAGTTCTCTTGGGTACGGGA
>JBOFGW010000458.1:0-8427 GCA_051649325.1 Burkholderiaceae bacterium | reverse complement strand
CGCCGGGCTTGGCACCCTGCGCCATCTTGATCTGAATTTGATCGGCACTCGCCAAATATTCTGCTGTGACGCCAAAGCGGCCGCTGGCCACCTGTTTGATCTTGCTGCGCAGGCTGTCGCCGTCTTTGAGCACGATGTCCGCACGAATGTCCGACAGCGGCAGCAGTTTGCCCACGGTATCGCCGGCTTTGGTGATCGGAATGAAGTTGTTCTTCATCTCGGCTTGATAGCGCAGTTCGTCCTCACCGCCCTCGCCGGTATTGCTCTTGCCGCCGATGCGGTTCATCGCAATTGCCAGCGTGGTGTGCGCTTCGGTGCTGATCGAACCCAGCGACATCGCGCCAGTGGCAAAACGCTTGACGATTTCTTTGGCTGGCTCCACCTCGTCAATCGGCACGGGCACGCACTGATCGAATTTGAAATCGAACAGGCCGCGCAGCGTCATGTGGCGGCGGCTTTGGTCATTGATGATGGCGGCGTATTCGCGGTACTTGTCTTGCGCATTGGCGCGGGTCGCGTGCTGCAGTTTCGCAATCGCATCCGGCGTCCACATATGTTCCTCACCGCGCACGCGCCAAGCATATTCACCGCCGGCGTCAAGCATTTCAGCCAGCACCGGATCGTCGCCAAACGCAGCGCGGTGCGTGCGCAGCGCTTCTTCGGCCACTTCAAAGATGCCGATGCCTTCAATTTGGCTGGGTGTGCCTTTGAAGTAGGTATCCACAAACTCGCGGGACAAACCGACGGCCTCAAAAATCTGCGCGCCGCAATAGCTCATGTACGTGGAAATGCCCATCTTGGACATGACCTTGTTCAGCCCCTTGCCGATCGCCTTGACGTAATTTTTGATGGCTTTCTCAGGCGAAAAGCCGCTCGGCAAATCCTTGGCCCACTCATTAATCTCTTGCAGCGTGTAAAGCGCCAGCCAAGGATGCACCGCCTCCGCGCCGTAGCCCGCGAGCAGTGCAAAATGATGCACCTCACGCGCCGAGCCAGTTTCCACCACCAGCCCGGTAGAAGAACGCAGACCGGTGGCAATCAGATGTTGGTGGATCGCACTCGTGGCCAGAAGTGCAGGGATTGCCACGTGGTCTTTGCGCACCACGCGGTCTGACACCACCAGAATGCTCGCGCCTTTCCTCACTGCATCCACCGCTTGCGCGCGCAGGGATGCAATGTGCGCCTCAATCCCTTCCTTGCCCCATGTGGCGGGGTAGGTAATGTCCAGAAAGTGGCTTTTGAACTTGCCGCGCGTGAGCGATTCGATATGGCGGATCTTCGCCATATCATCAAAATCCAGCACCGGCTGATCTACTTCAAGCCGCAGCGGCGGGTTGATGTTGTTGATGTCCAGCAGATTTGGGCGCGGGCCGATGAAGCTCACTAGGCTCATCACCATCTGCTCACGGATCGGATCAATCGGCGGGTTGGTGACCTGCGCAAACAACTGCTTGAAGTAGTTGTACAGCGGCTTGTTTTTGTCTGACAGCACGGCCAGCGGGCTGTCATTGCCCATCGAGCCAATCGCTTCTTCTGCACCCACGGCCATCGGGCTCATCAGGAATTTCAGGTCTTCTTGTGTGTAGCCAAAGGCCTGCTGGGTATCGAGCAGGCTCACATCCGTGTGCGGGCCGTCATCCGGCTGCGGCGGCACTTCATCCAGCTTGATGCGGATGGCTTCAATCCATTGCTTGTACGGCTTGTTGTTGGCGAGCTGGTCTTTGAGCTCTTTGTCGTCAATGATGCGGCCTTGTTCCAAATCGATCAAAAACATCTTGCCTGGCTGCAGACGCCACTTTTTCTTGATCTTGCTTTCGGGAATTGGCAGCACGCCGGATTCGCTGGCCATCACCACCATATCGTCTTCGGTGATGCAATAGCGCGCCGGACGCAGGCCGTTACGGTCCAGCGTGGCGCCGATCTTGCGGCCGTCGGTAAACGCGATCGCCGCCGGGCCATCCCACGGTTCCATCATCGCAGCGTGGTACTCATAGAACGCGCGGCGGTTGTCGTCCATCAACGTGTGCTGTTCCCACGCTTCTGGGATCATCATCATCACGGCGTGTTCGATCGGGTAGCCTGCCATCAGCAGCAGTTCGAGGCAGTTGTCGAAGGTGGCGGTGTCGCTCTGCCCTTCATACACAATCGGGTAAAGCTTTTGCAGATCATCGCCCAGCACAGCGGACTTCATCACGCCTTCGCGCGCGCGCAGCCAGTTGAAGTTGCCTTTGACTGTATTGATCTCGCCGTTGTGCGCGATCAGCCGGTACGGGTGCGCCAGCGGCCACTCTGGAAAGGTGTTGGTAGAAAAACGCTGATGCACCAGCGCCAGCGCCGACACCACGCGCTCATCGGCCAAATCCTGGTAATACACACCCACCTGATCAGCCAGCAGCAAACCTTTGTAGACGATGGTACGCGCCGACATCGACGGCACAAAGTACTCTTTGCCGTGCGCAAGGCGCAGTTGCTGAATCGCGTGGCTGGCCATTTTGCGGATGACGTAAAGCTTG
The DNA here is from genome assembly GCA_051649325.1 of Burkholderiaceae bacterium. GTDB lineage: Bacteria > Pseudomonadota > Gammaproteobacteria > Burkholderiales > Burkholderiaceae_C > JBJOQV01. The sequence goes on along the minus strand of JBOFGW010000458.1, from coordinate 5,914 downwards.
CGTTCAAACGCGTCCGTCACCATTACATCCGGGCCGCGGCCGATGAAAATTTGCCGGATCACCGGCTCCTTGCCTTTGACAAACGGGCTCATCGGCATCGCCGTATCCACGGGAACATCGCGCCAGCCCAACACCACTTGGCCTTCGGCGCGCACCGCGCGTTCCAACTCCTGCTGGCAGGCAAGACGGCTGGCACTTTCTTTCGGCATGAACACCATGCCCACGCCGTATTCACCGGGGTCGGGCAATTCAACGCCCTGTTTGGCCATCTCTTGCGCAAAAAACGCGTGTGGAATCTGCAGCAAAATGCCCGCGCCATCACCGCACAGTGGATCGGCGCCCACCGCGCCGCGATGATCCAGGTTTTTTAGAATCAGCAGCCCTTGCTCAACGATGGCGTGGCTTTTTTTGCCTTTGATGTTGGCCACGAAGCCTACGCCGCAGGCGTCATGCTCATTGCGCGGGTCGTACAGACCTTGCGCGGCGAGTGGTTCGTCAGTCGGCATATGCAGTGCTTGCGCTTGAATCATTGTGTGGGCCTTATTGAAGCAAAGAACTTAGGCCATACGGCCCATGCATCACGTTATGCGTTTCTTGCATAACTATTCGGACAAAAACGGCGGTGAGCAGACCGGCGCCGGGTTGGGCGCACACATGTCAGCTAGACCGCCATTAGAAAAATCGTTGCTACGCCTTTTGAGCGCACCGATCAACTATAGAGGAATCGCTGCGGTGCATCAAGACGGTGTTTTGCGCAATTTTGGTGCAAACAACATGGTCAAACAACGCGCTAGCCCAGATTCGCCTTTTTGAACCGAAGGATCGGAAAGCTGCTGGGCCGGTCGATCAGGTATTTGGTCATTTCGTCCAAAAACGCCTGATTGACCTCCGCCACCTCAAAATCGGCATGCAGCAGCGCCGCCATTTCCACATTTTTGATGCGGACGTTGATCTGCATCGCGTCGTGATGGAATTCAAACCGCACGCCGGCGCTGATTACCGGCTCAAACTCAAACTCAGCGCGGATCATGCGCTGGTCTTCGTTGCGGACAATATCTTCATGCGCCTTGATACCCACTTCAAACAGCCGTTTGCGCGTGGTTTCGTATTCAGCAGAGGAGCGTTTGACGCGCATGGGGTTTGGCGCAGAGGTGCTTGTCTGCTCAAAGATCACCAGCGCGTAATCGGTCAGCGTTTGCTCGCCGACGATTTTCTGCCGATGATCGACGCGAAAGTCTGAAAGCTGCAAGTCGCGCAGAATCAGATCACGCTCCAGCTCGATGCGGCGGCTGACCTTGGGCGCGATGGCGTTCAGATCAGGATGCAGGTTGGCCCAATAGGCGACGAGTTTTTTTGCCGCTTCTTCTGTAGCAGCTGTACGCTCGGCCGAAGTCTGCGCTTTCACTGCATGCAGGCCGCGCGCCGCGTCTGCCTCTGCGCGCAGGTCGTCTAGCAGGCCCATGCACGCGTCCTTAAACTGAGCCGCTCACTGTTAATTAACCGCATAAACAGCGTGTTTCCAAAAGAGAATACGCAATATCCATGCGCTTTTTCAAGCAAAAATGGCTCAAAATCCGCATGGATATTGCGTAGAGGCATTGAAAATACTTTCGAATTGTGTTGTACAAGCTTGGGATGCATTTGAGAACTTACGCACGCGTGGAATCAATGATGCGCGCGGCATCAGCCAGCGGCACGGCCTGCAACCGCGCTACGCCAATCCCATCCAGAACGATAAAGCGCACGGCGCCGCCTTCATTCTTTTTGTCGATCTGCATGGCTTCAAGCAGCGCGGCGGTAGTCGCTTCTGCCGGTACGCGCACTGGCAAACCGGCTGCAACCACGAGCCGTTCAATCTGCTGCGCGTCTTGAGCGCTAATCGTGCCCAGATGCGCAGAGAGCCGGCCCGCAAGCACCATGCCGCATCCAACCGCCTCGCCGTGCAGCCACGCGCCATAGCCGAGCACGGCCTCTAGCGCGTGACCAAAGGTGTGGCCGAAGTTGAGCGTGGCACGCAGGCCTTGCTCGGTCTCATCCGCTGCGACCACAGCGGCCTTGATTTCGCAAGAGCGTTTGACCACATGCGTGAGCGCATCCGCGTCGCAGGCGAGCAGCTGCGACATGTTCGCTTCTAACCAAGCGAGCAATTGCACGTCGGCAATCAGCGCGTGTTTGATGACCTCTGCAATCCCCGCGCGCAGTTCGCGCAGTGGCAAGGTCTTGAGCAAAGACACGTCCGCCAGCACCGCACGCGGTTGATAGAACGCGCCGATCATGTTTTTGCCGAGCGGATGGTTGATCGCTGTTTTGCCGCCGACGCTGGAATCCACCTGCGCGAGCAAGGTGGTGGGAATCTGCACAAACGGCACGCCGCGCATGTAGCACGCTGCGGCAAAACCGGCCATGTCGCCCACCACGCCGCCACCAAATGCAATCACCAGCGTTTTGCGGTCGCATCTGTGCTCAAGCAAGCTGCTGAAAATCTGGTTCAGACTGTCCCAGTTTTTATGCGTTTCACCATCGGGTAGAACGACATTCACTATCGCGTGACCGGCCGCTTGCAGCTGCGAGCGCAATGTCCGCCCGTGCAGCGCGTCCACTGTGGAATTAGTCACAATCGCCAGCTTGTTTGCGCCATGCAGCGCCTGCAGTGCACCAAGGCCGCCAAGCGCTCCTGGACCGATCGAGATGGAATAGCTACGCTGCGCTAGGGCAACATTAACTTCAGAGATCATGTGCCAGATTTTACCGGCACGACCTCCACAATCCGCTCAACCAATTCACGCACCGACGGCTTGCCAGTGTTGAACGTGTAGTGCGCAGTTTCTTCATAGAGCGGATGGCGCTGCGCATAGAGTTCCTGCAGCTTTGCCAGCGGATCTGTCGTTTGCAGCAACGGGCGGCCGCGATCATGCTTGGTGCGATGAAACAACGCGAGCGGTTCCGCATGCAGATAGATCACCGTCCCGCGCGAGCGCAAATGCTGTCGATTCTCCGGCCGCAACACCGCGCCGCCACCGGTTGCAAGCACAATCCCAGGTCGCTGCGTTAGCTCATCAATAAGTTTTGCTTCACGATCCCGAAATGCAGCCTCGCCTTCGACCGCAAAAATCGTTGCGACCGGCACGCCACAGCGAACCTCAAGCTCATGATCCGAATCCACAAACTCCAAAGACAAGCGGGCCGCAAGTTTGCGGCCCACCGTAGTTTTGCCGGCCCCCATGAGGCCGATGAGAGAAATACTCTGCAGCTTCTTTTACCTTACGTTAATTCGGACTGGTGCACGACTGCACAACCCCATAAGGACTCACTTGATTGGGAAGGCTAGTTTGTACGTCCTGAAATTCGGATGCCAAAATCGGGAACTCGAAGTTGTAAGTGCCGGTTTTTTCAGTGCCTCGCACCGATGTTGTAACTTCAATTACATAAAACTGCCAAAGGGCAAAAGACTGCGCATAGTTAACGCGAAGAGCCACAGACCCAGTGGAGTCAGTAATGTTAGTTCCGCCAAAACTAATACTGGCCACAATGCGTGGCTCTAGCTTTCCACTGTTGTTTACATCCTCTCCAGAATCCAACACTCCATTGAAGTTCAAATCCTCGTTGGGACAGCCGATGAAAGACGTATTCGGAGGCAAATCTGGAAACCAGCGATCCTGACCTGGAACATATCTACCTTTGAAGTATGCAACAGGAATCAATTTGGCCGCAACCGATGCCCCAACAATTGAGTTGCCGTTACCATCAGTTACCCTTACATTGAAGTCCTTTGCATACGTCTCCGGACTAGTCACTTCAATTTTGTCGCCAGTACCTATCGATATAAATAGCGCGGCCGCTGGCGGCTGTTCGGTACCTCCAGCAGATCTTTCACCCGCCCCACCTGCTCCATCACCACAACTCGCTAAAAGTGCCGCTGCAACACAAGCAACACAACGCAGCGCCAACTTCAATGTAGACATAATTACTCCCTGATTCTCATTTCTAATTCTGAGCGCCTATCGCTCTGAAGTCAGACGTTCGCTAATGACTTTAGGGCTAATAAACACCAAAAGTTCGGTCTTGTCATTTACACGCTCGGTATTCCTAAACAACGCACCAACGTAAGGAATGTCGCCCAGCAAAGGTACTTTGGCTACCTGATTGCGTTCCTCGATCTGGTAGATACCGCCAATCACCACAGTTCCGCCGTTATCTACCAGTACTCTCGTAGTGATGTTCTTCGTATCAATCGCCGGTCCGTTCGCCGTTGTTTCGCCGCGGCTGTCTTTGTTGATGATCAAATCAAGGATGATGCCGCCTTCTGGTGTGATCTGAGGTGTTACTTCCAGTTTGAGCACGGCCTTACGAAACGAGATAGAAGTTGCTCCACTGGAGGTCGCTTGCTGGTAAGGGAACTCAGTACCTTGCTCAATGATGGCTTTCGTTTGATCTGCAGTGACCACCCTGGGACTTGAAACAATCTTCCCTTTACGGTCAGCTTCTAGTGCAGATAATTCAAGGTTGATGAATCGAGTCAAACTAGAACCAAACAAACTCAAAGCGATGGACGCTGGTGAAGCCGATGAGCCGGAAATATTGTTGGCCGGGAAGTTAACGAAGTTTGTATTGGCCAGATTTGTGCCGCTGGACAACCCGACCACGTTCGAAGTGCCGGTCTGGGAAGACAAATCAGCTACACCGTTCAAATTCCCAGCAACAGTTCCGTAAGTGTTTCCCACGATCTGGGCACCAGCGCCATATACAGGTACCCGAATAAACTGACCTGGCCGAGCTGGATCTGCGACTTCCCTAAAAATCGTCGCACGCCGATCATTGAACCCAAGCTTCACGCCAAGATTGCGTCCAAATCGATCGTCCGCCTCAACAATGCGCGCTTCAATCATGACCTGACGAACCGCAATATCCACGCGAGAGATAAACCGACGCACTTCTTCCAATTTGGAGGGTGTGTCCTGCACAAACAATTGGTTTGTTCGTACGTCGGCAGCAGCCGAACCGCGCTTTGAAAGAATTCGACTGCTAGCACCGCCGCCCGCTCCGCTACTGCTGCTATCCCCAATCATCTTCTTAACCTCTTCAGCTTTCTGATAACTCAGCTGAAAAACCTCAGACCGGATCGGCTCTAAATCAGCGATTTGAGACTTCTGCTCAAGCTCAAGCTTCTCTTTCGTCGCCAATTCATCTTTCGGCGCTACCAAAATCACATTGCCGTTCTTGCGCATATCCAGACCTTTGGTCTGGAGGATGATGTCCAGGGCTTGATCCCACGGCACATCTTTCAAGCGCAATGTAATATTGCCTTGTACGGTTTCGCTCGTGATGATGTTCAGGTTAGTGAAGTCTGCAATCACTTGCAGCAAGGAGCGAACGTCTACGTTTTGGAAGTTCAAGGACAAGCGCTCACCTTTGTAGCCCTGGCGCGAACCCTGGATGAGCTTGTTCGGATCTTCTTTAATCGGGCGCACATCGATGACTAGTTGCGTGTCGCTCTGATAGGCGCTGTGTTCCCACAGGCCGCGCGGTTCGATCACCATGCGCACATTCTCACCGTTTGAGAACGTGCGGAAGCGCTGTACTGGTGTACCAAAGTCGCTTGCATCAAACTGACGGCGCAGATTATCAGGCAGCGTGGTCTTAATGAAGTCGACAACTACTGTCTGACCCTGTTGGCGAATGTCTACAGGCGTTTGGCTGTCAGGCAGATCAATCACCACCCGACCTTCACCCTCATTACCGCGGCGAAAATCAATGCTGCGCAGATCCCGGCCGCCAGCCCTGGGCGCGGTCGCAACAGCGCCTGAACTTTGGGCTGGTGCTGCGGGAGTTGCTGCCGCCCCTGCCCCGGCAAAAGTAACGGCCTGGGATGAATTAAGCGTTACGGTCACTGTATTACCAGCGCTTGCGACCGTAT
>JBOFGW010000457.1:0-2094 GCA_051649325.1 Burkholderiaceae bacterium | reverse complement strand
CGCGCTCATGGCCGCATGGTTCGCTTGGCAAGTTTCGCTTCCAGAGAGCAGTGACGACAAACGCGCCGACAGCACAATCGCAATCAACCGCCATCAGGCAAAGCGGCTGCTGATGACATTCGCCGAGATGCAGGCCGACTCCATCACCAAGGCGCACGGCTACCAGTACCTGGACGGCTGCGTCGTTAAAAACCGCGCAAAGATCGGCAACAAAGAAATTGCGCTGGCCTCGACCGTGTTCGAGTGGGGCGTGCGGCGCGGCTTTGTGCCGGCCAATCCGTTCGCCGGAATCCGCAAGAACAAGACGACCATGGACCAGCGTTTGGTGACAGACGCGGAGCTGGCGCTTGCGGTCGAGGTCGGGCGCACGCGAGGGGGATCAAGCCATATCGTCGCCCTTGCGCTGCAAGCCGCCTACCTGAGCGTGCGCCGTCCGGGCGAGGTGCTGGAGCTGACGCGCGACCAGATCAAGGATGACGGCATCTATTACCGGTTCACCAAGCAACGCCGCAACGCGCCGCCGAAGTGGGCCGCGATCGAATGGAGCGACGCCCTGCGCGCGTGCATTGATGAGGCGCTTGCAATTCAACGCAACAGCCTCGCCGGCTCGTGGTACGTGTTCGGCAACATGCAGGGCCAGCGCTACACCAAGAGCGGCTGGAAGACCATGCTGCACCATTTGATGGACGCGTGCGTGATCGAGGCGCAACGCCGCCGCCTCGCGTTCCAGCCGTTCAACTTGCTTCAGTGTCGCCCGAAAGGCGCATCGGACAAGCTCAGCGCCGGACAGCAAGACACGCAGCAAACGCTCGGGCATACGTCGCCGGCCATGCTCGGCAAGCATTACGACCGGCGCCAGGTCAAGCGCGGGACGCCAGTGAAATGATGGTCTATATTCCAAAGTCGAGATTTTTGGAATATCGCGCTTCCGCGCAAGCCGCGAAGAACCGCATAGATATTGGCTGCCCGACCAGTTTCGAACTGGTAACCCCCGGCTTAGAAGGCCGGTCTATCAACCCGCGCCGATCAACGATCGGCGCACAATTTTGGAATGTGAATCAGCGTCATGGCCGTGCGAATTGCGCGGCGGTGGTAGATGTTGATTCCAAAAACCATGCGGAGACGTTTTGATGAAAAACAAATTCAATGTCGGTGACGAGGTTATTGCACAAACGACCATTTGGAAGGAGCCGTCTGGCGACTCTCCTGGAGGTGTTTACGCGACAGCGGGCACGCGACTGATCGTGCGAAAGATTGGACTGCGCGGCGATTGGTCTGTAGGCGTTTCTCACCAGCACATTGAGGACAACTATTTTTGCGTTGCGCCGACCGAGATTTGTTTATCGCGTGCAGAGAGCGCTGGCGTTGATTCCAAAGAGGAAGAGAGAACGACTTGAACAAAAATATCGAAGCTACCCGCAGCCCTTGGGTCGCGGAAAGGAACCGACATGAGCCTGCAAGCAATGTTTGACGGCATGTCTCAGCAGTGGCAGCGCGAGCGTGCAGACACGCAGATGACTCTTGGCAGTCTAATTGATGCCCTGGAAAAAATGGAGACTAGCGCGCCCGTAGCGAATCTGTGCAACCCCCACAGCTACCGCGGGTACTACATCGACCTCGCGTTTGCGCGCGAGGAGGGCATGCGTCCGGCCGGTGAATTGCTTGCGGAGTGCTGCGCTGCAATGGGCGCGGCTTTCCAGGGCTATAAAGGCGGCAGCTACGTCATGAGCGCGCTTACCCCTGTTTGGGTAGCTGAATATGGTAGCTGCGGCGTGAGGTTAATTGCGCTCACACCGGAAGGCGACGTACTGACCAAGGAGGACGAGTTTTGAACGAGAATTCGAAACCTCCAAGTGCGCCGGGGCTTCAGCGGTATTTGATCGAAACTCCGGTTTTGGAAACCCACGGCGTGCAGGTATGGGAGGTCGTCGCGACGAGCGAAAGCGAGGCGCTGTTGAAGTTCGAGAAAAACGATGGCGTTACCTTTCATTCTGAGGAGATTGAAGTCCTGGACATCGGCAAGCCGGTTGTATCTATGGTTGAACCGATCGGTGAAGCGCCGGACGCCGGGAAGGAAGCAGCATGACCCCGATT
>JBOFGW010000456.1:0-4176 GCA_051649325.1 Burkholderiaceae bacterium | reverse complement strand
CGGCCGCGGCGCGCACCGGATCGTCCTCGGCGTGGACATAGCGCATGAACATCGTGACTGTCTTGTGCGCGGTCAGCGCCATGCCGACCTTGACCGGCACGCCGGAGTTGGCGATGTCGGTGGCCGAGCGATGGCGGATGCCATGCGTCCCCACCGGAGGCACGCCAGCGCGACGCAGGATGCGCCGCCAGGCCTGGTAATACGTGTCGCCGGCCAGTGGTTGCGTGTGGTCGTGGATCGCCGGGCAAACGTAGGGCGAGTTTTCATAACGCACGGCGCTCGACAGCAGTCTGTACGCTTCCTCGCTGATCGGTTTAGAGATGTGGCCGGTCTTGCTCTCCGGCCACACCACACGCCGGTTGAGCAGGTCAACCCAATCCCACTGCAACAGCATGATCTCCGACCGCCGGGCGGCAAACGCAAACTGCAGCCGGATCGCCAGCGTCATCGTTGGATGTTCCAACCCTTCGGCGTCGGCCTTGTCCAGATAGGCGAACAGTTGCCCCATCTGTTCGTCGGTGATCAGCCGTGTTCTGCGTTTCTCGGGATACTTCGGAACATGCCTGCATGGGTTGGAGCCATCCGGCCGGTAGTCCCACAGCTCGGCCATGTTGAACATCTTGCGGATGCAACTGAGCACGCGGTTGGCTTGGGTGGGCGACTTCTCCATGTGCTTCATCAGCGCGATTACGTCCGCGCGGGTAACGTCGGGGATTTTCTTGCTGCCGAAGGCGGGGACAATCGAGCGATCGATTTGACGCTGGTACGAGATCTGGGTGCTTGGCCGGTTGCGTGTCTTGGAATAATCCTCCATGAAACGCACGCACAGATCCTTCACTGTCAACGCTCTGCGTGCCTCGACCTTCTCGCCGCCTGGGTCGCCGCCGCGTCGAACCTCGGCCAACCAGTCTTTCGCCAGCGCACGACCCTGCTCGACGCTCAACTCGCCAAACAGTCCGAGCGACGGCTTGCGGCGTTCACCCGCGTTGGTGCGATACTGAATCATGAAGACCTTGCGGCCTGCTGGCGTCACTTTGCAGAAAAAGCCCGGCACTAAAGTGTCGCGTAGCTCGAGATCAACAGACCGGGCTTGCGCGGCCTCCACAACCGTTTTAGTGAGCTTGATTTTGGCCATGCGTGCTCCTGAAAATGCCCGATTTCCAGGTGTCAAATAGGAGCCAAGCGAGAAGAAGCCGGGTCGATGTCGGTCGAACACCGGAGTATCATGACGCTTGATGTCTCGAGTGAAAACCGGCTCGAGAGGGCTGCAGCGTGGGCTGGAAAACCGTGGCGTATTGCTCAGTCTGCCGCTTAAAATCCCTCGAGCCTAAACAGCTCGTACCGGTTCGATTCCGGTTCCGGGCACCATTTTTTAGTGCACACGCAGTATCCATGCGGTTTTTCAAGCAAAAATGCCCCAAAACCCGCATGGATATTGCGTAACCATGTTTTATAGATTGATTTCCACTATCAATGAAAGTATTTGATCTCGCTTGCGAACACGGCCATGCCTTTGAAGGCTGGTTTGCTTCGCATGACGCATTTGATGATCAGCTCGCGCAGGGGCTCATCGAGTGCCCTATCTGCGGCAGCAACACGGTGGCCAAGCAACTGTCTGCGCCGCGGCTGAATCTTGCGCATGCGCAGGCGCCGCGTGAGCTAGAGGCCAGCGGTCGGCAAGAAGTGGTATCAAGCGGCATGCAGGCGCAGCTGCTCAAAATGATGCGTGAGTACGTTGCCAACACCGAAAACGTCGGCGAAAAATTTGCTGAAGAGGCGCGCAAGATTCACTACGGCGAAGCGCACGAGCGCAGCATCCGCGGCAGCGCCACGCGGCAAGAGCGGGAGGAGCTTGCTGACGAAGGCATTGAAACTTTCGCTCTACCGGTGCCGCGTTTCTTGACTGAACCGAGCCAATAGGTAGCAACCGCCGCCATGCCAAGGCCAATCCGGGCCACCATTCATCTTGCCCATCTAGCCCACAATCTGAGTGTTGCGCGCAAGCTTGCGGGCCGCGCGTTTGTGTGGGCGGTGATCAAGGCCAATGCGTATGGGCATGGCATCGAGCGCGGCGTCAAAGGTTTTGCGGCCGCAGACGGCATTGCGCTGCTGGATTTAGCAGAAGCCGTGCGCGTGCGCGAAGCTGGCTTCACCAAACCTATTTTGCTGCTGGAAGGCGTATTTGAAGCCGCCGATCTTGCCGTGGTGCGGCGCTACGGCCTATCGATCACGATTCATTGCGCGCAGCAAATTGCGCTGCTCAAGAGCGAGCGCTTTGAGCGGCCGGTGGGTGTGTACCTCAAAATGAACAGCGGCATGAACCGCCTGGGTTTCAAGCCAGACGCGTTTCGCGCCGCATATGAAGCCGTACGTGCATCGCCGCAAGTGAGCAACATCACCTTGATGACGCACTTTTCAGATTCTGATGTGCCAGGCGGCACGCTCGCGCAGTGCAAGGTGTTTGATGCGGCCACGCAAGGCCTGCCCGGCCCGCGCGCGTTGTGCAATTCCGCCGCGCTGCTGGGCGTGCCGGAAGCGGTAGCAGACGCTGTGCGCCCCGGCATCATGCTCTACGGCGGCACGCCGTACTTGCACAAAGACAAAAGTGCGGCGGCTTGCGGGCTAAAGGCCGGCATGTCGCTGACTTCAGAGATCATCGGTATTCAAGACGTGCAGGCAGGCGAGCACGTGGGCTATGGCAGCCGCTTCAAGGCGCAGCAGGCCATGCGCATCGGCATCGTCGCCTGTGGCTATGCAGATGGTTACCCGCGCCACGTGCCGGACGGCACGCCGATGCTCGTGGAGGGTGTGCGCACCAGCATCGCGGGGCGTGTGTCGATGGACATGATCACCGTAGATCTCACGCACATTCCGCAAGCACGCATTGGTTCTGCAGTGGAGTTGTGGGGCAACCATCTGCCGATTGATGAAGTGGCCAACGCCGCCGGCACCATCGGCTATGAGCTGATGTGTGCGGTGGCGCCGCGTGTGTCGGTGGTGGAAGAAAGCGTCCTCCCCCTTCAAGGGGGAGGTTAGGAGGGGGATGGGGTTCGAATACGTGCAGCAAAACCCATCCCCACCCCAACCCTCCCTTGAAGGGGAGGGAATACAGCAAAGCGATCGATAGAAAAATTGAGCAAAGCACCCAAAACCCTCTACACCTGCACCGAGTGCGGCGGCCAAAGCCCCAAGTGGCAAGGCCAGTGCCCGCATTGCGGCGCGTGGAACACGCTGGTGGAAAGTGTGGCGGAGGCACCATCGGTATCCCGCTTCAAGTCGCTCGCACCTACCGCCGGCGTGCAAAAACTCAGTGAAGTCAAAGCGCGCGAAGTGCCGCGCATCTCCACCGGCATTGAAGAATTTGACCGCGCACTCGGTGGCGGCATGGTGCATGGTGGCGTGGTTTTAATTGGCGGTGATCCGGGCATTGGCAAATCTACGCTGCTGTTACAGGCGTTGGCGACCATGAGCAGCACGCAAAAGGTTTTGTATGTGAGCGGTGAAGAAAGCGCGGAGCAAATTGCGCTGCGTGCGCAGCGGCTTTCTGTACCTTCGCAAAACCTGCCGGTACTGGCCGAGATTCAGCTAGAGCGCATTACCGCCGCGCTGCAAACCGAGCGGCCAGATGTGGCGGTGATCGATTCGATTCAAACGCTGTTTTCCGGCGAGCTCACCGCCGCGCCGGGCAGTGTGTCGCAGGTGCGCGAATGCGCGGCCCACCTCACGCGCTTGGCAAAGTCCACCGGCTGTGCGATGGTGCTGGTGGGCCACGTGACCAAAGAAGGCACGCTCGCCGGCCCACGTGTGCTGGAGCATATTGTTGATACGGTGCTGTATTTTGAGGGCGACACGCATTCGTCTTTCCGCATCGTGCGCGCGTTCAAAAACCGCTTTGGCGCGGTGAATGAGTTAGGCGTGTTTGCCATGACGGACAAAGGGCTCAAGGGCGTGAGCAACCCGTCTGCGCTGTTTTTGAGCCAATCACACGGCAGCGCCGGCCCCGTGCCCGGCACCTGCGTGATGGTCACGCAAGAAGGCACACGCCCGCTGCTGGTGGAAGTGCAGGCGCTGGTGGATGCCAGCCACATGCCCAACGCGCGCCGCCTCACCGTGGGTTTTGACACCACGCGCCTTGCGATGCTGCTCGCCGTGCTGCATCGCCACGCCGGCGTGGCT
>JBOFGW010000455.1:0-3744 GCA_051649325.1 Burkholderiaceae bacterium | reverse complement strand
CGCTGGCCACCGTGATCAACACCGCGCTGGCCAACAAATCACGCTTTGACACGATGACCGAGTTCTTTGGCGGTGTAGGCAAAGATCACACTGCGGGCGTGTGGGAGCAAGGCCGCAGCGAGACACCGCAAGACCGCCCCGAGTTCAAAGAACACACCCGTCGCCACGTGATCAAGATGATCAAGAAGCGCAAAGCAGAGGAGATGATCTGATGCTTGTTTTAGATCATGATCGTGCCGGCGGCTACTGGGGCGCGGTGTACGTATTCACCGCCATCAAAGGCCTGCAAGTTGTGATTGACGGTCCGGTGGGCTGCGAGAACCTTCCGGTGACAAGCGTGCTGCATTACACCGATGCACTGCCGCCGCATGAGCTGCCGATTGTGGTGACGGGTCTGGCAGAAGAGCAGTTGGGACGCGAAGGCACAGAAGGTGCGATGAAGCGCGCGCATGCCACACTCGATCCCGACCTGCCCAGTGTGGTCGTGACCGGCTCCATTGCGGAAATGATTGGTGGCGGCGTCACACCAGAAGGCACCACTATTCAGCGCTTTTTGCCGCGCACGATTGATGAAGACCAGTGGCAATGTGCCAACCGCGCCATGTTCTGGCTGTGGAGCGAATACGGCCTGCGCAAAGTGCCTGCACGCAAACCATTCGCAGAGCGGCCAGCCGGCGAAAAGCCGCGTGTGAACATCATTGGCCCGAGCTACGGCACGTTCAATAGCCCGAGCGATCTGGCTGAAATCCGCCGCTTGGTGCAAGGTATCGGCGCAGAAGTGAATATGGTGTTCCCGCTGGGTAGCCATCTGGCCGATGTGTCGCGGCTGGTGGAGGCGGATGTCAACATCTGCATGTACCGCGAGTTTGGCCGCATGCTGTGCGAAGCGCTGGAGCGGCCGTACTTGCAAGCGCCGATTGGCCTGCACAGCACCACCGCTTTTTTACGTGAGCTGGGCAAGCTACTGAATCTTGATCCCGAGCCGTTCATCGAGCGCGAGAAGCACAGCACCATCAAGCCAATCTGGGATCTGTGGCGCTCAGTCACGCAGGATTTCTTTGGCACCGCAAACTTTGCGGTCGTGGCCAACGAGACATATTCGCGCGGCATTCGTCATTTTCTTGAAGACGAGATGGGTCTGCCTTGTAACTTCGCTGTGGCGCGCAAACCCGGTGCAAAGACAGACAATGAAGCGGTGCGCCAGCTGGTCAAGACCAAGCCGCCGCTCGTCATGTACGGCAGCTACAACGAGCGCATGTACATGGCAGAAGCGGGTGTGCGCGCGGCCTACATTCCTGCAAGCTTTCCCGGCGCGGTGATTCGCCGCCACACAGGTACGCCGTTTATGGGCTACGCGGGCGCGACGTACATCGTGCAAGAGTTTTGCAATGCACTGTTTGATGCGCTGTTTCACATACTGCCGCTTTCGTCAGACATGGACAAAGTGGATGCCACGCCTGCCAAAGCCATGCGCAATGAAGCCAGCATGGCCTGGGATGCAGATGCACACCAGTTGCTGCAGCGGTTGATCGACGCGCAGCCGGTGTTAGTACGCATCTCTGCAGCAAAACAAATGCGTGACCGCGCCGAGGCTGACGCGCGCGCTGCCGGGTTGACCCATGTGCGGGCAGACCGGCTTACCGAGTTGTTTGGAATCTTTCATGAGGAACACGCATGAGAAGCTTACGGCCGTTTCACAGGAACGGTGTGTAGAACGTCGCGAGTTAGTTTGCGACCCACCTCGCCGCGGGGGTTTTCCGCGGTAACGGCCGTTAGGCCACCAGTAAGGAGTTGTTGATATGGCTGACCGAAGAGGGTCCATTTCTGGACTCACCGACGAAGAGGCTCAGGAATTCCACAAGTATTGGATCCAAGGCTTCGTGATGTTTACCGCAGTTGCGGTGGTAGCCCATTTCCTCGTTTGGATCTGGCGCCCCTGGTTATAACTTTTTGCTGAAAGGCAACGCTATGTCGAGCTCAACAAATACCTCGTTGACAAAGATTCCCGGCAGTGACTCCTTTGCATTCCAGGGAATATTTGTCGTTGGCTTCTTGGTGTTTTTTGTGATTGCCCTAATCGCACAACTGTTGGGTCTGCATTGGCGGGATTGGATGCCTGGGGCAGAAGGCGTTAAGTCAATTACCGGGGGTGTGAAAGCTGCTGTTTACACCTTTATGTCATATCTACTTTAGGAGCTTATGCCATGTGGAGAATTTGGCGTTTATACGATCCACTGCGTGCGATGGTCGTTCAGGGAATCTTCCTGTTCGGGCTCGCGGCAATGATTCATCTCGTACTTCTGTCGACCAGTACCTACAACTGGTTCGATGGTCCAAAGGCAAGGCAAACGATTTCGCAGGGTGCGCCTATGCCAGCTGCTGCACCAAAGCAGTAAAGGTATTCATAGTTGTAAATGGCGGGCAGGGTCTGAGGCGCATCCTCAGCCCTGCTTACTAGATGTGTGACAGGCGTTGAGCGCACAAACACTGTTTGCGCTCCAGCGGGAGAACGAAATCATGGCCTTACTCAGTTTCGAAAGAAAATACCGTGTGCGCGGCGGTACCCTTGTTGGGGGAGATCTATTTGATTTTTGGGTAGGTCCTTTCTATGTAGGTTTTTTTGGCGTTACAACCATCTTCTTTGCGCTCCTGGGCACCTTGCTCATTCTGTGGGGCGCTGCTCTTGGGCCAACCTGGAATATCTGGCAGATCAATATCGCGCCGCCTGACTTGTCTTACGGGCTGAGGCCCGCGCCCCTCATGAAGGGTGGACTCTGGCAGCTCATTACCGTGTGTGCGCTCGGCGCGTTTGTATCTTGGGCGCTGCGGGAAGTTGAGATCTGCAGAAAATTAGGTATGGGGTACCACGTACCGATCGCCTTTGGCTTTGCCATCTTCGCCTATTTCACGCTGGTCGTGATCCGTCCGGTGCTGTTGGGCGCGTGGGGCCACGGTTTTCCGTACGGCATTTTCAGCCATTTAGATTGGGTATCTAACGTGGGCTATCAATACTTGCATTTCCATTACAACCCAGCGCACATGATCGCAATCACGTTCTTCTTTACCACTACGCTTGCGCTCTCTATGCATGGCGGTTTGGTGTTGTCCGCAGTAAATCCGCCCAAAGGTCAGCAGGTTAAAACTCCCGATCATGAAGACACCTTTTTCCGCGACTTCATCGGTTACTCAGTAGGCACCCTTGGCATCCACAGGCTTGGTCTTTTCCTGGCGCTTTCTGCAGTTTTTTGGAGTGCGGTGTGTATTGTCATTAGCGGACCATTTTGGACGCGCGGCTGGCCTGAATGGTGGGGCTGGTGGCTGACGATGCCGATATGGCGCTAGATCGAACCGGAACAGGAGGCAGACATGGCTGAATATCAAAATCTCTTCACCGCTGTCCGGGTCGATGGGCCGGTGCATCACGGCGTGCCTTTGGGTCATGGCAACTCGCCGCGATCGGGGAGTCCACGGTTATGGCAGTTGTTAGGAAAGTTTGGCAACGCGCAGATCGGACCCATTTATCTCGGCGGACTTGGGCTGATGTCGATTTTTTGCGGCGCTGTTGCTACCGTAATCATCGGTATGAACATGCTGGCATCGGTCGATTGGAATCCGATCCAGTTTGTAAGGCAGTTGTTTTGGCTTGCGCTTGAGCCGCCGCCTCCCAGTCTCGGGCTAAAGATTCCTCCTTTGAACCAAGGCGGCTGGTGGCTGATGGCGGGCGGCTTTCTGACTGTTTCCTTG
>JBOFGW010000454.1:0-17526 GCA_051649325.1 Burkholderiaceae bacterium | reverse complement strand
CTGTACCGCTATCGCGTCGCGCAAGCAGAGCCCGGTCTGCTACGTGCGAGCGGCGGAGTGCAGATCCGCGCAGATGGCGGATTGAGTCTTCTGCAAAAAGCTGATTTGATCGTGGTGCCTGGCTGGCGCGACCACGCTGAACCTCCGCCAAAACAACTGGTTGTTGCCTTGCAGCGCGCACACGCGCGCGGCGCGCAGTTGCTCTCGCTTTGCACGGGTGCCTTCGTGCTCGCAGCAAGCGCGTTGCTTGATAGACGAGCGGCGACGACCCATTGGCGATATCTCAAATCATTTTCGGAGAGATTCCCAAACGTCGAACCCCGTGCGGACGTCCTCTACGTCGATCAGGGGTCGATCGTCACATCCGCCGGTAGTGCGGCAGCGATTGACGCTTGTCTCCATGTGGTGCGCCAGCATCACGGCGCGCGCATCGCCAACCTCGTTGCTCGTACAATGGTGACGCCGCCCCATCGAAACGGTAACCAAGCGCAATTCGTCATCACTCCTGTCGTATCGTCATCGGAAGGCGGCCTGGGGCAGGTACTCGACTGGGCGCGCACTCGACTTGGACGACCGCTGCGCATCGCCGACCTTGCCTCGCGCGCCGCAATGAGCGAACGTACCTTTCTGCGAAAATTCGTCGCCCAAGTCGGTATGACACCCAAAGCGTGGCTCTGTCGCGAACGAGTTATGGCCGCGCAGGCAATGCTTGAAACCACACCGAAGCAACTAGACGCGATCGCGCAGTCCGTAGGTTTTGGGTCGACAACGACGCTTCGAGATGCATTTAGAAGAACGATCGGAACCTCGCCTTCCGGGCATCGCGCACACTTTCGCGGCAAAACCTCGAACACTCCGAAACGGAGGGCGCAGGATGCGCTAACTCCGCGTCGAAGTCCCTGATACGCTGGATCGGCTGATCAACAAATGTCCAGGGGATTCGTTGATCGGGTGCCGCAAGTTTTTTATCGCTGTCCAAACTTAGGCGACCGTGCGACGCTTTGATTCGAAAGTCAGGTTGTGGCCTATTCTGTTGAAAAACTCCGTTTTTCGATACCGAAGAAAATTTTAGCCCCTTAGAGGCTCTGCTTCTTATCAGACGCGCCCGGGTGGTGCCGTCAATGCCAGAACACCACCAAGAGCCTTGTAGTTAATCCGCAGCGCATTCCTTGTTCGAGTGTTTGGTCACGGTGCATCTTCACCAGAAATTTCAATCACTCTATTTTGGAGTTTTTCAACAGAATCGGCCGCAAGGCAGCTTTCCGGCGCTATCAGGAAGTTGCTTAGCCGAGCTGATGGCTAACTAACATTGCGACAGCTTGATCACGCACACGTGCAGCCCGCTTCGGACGTGCATGCCGGTATCGACAAAGACACGCGACTTACCTCTTCAGGTGCGTACTGCGAAAAAAAAGACAACGCCCACATAAGAGGACGACGCAGCCCTGGACCCGCTTTCGCTGTGATCAGACAGCGTGCACCGTTGATGCAGTGCTTCAAGCGGAAATTGCCGCTATGCAACATCAAAATGAGTTGCGTACCTCATTATGATTTTCTAGGATAGCTTGATGACACCGGTCAGCAAAGCCACTTTGTCGGACGTCGCCGCCGCTGCGGGCGTCAGCGTGGCGACGGTGGACCGGGTGCTGCACGCGCGTACGGGCGTACACGCCCGTACGGTCGCGCGCGTGCACGCTGCCGTTGGCCAACTGGGCTATCGGGCCGATCCCGCCGCTTCAAGGCTGGCGCGCAGCCGTTACTTCACGATCGGTTTTGTATTGCCTGCGGGAACCAACAGCTTCGTCACCATGCTGATGGAGCATGTGCGGGCACTGACCCAATGGCTAGATGAACAACGCGCTACTGCGGTGGTGCAGCAAGTGGATGTGTTCTCTCCACAGGTCTTGGCCAATCATCTGGCGCGATTACGGGGCCGCTTTGATGCGGTTGTAGTGATGGCGCAGGACGATCCGCTGGTGCGGGCGGCGCTGGACGATCTGGTGGACCACGGCTGCGTGGTGATCACCCTGGTATCGGATGTTCCATCGTCGCGGCGCCATCACTACGTGGGCATCGACAATCTGGCCGCAGGTCGCACTGCGGCGTCTTTGCTCGGGCGCTTTCTTGGGCCTGGCGCGCATGGTTCGGTTGGCGTGATCATGGGCAGCCGTGCGCTGCGCGATCATGCCGAGCGTCTGTTTGGCTTTGATCTGGTGATGCGCAGCGAGTTTGCGTCTTTGCGCATCTTGCCTGCGCTGGAAGGGCGCGATCGCTCTAGCCAGACGCAGACTCTGGCAGCGACCTTGTTGCGGCGCAATCCCGATCTGGTCGCGCTGTACAGCGTGGGCGCCGGCAATCGCGGCATTGCGCAAGCGCTCTTGGAGGATAAAGGGCGCGGTAAACGCCGCTACCCATTGGTCTGGGTCTGCCATGAGCTCACGCCGCATGCGCGCCGCCACCTGCTGGACGGGGTGGCCGCCGCGGTCATCAATCAAGACGCCGGCCATGAGGTGCGGTCCGCCTGCCGGCTTGCGCTCGCAAGACTTTCCGGCGAGCACGTGATCGCTGCGCAGGAGCGCATCCGCATCGATATCTTTTTGAAGGACAACCTGCCATGAGTGCACACGGGCGGATGCAATGATCACGCTCGGTCTGGACATCGGTACCTCCAGTGTCAAGGCGGCACTGGTGGATGAGGAAGATGCGCTGCTTGCGTCCGCCAGCGCTGCGCTGACGGTCAGCCGCCCCGCGCCGGGTTTCTCTGAGCAAGACCCGCAAGACTGGTGGGGCGCTTGCTGCGCCTGTCTGGACCAACTCAAATAAAGCCACGGTGCGCAGTTGTCGCAGACCGGTGCGATTGGGCTCTCGGGCCAGATGCATGGCGCGGTGCTGCTTGATGAGAAGGGCGCGGTACTGCGCCCCTGTATCTTGTGGAACGATACGCGCAGCAGCGCGCAGTGCGCTGAACTGACGATGCGCTTTCCCCAACTGCCGGCGACCACTGGCAACGCGGCAATGCCCGGCTTCACCGCCCCCAAGCTGCTGTGGGTCTGCGAACATGAGCCAGGGAATTTCGAGCGCATCGATAAAGTCTTGCTGCCCAAGGCCTATATCCGCTATCGCCTGACGGGGGCGATGATGGAAGACATGTCGGATGCCTCCGGCACGCTGTGGCTGGATGTGGCGGCACGCGCGTGGTCGGAAGCTGCTCTGGCGTCTTGCGAACTGACGGCCGGGCACATGCCGGCGCTGGTTGAAGGCAACGCGCCAGCCGGCGCGTTGTCAGCGGATCTGTGCCAGCGCTGGGGCTTTAAACAAGTGCCGGTGCTGGCTGGTGGTGCCGGTGACAATGCCGCCGGCGCAATCGCGTTAGGTGCCGTATCAGCTGGCGATGGTTTTGTATCATTGGGAACTTCCGGGGTCTTGTGGGCAACCACCGCGCGCTATACGCCAAAACCTGAACTGGGCCTGCACACCTTTTGCCATGCCGTGCCCAATACCTGGCATCAGATGGGCGTGCTGTTGTCGGCGGCGTCGTGCCTGACCTGGTGGGCGCGGGTGTGCGGAGGCAGTGAACAAGAGCTTCTGCAGGAAGCCGCGGCAAGCCAGGCCAGTGCCAGCGCGTGCTGGTTTGTGCCCTATTTGAGCGGTGAGCGCACACCACACAATGACGGTGCGGTACGCGGCGGCTTCTTCGGTCTGGAACATGCGACGTCGCGTAGCGCCATGACCCGTGCGGTGTTGGCCGGCGTGGCCTATGCGTTCAAGGATTCGCAGCAGGCGATGGCCCAGGCGGGCACGCAGCTTACGCAGGCCGATGTGATCGGCGGTGGGGCCCGTTCAACCTACTGGACGCAGTTGCTCGCCGATGTGCTGGCGCTGCCTTTGCATCAAGTTGCCCACAGCGAGCTGGGCTGTGCGCTGGGCGCCGCGCGGCTGGCACGCATGGCCCTCCTGCCTGCGAGTGAACGCTTGCGGGTTGCCCGCAAGCCACAACGCACCGCCACTTTTGAACCCCGTGCCGCTCAGGTGGCGCTACATCGGGAGCGCTATGCACACTGGCGCAAGCTGTATCCACTCACGCGTGCTGCGGCAGCCGCATAGCTCATCACTGGACTTTCCACCATGCCAAAACGTTCATCATCATCAGCGCCGTACTTCACGATCACCGAACCCATCCGGTTCGAAGGCGAGCGCTTCAAACCGTCGAAGGACAAGCCGCTGGGCTATCGTTTCTACGACAAAAACCGCAAAGTGCTGGGCAAGCGCATGCAAGATCATTTGCGTTTTGCGGCGTGTTACTGGCACAGCTTTGTCTGGCCGGGCACGGACCCCTTTGGGGGCGAGACCTTCCACCGGCCATGGCATGCGCTGGGCAAAGATCCCATGCAAATGGCATATCTAAAAGCGGATGCGGCCTTCGACATGTTCCGCTTGCTGGACATTCCCTTCTTCACGTTCCATGACCGCGACATTGCACCTGAAGGCGCAACCCTGGCGGAGTCAAACCGCAATCTACGTGCGATGGCCGACTACTTCGCAAAGAAGATGTCGGCCGCCAAGGTCAAGCTCTTGTGGGGTACCGCCAACCTTTTTTCCAATCGCCGCTATATGGCCGGGGCCGCCACCAACCCCGATCCAAACGTGTTCGCCTACGCGGCGGCACAAGTAAAAAATGTGCTTGCGCTCACGCAGGAGCTGCGCGGCGAAAACTATGTGCTGTGGGGCGGACGCGAGGGTTATGAAACGCTGCTCAATACCGATTTGAAGCGTGAAATTGCCCAGTTAGGCCGCTTTATGCAGTTGGTGGTGGAGCACAAATACAAAATCGGATTCAAAGGCACGATCCTGATTGAACCAAAACCGGCTGAACCTACCAAGCATCAGTACGACTACGACACGGCAACCGTGTTCGGTTTTCTGAAAGCGCATGGACTGGAAAAAGAAATCAAGGTCAATATCGAGCAGAATCATGCGCTGCTGGCAGGCCACACGTTCGAGCATGAAATCGCCTTGGCGCATGCACTGGGCATCTTCGGTTCGATCGACATGAACCGTGGTGATGAGCAGTTGGGATGGGATACGGATCAGTTCCCGAACAACTTGCCGCAACTGGCATTGGCCTTATACGAGATCATCAAAGGCGGTGGATTTACGACCGGGGGACTGAACTTTGATGCAAAGTTGCGGCGGCAATCCATCGACCCTGACGATCTGCTGATTGCGCACAGCACGGCGATGGACCTGTGCGCCCGCGCCTTGCTCGTCGCCGAGAAAATGTTGCAGGATGGCGCGCTCGCAAGGCATGTCGCAGACCGCTACCGCGGCTGGGACAGCGCGCGCGGAAGGGCCATCCTCAAAGGCAAGCGCAGCCTGGCCGATCTGGCCGCAGAAGTGGAAAACGACCAGTTGGAACCGACCCCCGTCTCGGGCAAACAAGAAGCGCTGGAGCACATGGTCAACAGCTATCTGTAAACCGAATTGAAAGCGTAAAGGAGACACCCTATGGCCACCAACATCAAAGGGCCCGCCATCTATCTGGCGCAGTTTGCCAGCGACGCAGCGCCTTTCAACTCATGGAATGCAATCACCGCGTGGGCCGGCAAGCTGGGTTTCAAAGGCGTGCAGGTGCCCTCATGGGACAGCCGGCTCTTTGATCTGCAAAAGGCAGCGACCTCGAAAACCTATTGTGAAGAGCTCAAGGGCATCGCCAAGCGCAATGGCGTTGAGATCACTGAACTGGGCACGCATCTGCAGGGGCAACTGGTTGCCGTACACCCTGCGTATGACGAGGCGTTCGATGCCTTTGCGCCTGACGCGGTCAAGCGCAAGCCCAAAGAGCGCCAGAAGTGGGCAGTCAAACAAATGCTGCTGTCCGCCAAGGCCTCCAAAAATCTTGGACTGAAGGCGAACGTGAGTTTTCCCGGTGCGCTGGCCTGGCCTTATTTGTACCCCTGGCCGCAGCGTCCAGCCGGATTGATTGAGGCGGCATTTGACGAACTGGCCAAGCGTTGGCGGCCGATTTTCGATGCCTTCGATGACGCTGGGTGCGACGTGTGCTTTGAGCTGCACCCGGGGGAGGATTTGTTCGATGGCACGACCTTTGAGATGCTGCTTGAACGCGTCAAAGGCCATCGGCGCTGCTGCATCAACTACGACCCATCGCATTTTGTTTTGCAGCAACTGGATTATCTCGCGTTCATCGACATTTATCACGAACGCATCAAGGCACTGCATATCAAAGATGCCGAGTTTCGACCGACTGGAAAACAAGGCGTCTATTCAGGCTATCAGCCGTGGATTGAGCGGGCAGGGCGCTTTCGCTCTCTGGGTGACGGGCAGGTGGACTTTGGCGCGATCTTTTCCAAAATGGCCCAGTACAACTACAAAAGCTGGGCTGTGCTGGAGTGGGAATGCTGCCTGAAACATCCTGAACAAGGTGCTGCCGAAGGCGCGGTCTTCATCCGCGATCACATCATCCGCGTCACGGAAAAAGCCTTTGATGATTTTGCCAGCGGCGGCACCGATCACAAACAGATCAAACGGATGCTCGGGCTATGACAATCGCACCAGGCAAGGCAGTTGCTGCGGACAAACGTATCCGGCTGGGCATGGTCGGAGGCGGCGAAGGCGCTTTCATCGGCGCGGTGCACCGGATCGCGGCGCGGCTGGACGATCACTACATGCTGGTCGCTGGAGCGCTGTCGGCAAGCGCAGAGAAGGCGCGCCGCTCGGGGCGGACGCTTGGTTTGGCGCCAGACCGTGTGTACACCGACTTTGCGGCGATGGCGGCCGCGGAAGCGGCGCGTCCCGACGGGATAGAAGCCGTGAGCATTGTGACGCCCAATGACATGCATTTCCCGGTTGCCCAAGCATTTCTGCGCGCGGGCATTCATGTGATTTGCGACAAGCCGGTGACCACCACGCTCAAGGACGCGCGCGCGCTGGCTGTGCTTGCGCACAAGCAAAAGCGCATCTTCGCGGTGACGCATAACTACACCGGGTATCCCATGGTGCGGCATGCCCGGCAAATGGTGACGGACGGCGCGCTCGGCACGCTGCGCGTGATTCAAGTGGAGTATCCGCAAGACTGGCTTTCTGAGAGGCTGGAGGCTACAGGGCAAAAGCAGGCGGCTTGGCGCACCGATCCCATGCGCAGCGGCGCCGGCGGCTGCATTGGTGACATCGGTACGCATGCGTACAACTTGGCGCACTACATCACCGGTTTGGAAGTCGCTGAGTTGAGTGCCGACCTGACGACCTTTGTGAAGGGCCGCAAGCTGGACGACAACGCGCAGATTCTGCTGCGCTACGCGGGTGGCGCGCGCGGCATGCTCTGGGCCAGCCAGGTCGCACCCGGCAATGAGAATGCGCTGCGCATCCGTGTCTACGGCAGCAAGGGGGGCCTGGCCTGGGCGCAGGAACAGCCCAACCAGCTTTACTACACGCCGCTTGGCAAGCCCACCCAAATTCTCTCGCGCGGTACCGGCGCGGCCAATGCGGCAGCGGCCCGGGTGACGCGGATTCCCGCCGGCCACCCCGAGGGGTACCTGGAAGGTTTTGCGACCCTGTATTCAGAAATCGCCCAGGCAATCCGCTGGGCCAGAAAAGAGGGCGGTAAGCGGGACAAGGCAATGCACTTCCCAACCCTTGAAGACGGCATCAAAGGGGTAGCGTTCATTGAGGCCGCCATCGCCTCCTCCGCACGAGGTGGCCGCTGGGTAAGCCCTGCAGCGTAAGCAGGCTGCAGCACGACGGGATTGATCTGTTGCGATGCAGCATGAAATACATCATGTTTTGATTGATTTATTTATTTTGAGAATTTAGTATTCGTCAACTTTATTGCGCCTCTATGTCCCAACCCGCCACCATCGCCGATATCGCCCGCCAAGCGGGCGTGGGTACGGCCACCGTAGATCGCGTGCTCAATCGCCGCCCGGGTGTGAACGCAGATACGGTGCAAAGAGTCCTGCAGGTGGCCACCGAAATGGGGCCGCTGCCTGTGCGTGGGCGCCCTCGGCAATCGCATAATTTCCGTTTCTCGTATGTACTGCCGGCAGACGGTAGCCCGTTCGCGGAACTGCTCGAGCGACAGATCGCTCAGGCGGCAGGTGATTTTCGCCACCGCCGCATCACCGAGATCACGCATCAGATTGATGCTGCAGATGCCAATCAATTTGCCGCGCGGCTGGCCGAGATGGTGGATTCGGACGGGATTGCGCTGATGGCCCCGGATTTGCCCGCCGTCAAATTGGCCATCAACGCGCTCGTGCGCGCCGGGGTGCATGTCGTCACGTTGTTTTCCGATGTGGCTGGTTCCATGCGTGAGACGCATATTGGCGCCGACAATCGCGCTGCCGGCCGTACGGCGGGTCTGTTGCTGGCACGTATGGCCAGCACCGGGCGAGATACTTTCCTGCTTTCGTCACAGGCGACCCGCTTGTCCGCGCAGATCGAACGACGCATTGGTTTTGCACAAGTGCTGGAAGAGCGCTTCCCCAAACTGCGGGTGCTGCGCACCCCCGATTTGCCTGGCGACGATACCGGCGCGGCCAAGGCGCTACAGCGGTTCTTAAAGAAGCAGGTCGATCTGCACCGCGTTGCCGGTATTTATAACGTCGGATCGGGCAGTGTGGGCGTGGTGAAGGCCTTGGAGTCGGTTGGGCTGGCCGGCAGCGTTGGTGTCACTGTGCATGACTTGAATGAGAAACACCAGAATTTGCTCAGAAGCGGTGCGGTGTCCTATGTCCTGCACCAGGACGTTCATTACTGTGTATTGACCGCAGCGCATGTGTTGCGTGCGCTGTGCGAAAACGTACGGGGGGCGCTGAATGTGGTGCAGCCGCGTGTAGAAATCTTGACTGCCGAGAATTTGCATTGAACGGCCGTCAGATACGTGCAAGGGCACGGGCTTGTCAGTGTCGCCGGGCACGGAAACCCATCCAGAGGAGACTATGGAAATGAAGCAATTGTTCAACAAGCTGCCGAGGGTGGCCTCCCTCGCAACAGCGGCAGTGCTCGGTTTGGCCAGTATGGGCGCGCAGGCGCAAGGCAAGACCATTACGTTGTGCTGGGCCGCATGGGATCCGGCCAACGCACTGGTTGAGCTGTCCAAGGATTTCACCGCCAAGTCCGGGGTGAAGATGAAGTTTGAATTTGTGCCTTGGCCGAACTTTGCCGACCGCATGCTCAACGAACTCAACAGCAAAGGCAAGCTGTGTGACTTGATCATTGGTGATAGTCAGTGGATCGGTGGTTCGGCGGAAAGTGGCCATTACGTCAAGCTCAACGACTTCTTTGCAAAAGAAGGCATCAAGATCAGCGACTTCGCGCCCGCGACGGTGACCGGTTACGCGGAATGGCCCAAGGGCACGCCCAACTATTGGGCACTGCCGGCAATGGGTGACGCTCTAGGCTGGACGTACCGCAAGGACTGGTTCGCCAAACCGGAGCTGCGCGCGGAGTTCAAGAAAAAGCATAACCGTGAACTGGAAGCGCCCAAGACCTGGACCGAGTTCAAGCAAGTGGCTGAATTCTTCTCGGGTCGGCAAATCGACGGCAAGAAGGTCTACGGCACATACCTCTTCACCGAGCGCGGCAGCGAAGGCATCACCATGGGCGTGAGCAATGTGCTCTATCCCATGGGTTTCAAGTATCAGGATCCGAAGAAGCCTTACGCAATGGACGGTTTTGTTAACGGACCCGACGCCGTCAGAGGGCTGGAGTTCTACAAGAGCCTGTACAAGTGCTGCACCCCGCCGGGGCTGACCAACTCCTATATGGGCGAGGGGCTGGATGCCTTCAAGTCCGGCCAGGTGGCCATGATGATGAACTGGTTCGCTTTCTTCCCCGGGCTGTACAAGGATCCGAATGTGGGCGGCGAAAAAATCGGCTTCTTCGTGAACCCGTCGGATAAAACGAAGGGCTCGCAGCTCGGTGGTCAGGGCATCTCGGTCGTGTCATACTCGCCCAACCGCGCTGAAGCGCTGGCCTATATCAAATGGTTTGCCTCGGCCGACGTGCAGAAGAAATGGTGGTCGCTGGGCGGCTATTCATGCCATAACGCGGTGCTCAAAGACCCCGGCTTCACCAAGAGTGCGCCGTTTGCCGCGCAGTTCTTGACCGCGATGGATCAGGTGGTGGATTTCTGGGCCGAGCCCAGCTATGCGCAGTTGCTGCTGGCCGAGCAAAAGCGTGTGCATGACTTCGTCGTGGCCGACAAAGGCACTGCCAAGGAAGCGCTGGACGGTCTGGTCGCCGACTGGAAGAAAGTGTTCAAGGAAGATGGCAAGCTGAAGTAAGTCGATAGTGGCCCGCGCATCGGTGGTTTCAGAAGCGCGGGCCAAGCCGCCCATACTGAAGTGACAATCCAATGAGCACTCCCGATTCTCTTGCGGTACGCGCTGCGCAGGCCACGCCCGCGCAGTTCGCGCAGCGCATGCGCGGCCTGTCGGACCGGGCGATCGCGTGGCTCTTCATCGCGCCGACGATGCTGCTGCTGCTGGCCATCAATATCTTCCCGTTGATCTGGACCGTTCGATTGTCATTTACCAACTTCCGTGCGAATCGGCCCAACGCCGAGGTTGTCAACGTGGGCATTGATCATTACGCCTCCATCCTCACCGACCCTGATGTGTGGAGTGCCATGCAGGCCACCGCGCATTTTTTATTCTGGACGATCGCGCTGCAAACCCTGATCGGCTTCACGCTCGCCTATCTGATCGACCGCAAGTTTCGTGGCCACGGTTTCTGGACCACCTTGATCTTGGTTCCGATGATGTTGTCGCCAGCGGTGGTGGGCAACTTCTGGGCATTTTTGTATCAGCCGCAAATTGGACTTTTCAATTACGTGGTGTCGTTTTTCACCGGCATTGCGCCATCCTCATTCGAAATGCTGGGCTCGGTCAAACTGGCGCCCTGGGCCATTGTCATTGTGGATACCTGGATGTGGACCCCTTATGTGATGCTGATCTGCCTGGCCGGCCTACGCAGCATTCCTGACTATATCTATGAAGCGGCCGAAGTCGATCGCGCCTCTGCGTGGCGTCAGTTCTGGAGCATCACGGTGCCGATGGTGCTGCCGTTTGTGATGTTGGCGGTGCTGTTTCGCGGTATCGAAAATTTCAAGATGTTCGATCTTGTGAACTTGCTTACCAACGGCGGGCCGGGCTCAACCACTGAAGTCGTATCAATCACTCTCAAGCGTGAAGCCTTTGAGAAGTGGCGCACCGGCTACTCATCGGCTTTGGCGATCATCCTGTTCGTGGCCGTGTTTGGCCTTGCGAACATCTACGTCAAGGCGCTCAACGCCGTGAAGAACCGGTAGCCGATATGCGCAAAGGCCTAAGCACAGCACATTCGGTCGTTGAACCGACATCGTTATCCAAGCGCATCGCCATGGTGATTGTGGTGCTGTATGCGGTCGTCACGTTGGTGCCCTTAGGGTGGATCCTGCTCACCAGCATCAAAAGCCCGCCGGATTCGATCAGCTATCCGCCCAAGGTCGTGTTTTCCCCGTCGATCGAGGGGTACTGCAACTTGTTCACCACGCGATCACGCCAGACCGAGGAATACATCAAGAGCCTGCCACCTGCAGACGATGCCTGTGAACGCATCGCACGCAGCAACAGCATGGTGGTGGTGAGTCGGTCCAACTACATCCCTCGATTTATTAACTCACTCATGATCGCCGTCGGCTCCACCATTTTGTCCGTGGGGCTCGGCGTAATGGCAGCCTATGCATTTAGTCGCTTCAAGGTGCCTGGCAAAGACGATCTGATGTTTTTCATTCTCTCCACGCGGATGATGCCGCCGATTGCGGTCGCGATTCCGATTTACCTGATGTACCGTGAACTGGGTCTGTCCGATACCAAGCTTGGCATGATCTTGCTGTACAGCGCGGTCAACGTTTCGCTGGCCGTATGGCTGCTCAAGGGCTTCATCGACGAGATTCCGCGTGAATACGAGGAGGCTGCGATGGTCGACGGATATACGCGATTGCAGGCTTTTCGCAAGGTGGTGCTGCCGCAGGCCACCACCGGTATCGTCGCGACAGCGATTTTTTGCCTGATCTTCGCATGGAACGAGTATGCCTTTGCGGTGCTGCTGACCAGCGGTGAAGCCCAGACTGCCCCCCCGTTTATTCCCATCATCATCGGCGAAGGCGGGCAGGATTGGCCGGCAGTGGCCGCCGGCACTACGCTGTTTCTGATTCCGATCCTGGTATTCACGATTTTGCTGCGCAAACATCTGCTGCGCGGCATTACCTTCGGCGCGGTGCGTAAATGAATCCGTATTCATCCGGCAACTCCGGGCGCCGCTGGCCAACCTGGCTGCGGCGTGGCCGGCTGGAGCTGGTTGCTTGCAGCATCATTGCGCTGGGTATCTTTATGCTGCTGCAGCCCTTTGCCTTGGTGCTGTATACCTATTCCTTCGTGACCATGCTGTTCGGAACCGTGATGTTCATGGTCGTGTCAAAGTTTCCGGAGTAGCGAATCCATGGCGCAGATCCGGGTTGAACAGCTCCATAAATCCTTCGGCAGCTTTACCGCGGTCAAGGAATCATCCTTCACCGTGAGCGACGGTGAATTTTTCTGTTTGCTCGGGCCATCTGGATGCGGCAAAACCACCACCCTGCGCATGATCGCGGGCCTGGAGTTACCGACATCAGGAAGAATATTTCTCGGCGATGAGGACGTCACGTTCAAGCGCGCGTCCATGCGGGACATTGCCTTTGTATTCCAGATGTTTGCGCTTTACCCGCATATGAATGTACGCAAGAACATTGCGTTTCCACTCGTTTCTCAGGGCAGTTCTGCCGCGGAAATTGAACGCCGGGTCAAGCAGGCCGCTGAAACACTGCAGATCACGCACTTGCTCGATAAGCCTGTTTCCGGGTTGTCCAGCGGCGACCGGCAGCGCGTGGCCTTGGGCCGCGCAATCGTGCGTCAGCCGCTTGCGTTCATGATGGACGAGCCGCTCGGTGCGCTGGATTCCGAGTTTCGCGAAGTGATGTGCATGGAGCTGCGAAACCTGCATGACCGGCTGCACGCCACCACCGTCTATGTGACGCACGACCAGTTGGAAGCAATGGCGATGGCGGACACCATCGCCATCATGAACCAGGGCGTCATCGAGCAGCTTGGCCCTCCGCAGGAGGTGTACGAGCGGCCTGCCAGCGTGTTTGTCGCGGACTTTGTGGGTTCGCCGGCGATGAATTTTCTGCCATTTGAAGCGGCCCTCTTACCAGGGGCGCAAAAGGTCATGGTGCAAGGCACGGAAGTGGGTATTCCAACCTTGAAAGAGGAAGTATCGAATCGTGCTTTGCTATATGGTGTGCGTCCGGAGCATGTTGGATTTTCGGATCGCTCCAATTTGCGTGCCGAAGTGCTGGGCACCGAGTACCTGGGCACCAGTCAAATAGTTTCGCTCAGTACGTCCCAGGGCGCCTTGCTGCGCGCCAAGCTACCTATCGGCGTACGTGCGCAGCGTGGTGATCATGTTGGCCTAACGTTTCATGCGCCGGCAGTGTCCGTATTTGATCAAACCAGTGGCCGTTCCTTGCGCACGGCATTGCATGAAGCAAGCGGCGCCGCCCGCCAGGAGGCGCGGCGTGGCTGATTTAGACCTGCGCGGTGTCAGCAAGCGCTTTGGCGCGGTTCACGCCATTGAAAATCTGAACCTGGAGATTGCCAGCGGCGAGTTCATCGTGTTGCTTGGTCCCAGCGGCGCCGGTAAAACCACCACGTTGCGCCTGATCGCCGGGTTGGAAATGGCCGATACCGGAACGGTCCATATTGGCGGCCGGGACATGACCCACGTTGCCCCGGCCTTGCGCGACGTCACCTTTGTCTTTCAGCAGTACTCCCTCTACCCCCACCTCAGCGTGTTTGACAACATGGCCTTCCCATTGCGTTCGCCAATGCGGCGCACGCCCGAGGCCGAGATCAAGCGCAAGGTCGAGGAAGTTGCGCGCATGCTGCGGATCGACGACAAGCTTAAAAGCCCCGCAACCAAGCTTTCTGGCGGACAAATGCAACGGGTCGCGATTGGCCGAGCGCTGGTTCGCAGCCCGGCTGTGACCTTGATGGACGAGCCGCTTTCTTCCTTGGATGCCAAGCTGCGTAACGATCTACGTCTAGAACTCAAACGTATCCAGCAAGATTTAGGCGCGACCGTGGTCTACGTGACGCACGACCAAATTGAAGCGATGACGCTGGCCAATCGAATTGGTGTGCTTGACCGCGGGAAGCTGGTTCAGTTAGGCACGCCACAGCAGATTTATGAAGATCCGTGCAGCAGCTACGTGGCTTCGCGATTGGGCTCGCCACGGATTAACTTGATTGCGTGTGCCTCGTTGAACGGAATTGCCGCGCCGCCCGGCACGGTGACGGTTGGGGCGCGTGCGGAACAGATTCGGCTGCATGACGCGGGCGGAATACGTGCGACCGTCAGGCGCAGTGAGCAATTGAGTGATCAACATTTAGTGCATTTAGCGCTTGAGGGGGCGACCGGTCCCGATGTGGTGACAGTGGCGCCGCCGGGCGCCGTCTACGTAGTCGGGCAGCAAGTAAGTGTGGAGGTTGTTCGGCCGTTCTGGTTTGACGCCGCAGGCCAGCGCATTGCCGACTGAAGCGCACATCGAGAAAAAAGGAGTTCAACTGTGGTAAGCAATCACGTAGAAGTCATCACTCAAGTCACCCAGATGCTCATTGACCATACCGAGGAATTGACCGCACTGGATCAGGCCATTGGTGACGGCGATCACGGTATCAATATGAAACGCGGTGCGCAAGCAATTCAGTCCAAGCTGCCGCAGATGCAAGGCCAATCGCTCAATGAAATGCTGAAGATCATGGGCATGACCTGCATGTCAACCATCGGCGGATCGTCAGGCCCGGTGTTTGGTACCTTGTTGGTGACGCTGGCCAAAGAACTGCCGAACGCGCCAAGGCCGGCCGATCTTGCGCACGCACTGGAGGCCGCCATCAATGCGCTCAAGCGACTAGGTAAGGTTGAAGTGGGTCAAAAGACCTTGCTGGATGTTCTTGCGCCGGTTCAGCAAGTGATTGCCCAAAGCGGGCAGCACACGGACACCGCCGCGTTGAAAGCACGGGTCAGGCAGTGCGCAATTGATAGCGCAGCGGCGACCGCGCAGATGAATGCGACCAAGGGCAGATCCTCTTTTTTAGGGGATCGCGCTTTGGGGCATGTCGACCCGGGTTCGCACTCCATGTCCTTGATCATTTGCACTATCTGCGATCATTCCTAGCCAATTGGCTGACGTTCACTTTTTGGATTGCCTATGAAAAAGCTGATCAATCATGTTGACCACGTTCTTGCGGAGTCGCTGGAGGGTTTTTCCGCTGCCCATGCAGACATTGTCGCGCTAGGGCCGGAACGGCAATTCGTGCGCCGGCGCCATGTCAAGCCGAACAAGGTGGCGCTGATCTCAGGCGGGGGATCCGGTCATGAACCTTTGCACGCCGGCTTTGTCGGTCTGGGAATGCTGGATGCCGCATGTCCCGGCCAGGTGTTTACTTCGCCCACACCGGACCAGATGCTGGCAGCCGCGCAAGCGACGGGTACCGGCGCCGGGATTCTGTTCATTGTGAAGAACTACTCTGGCGATATGATGAACTTCCAAATGGCCGCCGAGATGCTGGAGCAAGAAAATGCAACAGTCATCGTGAATGACGATGTCGCGGTTGAAAACTCCACCTACACCACGGGTAGGCGTGGCGTGGCAGGCACCTTGATTGTGGAGAAACTAGTCGGCGCCGCCGCCGAGCAAGGCCGCAAACTCGCTGACCTCAAGATTCTGGGGGATGCTGTGAACAAGGCGACCGCCTCAATGGGCGTTGCCCTGACATCGTGCATTGTTCCCGCGGCAGGTTCGCCGACCTTCCAGATCGGGCATGACGAAATGGAGATGGGCGTTGGCATTCACGGTGAGCCGGGCCGTCGCCGAGTGAAGCTGACCGCTGCGGATGAAATCGCCGCCGAGATGGCTGCAGCGGTATTGAAGGATCTGTCGCTGAAGCCTGGTCAGGAGGTCATTTTGCTGGTGAACGGTTTTGGTGGAACGCCGGCGCTGGAGCTGTATCTGATGGTCAACGCGACGCGCAAGATTTTGGCGGCCAGCGGAATCAAGGCTGTGCGCCACCTCACGGGTTCTTATGTAACCTCTTTGGAAATGGCGGGCTGCTCCATCACCATGACCGCGGTTGATCAGAACATGCTGGCACTGTGGGATCAGCCGGTACACACCGCTGCACTACGCTGGGGAGTTTGAATGACGACTGGTGGCGTGATCGCGCAAATTGCGTTTGAACGTCAAGTATCTCATCGTGGTCATCCAAATTCCGATCCTGAATGCCTGCTTTTGGCCGGCTGCATGAATTCGCGGCTTGGCCAGATTGCTGATCTTGGCCATACCTGCGTGGCCTGACGGCGGTCAGCTTACGGCGCGTCCCTGAAAGACCCGGACCGGCCAAAAAGCGACGCTCGGCATGGGTCGCTTGAGTGTCGCGATTTACCGCACTGCTGACATTCACGATCGCGCGGGTCGCAGACCAGAGAGCCCGACCTATGCCAGCAATCTTGTGGGTCAAGGCACCGTCAGGCGTTGATGGTCCGTTCGAGGGTCGCGATGCCTTGAAGCACGTCGTCGAGCGGTGGGGGATCGCCGAAGACCATGCCGACCATGGCTGCGTAGTCGCGGGCAAGGGCCTCGCGCATCGGCGCTGTCGGCTGCAGCGTAAAGCTGCCAGGCCGTGCCAATTCCAGCCCGAGGTCGGGGCTGCCAAAGAAGAGGCGCGCGTGCAGGACGCAGTCTGCGCCAAGGGTCTGGTCGGCGATCCAGGCTTTGCCCTCCGCGCCCTGAATTAGTCTGAACACGTCGTGGTAGTGTCGCGAAATTCGCTGCCCGCCCTGCTTCAGTTCGCCGCGCCGCTCGTACCACTGCCGCAGCCCGTGCAGAATGGCGATCTTGTCCCAGAGCGTCCGCTCGGGCCGCACGGTCGTGATGCCGGGGACGCGCAGGTCGAGATCGGACACGTCCTCAGCGACATAGGGCGTGACGGCTGCGGTGGTGTGCGGGTCCAGCGCCGACTTCGCGCCGGACTCGATCTTGACCGCGGAGCGGATATACGCATCGCGCTCCGTGACCGCCGGGTACCAGAGAAGCAAAGTCTGTCCGTCCTTGTCGTCCGGGTCGGGCTCGAGGCGGTAGAGATCCTTGCCAATCGCTGCCCTGGCGAGGTCGTGGAGCTGGTTCGTGAGCGAACCTTGCAGGTAGGCCTGGCAAGCCTTGCGGATGGCATCGAGCCGTTTGCGGCGCTGCTTGCCGGTGAGACCGTCGAGGGCCTCAGCCTCGACATCTTGGCCGATGTCGGCGCGGAAGACCGTGATGTCGATATCTTCCGAGAAGCGCCGGATCAAGCCAAATGCTTTGGAGAGAGATGTCCCGCCCTTGAACAGCAAGCGCGGGCTTCCTGGCTCAAGGCCGTTGAAGAGTGCATCGAG
>JBOFGW010000453.1:0-2174 GCA_051649325.1 Burkholderiaceae bacterium | reverse complement strand
CAAGCACTCGAACCGCAACGAAGCCGATATTCTGCGCAACTGTGCGCTTTTGCTCAGAACCTGTTAGAGCAAGCATCGCTCCGGCAGTTGCAAGCGCCATGATCGCGACGTAGGCGGCCGTTGCATTTGCGATCTCTTGACTGGCGACCGCCGCAAACAGCAGCACCAGCAACCCAATCAAGTCTGGTGGCGATGATGGCGCCATTTTGCGACCCCCACTAGCAAGACGATGAAATAAAGTGTAAACGCCAGTTCACGCACCGGGGCGCCGGTCAGCGCAGAGCACATCGGCACGCCAGCGGGCAAATCCCAGGGCTGCTTTCCGATCAAGCGCCATCCGGCCATGCATACGGACAACATGAGGCTTTCGATGATGCCGATCGTGCAGCACAGCGCAGCGATGAATCGCGCCAAACTACGCGGCTGCGGCAGCACGATCGCAAACAGCACGATCGCGCACAGTGCAGCCGCAAAAACGCCGCCCTTCATGTACTCTATTTGAGGCGCTGAAAATATGCCGCCCGGAACGCCATCCATAATGAAGTAACGGCCCAAAACTAAAAATACAAGCAGCGCAGCAAGCCGATTCATTTAGCCGCCGGGTGGGCGCTCGCCGGTTCCGCTGCCGCCGCCTCCTTTAGCGGACGCGGCGGTTTCGCGCTCGTCCCATTTCTTCAGCGCTTGCCATACGGCAGCAGCCGCGCCTGCGGCGGCGCCAATTGCGGCTGCGATTAGGGTGAAAAAGACGTCCATTTTTAGTTCCTTTGTGAGGTTGATTGAGCAAGCCCCATTGCGAGCAATTCTTGCAGCGATTGCGGCATCTGGTTTAGTCCGATGTTTTGGATTGTAGGATTGAGCGAAAGATTGCGCGCAAAAGGTTTCCCGGTCGCAAGCGCAAGCAAGGTCGGAGACTGAAGCGCGGCGCTTGCCCCGGCCGCCGCTGTATCAAGTCGACTGTACGGATTTACGCCCTGAATGTTTTTGAACAGATGCGGGAACTCTGCGGCGGCAGATCCAACAGACCTTAGTTCACCGGTCAATGGCCTGCCCTTTTTGAGTTGCGCTCCAAGCCCGCGCCCGAGGTTGCCAGTTCTTGCGGCATTTTCTATGCTGTAAGTCTTGGCGATCATCTCGCGTGCTTCTTGATAGCCTTTCAGCATTTGCGGGTTCAAATTGCGAGACACAGCGCCCTCTAGAGCGTTTGCCACTGCTTTGTATGCCTTGCCTTCGCTTTTGTTGCCGGCTGCATAAGCCTCGTCAGCCATTTCCCTTACGCGGCGAATACCATCGATCGCGTCCGTAGCGTCAAATTGAGGCTGCGCGAAATCGTCTACAAGCGCTTCAACCTTTGGATTTCCAGTGGCCTTAAACGCCCGGTTTTTGAACGGCGCTGCCGCCGCTCGTAGCTCGCTGAAGTACTGCGAGTCGCCCTGGAGCGTTCCAGCCCTGCGCACCGGTTCGTAGCCAGACCTGTATGCTGCCTCCCTGATAGATGCGATTTCAGCGGGATCAAGGTTCTTTGCGCCAATCGCTTTCGTAGCGGCCTGTAAAGCACGCTCTTGATTACGCAACGATGCAATCTGAGCGGTCTCAGCCTTACCTCCGATCGCTTCAAGCGTAGATCCAAGCATGCCAGACCCGGCGTCGCGCGCCGGCAGCGTCATTCCGGCGTCGCGCGCGGCCTTGACTGCCGCCGGCTTCGGCGCAACGTTTTTTAACGCACCTAGCCCGGCGCCAAGAAGAGGGAAAGCACCGCCTATGGCCGCGCCTGTCGCCGCCGAACCTGGATCGACCGCAGCAGCAGAAATCCCGCCAGCCGCTGCGCCTCCGGCAACGCGCGGCAACAAAGAGCCAGCAGACATACCAGAGGACGCAATTGCGCTGCCTAGTCTTGGCAGACCCGCTGCGGTTGTCGCTGCTCCTGCGCCAGCAACCAAAGGAAGCGCCCCGGTCACGTTTCCGATAACGCGCCCAAGACCAGCCGTAAACGAGCCTTCCGTTTGCTTATCAAATTCCGCTTTCCCCCGCTTGTTTTGGTCGGCAACTGCATCGCCATAACCGAACGGTGACGCGATCGCTCTTGCGCCGGTATCGACAATGTCCTTAAGTCCGCGAACAAAGCCATAGGGCACGCTTTTTCTAGCCTCGGAAGCAATTTCGCTGCGCCAATCAAC
>JBOFGW010000452.1:0-7523 GCA_051649325.1 Burkholderiaceae bacterium | reverse complement strand
AGCGCCGCTTTTGTACTTTGCTTTGTGGGGTTTCGGGCCAAAGCTGTCTGAGCGAAGCGAGTTCTTTTGCCCGCCGCAAAGCAAAGTGCAAAAGTGGGCAGCCCGCAGGGCCGCTGTAGTGGGCGCGCCTTCTTTTGGTTACTTTTCTTGGCAAGACAAGAAAAGTGACTTGCCGCCGGGCAACCCCCGGCAAATGCCGCAACCCGTTCGTACCCTTCGACAAGCTCAGGGCGAACGGTGGATACGCATCAGCGTGTGAGCTGCCCTCCCTTGCAGGACGCGCACCGGCTTGCAAGCCGGAGTCGCTCAGCGGGCTCGCCGCATGCGGCTCGAAACCCCCGCTTCGCCTCTAACCCTCTCCCGCCATGGGAGAGGGGAGAGATTAGTGCCGCTTACGCGCGTGAGCGACGCAAAAACTGGATTCCGGCCTACGCCGGAACGACATCCTTCTTTCACCGCATCCTCGGCTCCCCCGCCAAAAAATCCACAAACGTCCGCACTTTGGAAGACAAAAACTTACGACTCGGATACAGCGCGTGCATGGTGGCCTGTAAGAACTGGTGGTTGGGTAGCAGCAGTTCGAGCCGGCCGTCATGCACATCTTGCTGCACCAGCCAGCGCGGCAGCACCGCGATACCAATGCCTTGCAGCGCGGCCAGATGCAGCAGCGATTCGTTGGTGCTCAGCAGCACGGGCTCAACCTTGATGAGTTCGCGCTCGCCTGCGCTGCCGTCCGCTTGCAAGGCGCGCACGCTCCAGCCGTTGGCCAGCGGAATATGCGAATAGAACAGGTGCTTGTGGCCGGCCAGCTGCGCCGGGCTCTGCGGCCGGCCGGCTTTGCGCAGGTAAGCGGGCGCGGCGACCATGCAAAAACTCACGGGTGCGACCGGCCGCGCGACTAAGTTATCGCCCGGCGAGGCCGAGACGCGCAGCACCAGATCAAACCCCTCTTCCACCAGGTTGACCATGCGGCCGGACAGATCGATATCGAGCGCTACTTCGGGATAGCGCGCGCGGTAATCGGCCAGCACGGCGACAAACTGCGGGTTGGCGATCCACACCGGCGCGCTGAGTTTGAGCACGCCGCGCGGCACGACGGATGCGCGGCTGACCGCGGTTTCTACCTCGCGCAGATCATCCAGCATCTGGCGGGTTTGATCGAAGTAAATCGCGCCTGCTTCGGTCAAGCTCACATGCCGGCTGGTGCGGTTGAGCAGCCGCGTGGCCAGGCGCGCCTCCAAGTGCATGACGTGTTTGCTGGCCATCGCCGCCGACATACCCAAGCGGCGCGCCGCGGCAGCGAAGCTCTTGAGCTCCGCCACGGTGCGAAAAACCTCCATGCTGGTCAGGGAATCCACTTAATCATCAACCAATAAGAAACAATGAGTCAATAAAATGCTAGATGATCTACTAATCAAATATCAATAAGGTAGCGGTTTTGGGATTTGGTGCGTTGCGCAAGTGCGCGGAAAGATGGTTGGAGTGGTTTTGAGCTGGCAATGAAATCGCCTCTACGCAATATCCATGCGCTTTTTGAGCTATTTTTGCCCCAAAACCCGCATGGATATTGCGTAATTGCTCATCATTGCCTAACTAATCCAGTGTGATCGACATCCAAATTCAACCCTAACACGTAGCTGCCCCATGAACCGATTCTCCACCGCTCCCGCGCGTTACACCACTACTGCCATGGTGCTGCACTGGCTGGCGGCCGCGCTCATCATTGGCGGATTCTCGATGGGCTTTTACATGGTCGATTTGCAGATGTCGCCCAGCCGCTTAAAGCTCTACAACTATCACAAGTGGATTGGTGTCACGATCCTTGCGCTCTCTGCGCTGCGGCTGCTCTGGCGCTTAACGCACAAGCCGCCGCCCTTGCCCACGGGCAACCCGGCCTGGCAAAACAAAGCCGCGCATGCGGCGCACATGCTGCTGTATGTCTTGTTCTTCGCAGTGCCGTTAAGTGGTTGGGCCCACAGCTCCGCGAGCGGCTTTCCGATTGTGTACCTGGGCGTGCTGCCCTTGCCGGACTTTGTACCCAAGAGCCGCGAGTTGGCGCAGGTGCTCAAGCAGGTGCACATGGTGCTGGCATTCTCACTGGCCGCGGTAGTGGTGGTACATATTGCGGCGGCGCTGAAGCACCAGCTGGTGAACCGCGACGGGCTGATGGCGCGCATGCTGCCGTTTGGAAAAAACTCCTAAAAGCGCTACTTCATTGAACTCTGAAAGGTTGCAGTCATGATGTTGAAGTTATTTGCTAAACCCTTAGTGGCCGTGGCGCTGGTCGGCTTGGCTCTTTCTGCGCAAGCGCAGCAAAAACTCGTTCCCGCGCAAAGCGAGATTGTGTTTATCAGCAAGCAGATGGGCGTGCCAGTGGACGGCAAGTTCACCAAGTTCGATGTGCAAAGCACGTTTGACCCCAAGAAGCCCGAGGCCAGCAAGGTCAACTTCACGGTGGATCTGACCAGCGTGGCTACCGGCGCCAAAGAAACAGAAGATGAATTGAAAAAACCCGGCTGGTTTGATTCGCTTAAGCTTCCCAACGCTACCTTTGCCAGCAGCGCGGTCAAAGCGCTGGGTGGCGGCAAGTTTGAGATTGCCGGCAAGCTCTCAATCAAAAGCCTCTCGCGCGATGTAGTGGTGCCAGTGACCGTGACGCAGAAAGATGGCGTGACGCGGGCTGAAGGCAGCTTCACGCTCAAGCGGCTGGATTTCAAAATTGGCGACGGCGAGTGGAACGACACTTCGCTGGTGGCCAATGATGTACAGGTCAAAGTAAAGCTCGCGCTCACCGGAGTGCCGGCGCTGTAAACCTTTTTCTCCTCAACCCTCCACACTCTCACATGGAGTTTTTATGAAAAAAGCAGTCGTTGTTTTGCTCGCATTGGCAACATCCGCCTTCGGCGCAAGCGCCCAAACCTATACCGTGGAACCTACGCACACGTTCGTGACCTGGGAGGCCAAGCACTTTGGCACCTCCACCAGCCGCGGCCGCTTTGACAAGAAAGAAGGTGCAATCACCATCGACCGCGCCGCCAAAACAGGCAAGGCCGAGATCACCATCGACATGGCTTCGATCAACACTGGCGTAGCGCCGTTTGACAAGCATTTGAAGAGCGGCGATTTTTTCAACGTAGACAAATTTCCTACCGCCAAATTTGTGGGCGACAAGTTCACGTTTGATGGCGACAAACTGACCGAAGTCGCCGGCACGCTCACCATGCTGGGCAAGACCAATCCGGTCACGCTCAAGGCCAGTTTGTTCAACTGCTACGACAGCCCGATTTTTAAACGCCAAGTGTGTGGTGGCGATTTTGAAACCACACTGACACGCAGCCAGTACGACATGAAGTACGGGCTGCCGGGGATTCCCGACAACATTCGTCTACTGATCCAGATCGAAGCAATTAAGCAGTAGCGTGCTCTCAAGCCCCTCTCTCGCATGCGCGAGAGAGGGCTAGAGTGAGGGCGCTGCCTGCTAAAACACATAGGCCAAAAACATGAAGCCCCTTCACTCTTTTGTATTACTACTGTGCTTGGCAGCGACTACGCCCGCCGCCCACGCCGCCACCGAAACCTACGACATTGATCTGAAGCGCGCAGTGGTCTACTGGGAAGTGAAGCATTTTTCCACCAGCACGACGCGCGGGCGCTTCATGGCCAAGGGCGGCAGCATTGAGCTGGACAAGGAAACGCAAAAAGGCAAGGTGGATGTCACAATCGACATGACTTCGCTGTCCACCGGTGTGGCGCCCTTTGATTCCAAGCTCAAGAGCAGCGAGTTTTTTGATACGCAGGTCTACCCGGAAGGCCGCTTCACCGGCAGCCGCATGCTCTGGGAAAACAACGAACTGGTTGAGCTGCGCGGTGATCTAACCCTGCGCGACAAAACTCTGCCCGTCACCCTCAAGGCCAGCCACTTTGTGTGCCTGCAGCGTGAAGATGTGCAGCGCGAAGTATGCGGCGGCGACTTTGAAGCCACCATCAGCCGCGGCCAATACGGCATGGGCTACCTGTGGCCGTTCATCTCAGACAAGGTACGGCTGCTGATTCAGATTGAGGCGGTCAAACAATAGAGCACGCAATATCCATGCGGGTTTTGAGCAATTTTTGCTTCAAAAGATCCATAGATATTGCGTATTCACTTTCCAAACCACCTGCCCTGCACATACGCGCCAGCAAACATCGCGGCCACGGAAACGATGAGCGGCCAGCTGCCGGCGCCCAGCCCTGCAATCGCCGGCCCGGGGCACACACCGCTGATGCCCCAGCCGATGCCGAACAGCGCCGCACCACCGATGGTTTGCGCGTTCATTGCTGCCGCATGTTTGCCAAAGCTCGCCGCGAACCATGGCTTTGCCATGATGCGCGGAATGAACTGATACGCCAGCAGCGTCACGCCCGCCGCGCCACCCAGCACGAGTAGCAAACCAAAGTCGGTAAAGCGCAGAAAGCTCAGCACCACCTCGGGCTGAATCATGGTGGACAGCGACAAGCCAAAGCCAAACAGTGCGCCGCTGATCAGTACAAAGGCGAGTGCGCGGGTGTTCATCATGCGCCCCCAAACGACTTGACGATATTTGCCGTGACAATCGCTGTTGCCAAAAATGTGATCACCGCTGTAAGCGAAGGCATCTGCAGTGACGCTAGCCCGCAAATGCCATGACCAGACGTGCAGCCGTTGCTCATGCGCGCGCCAAAGCCAGCGATGAAGCCGCCAACCGCAAGTTGCCATAGCGGGATTTGCGTGACCACTGCACTGCCCATCGTCGCAGCCCACAGCGCCGCGCCCAGGATCAAGCCCGCTGCGTACACCAGCCGCCAATTGCGCGATTCCACAAATTTGGTTTGCTGAAAAAACGGCAGCCGCGACACATACGACCAGGTGGAAGAAAACACGCTACTCATGCCGCCGATCAAGCCGGTGGCGATAAACAGCAGGCTCACCGCCACGCCCAGCAGCAGCCCGCCGGCAAGGTAGTGGCCCCATCCGTTCGGAAAGAGTTGTTCCAATATCATGCGTGCTCCTTGTCGGGTTTAGCTTGAGCTTACCGCAGGTGTTCAATGCACTACTACGCAATATCCATGCGCCTTTTCAGGCAAAAATGCTTGAAAATGCCCATGGATATTGCGTAGTCAAATTTGAA
Organism: Burkholderiaceae bacterium; assembly: GCA_051649325.1. GTDB lineage: Bacteria > Pseudomonadota > Gammaproteobacteria > Burkholderiales > Burkholderiaceae_C > JBJOQV01. Next base: position 2,376 of record JBOFGW010000452.1, on the reverse strand, counting down.
TTTTCGATGTTGCGAGGTGTTTGATGCATCCAAACGGCATTACCGATCTGCGTGCGTTTGTTCCGGCAGCCGATTACGCGCTGTCAAAACGCTTTTATCAAGACCTGGGGTTTGCGCTGCAAGAGGATTACGGCGACGTGTGCGAGTTTGCCGCCGGCAACTTTCGCTTTTTGCTGCAAGATTTCAATGAGGCAGGTTTTGCGCAGAACTACATGCTGCATCTGATGGTGGAGGATGTGGATGCGTGGTGGCAGCACATTGAGTCGAGCAAGCTGCTTGAGCGCTATCCCAAAGCCAAGGCCACCGCGCCCGCTGTTCAGCCGTGGGGCCTAAAAGTCTTATTTCTGCACGACCCCGGCGGCGTGCTGTGGCATATCGCGCAAGAAACAGAATAAGGACAGAATAAAAAAGCCGCGCATCAGCGCGGCTTTTTTTTGAACAACTACAAACGATCAATACGAGCGGGTACGTGCCGGCCGTGCTTGGCCTTGCGAACCTGCACCACGGAATCCACCGCCATTGCCGCCGTTACCGTTGCGACTTTGATTCGCACCAAAGCTGGCGCGGCGCTCTGCGTGCGCGGGGTTGCCGGTGCGTGCTGCACCATCGCGGCTAAAGCTGTTGCCGGCGTTGTCGCGCGCTGCAAAGCGGCCTTCGGTTGACGGCTTGCGCGGCTCGCTGGACCATGAACCTGAACGCGCCGGCTTGGCATGCGTAGATGGGCGGCCACGGCCACCGCTGCTGGGCTTGCCGCCCGGCTTGCGGCCTGCGCCGCCGCCATTGCCGCGCGGCTCAGATTTTTTCGGCTCCAGGCCAGCAATCGCTTCCACCGGCATTTTTTGCGTGGTGAAGCGCTCAATGCGGCGGATCATGCCCACATCATCGGCTTGCGCCAGCGTGATGGCCAGACCGCTGCGGCCAGCGCGGCCGGTGCGGCCAATGCGGTGCACATAATCTTCAGGGTTCATCGGCATGCCGTAGTTGATCACGTGGCTGATGCTGGGCACGTCAATGCCGCGCGCCGCTACGTCGGTAGCCACCAGAACGCGCAGATTGCCGTGACGCAGATTGGTCAGCGTGCGGGTGCGCTTGCCTTGCGGCATGCCGCCGTGCAGTGCTGCAACCTTGTGGCCCATGTCTTCCAGACGGAAGGCGAGCTTTTCAGCGTCGCGCTGCGTGCTGGTGAAAATGATGGCTTGCTCAACCGAGACGTCGCACAGCACGTGATCAAGCAGCGCGTTCTTGTGCGTAAAGTCATCAGCCCAGTGCAGGCGCTGGGTAATGTTTTCATGCGTATCGGTATGGTTGGCGACTTCAACCTTTTTGGCATCTTTGGTCATGCGTGCCGCCAGCGCGCCGACGTTGCCGGCAAACGTGGCGGAGAACATCACCGTCTGGCGCGCAGCCGGGGTTTTGGCAGCAATCGCTTCGATGTCTTCAATAAAGCCCATGTCCAGCATGCGGTCGGCTTCGTCCAGCACCAGCATTTCTACGCCGGACAGATCCGCCACGCGGTTGTCCAAGTGGTCCAGCAAGCGGCCGGGCGTGGCGATCAGCACATCCAGCGGGCCGCGCAAGGCTTTGAGCTGCGCACCGTAAGGCACGCCGCCGAGCACCGTGGCCACACGCAAGCCTTTGACATGCTTGCCGTAGGTAGAAAACGCTTTGGCTACTTGCAGCGCGAGTTCACGCGTGGGTGCCAGCACGAGTACGCGCGGGCCTTTTTTCTTGACCACGCGGTCAAGCGGCGAGCCGTCTTTGGCAGTCTCTTTACCGCCGATGAATTTTTGCAGCGCGGGCAGCGCAAACGCTGCGGTCTTGCCGCTACCGGTGGCCGATTGCGCCAGCACGTCTTGCCCGGCCAGCAACATGGGAATGGCTTGCGCCTGCACGGGGGTGGCAGTTTCGTAGCCGGCATCGACCACAGCTTTTTGCAGATGGGGGTGCAGGCTCAGTTCAGAAAACAACATGTTCAAGTCTTTCAAGTCAATAACGTCCATCGCGCGCCAGAACGCACGCAATGTGATTCACATCACCGAAAAAATTTGGAGGTGAGCGTGAATGGTTGAGGGTTCAGACAGCAATCAAGCTCTGGGCTGTCTGCATCGCCGCCAACCAACGCTAGAGAACTAAATCCAGAAACAGGCAGGAGGGGATGAGCAAAACGCAAATAAAATCAAATACTTGCGATATGTAAGAGTATAGCCTGATTCTTGCTGCGGTGCATCCAAATCATTGTGGCCGGGTTGGATGCATCGCTCTAGTTTGCAAAATAGAACCTATCTCCTACTCAAACACGGTCGCGAGCGGGGTCAAAAGCCCGCAGGGCAAGGCGCCGACGAGGCGCGGATGTCGATCCGCAACGAGGAGGCAACG
>JBOFGW010000451.1:0-1693 GCA_051649325.1 Burkholderiaceae bacterium | reverse complement strand
GTGCCGTACCCGTGCCGTCTTCTTTTTCCCATTGCTGAATGGTCTGCCAACTAACGCCTATTTGCTGGGCGAGTCTTGTCATCGATAGGTTCAGTGCAAGTCGTCTTCGCTTGATGCGCGCGTGTATAGATTCCATGCGCCCAAGGTAGTGACAAGTAGTTCTTGCGTCACTACAAGAATTTATGGTTGTCATACAGGATAATGTTGTATACACTGTCGCCATGGATGAAAAAGCGATTGATAAGGCGATCCGTCTTTTGGGTGGCCCCGTAGGCGCGGCCCGTGCGCTCAACGTCAAGTGCTATCAGACGGTGCAGCATTGGCGTAACGCCGGTGTGCCGCTGGCCAAATGCGTGTCGATTGAACTTGCAACGAATGGCGCTGTGCGATGCGAAGACTTGAGGCCAGATATGGCCGAATACTTTGCTTATTTGCGCGGACATCGTGAAGGCGATTTCCGCGATGCCATTGCGACTTTGCCATTGGTGCGCGCAGGTCATAAGGCGCAGGAAGAAAATCCAGCATGAGTTCAATAGCCATGCGCCTTTCCAGCCATTTTTGCTCCGAAACCCGCATGAATAGTGCGGTTTCTTCCCAGACCCCTAGGCATGGTGCCTCCTCTCGCGTCACTGCGAGTTTTGCCCCGCGGCTGCAAGGCTGCGGGGCTTTTTCTTGGTTGGCGTCGTTTTTGTCCATGCATGCCTTGTGGCAAGCGGCGCGCGTACACGCTTCCAAATCAGCGCACCGCGATTTGGAAGCGTTTGGAAAGGGTGCGACTGCATGAACGAGACCTTGGCGGATGCGTTGGCCGAATGCATCAAGGCGGCTGGTGGCATGAAGGTGGTGGGCGTGGCCTTGTGGCCGGCCAAAGGCGTGGACGGTGCGCACCGCGCGCTGCTCAACGCGCTGAATACGGACCGGCCGGAAAAGCTGGCGCTGGATCAAATCGTGATGGTGATGCGCTTAGGCCGCGACGCCGGCTGTCACGCGGCGATGGATTTTCTGGCCGCGGCGCTGAGCTATCAGGTGCCGCACCCGGTGGAGCCGGCGCAGGAAATCGCGGCGCTGCAGCGCGAGTTTGTGGAGTCGACGAAGAAGCTGCAGGCCATGCTGGAACAGATTGCACGGGCGGGGCAAACGGTGCGGAGGGCGGCGTGAGGCCGTTGGCGCGTTGGGTGACAGGTGATGTCGCGGGCCTTTTCGGCCGCGAGGTTTGGTCGGGCGATGCTGCGATCTGCCTTGTTGGGGCGCATCGAGGAAAAATATGCAGGATTGTCTCGGTCATGAAGAAGACATGTATCGAACGAAAGGCGCTCGTTGGGTTTTCGGAAAATGTGTCGCGTGAGTTGCCGCTGAATTGCCTGCAGTTTTTGAGATTCGATTCAGCAATCGAGGTCAACTATGCAGTCGGGTGATGATGTTCGCGTGCTGCGCGGCACGCACGCCGGCAAGGTGATGCGGCTCGTGGGGCTGACCCGCCACACCGCCGTGCTGCGCGAAGCGTTGCTTGAGAACGGCGGTGCGATCACGGTGTCGGTGCCGCTGGCCCACGTGGTGCCGCTGGCTGCGGCGCCCAGCGAAGGCGGCACATGAGCAGACCCATGCAATCGGCCGCGGACCGCGCCTATGCGCAGCAAGAGGCGCAGCGTGACACGCGCGCGCAGGTGGTCGAACGGCTGCGGCACTTTGGCGT
>JBOFGW010000450.1:0-2667 GCA_051649325.1 Burkholderiaceae bacterium | reverse complement strand
GGGGCCTTTGACAATCTCATAAACTATGTTGTCGGCCCAGTCGGGTGACTGCCATTTTTCAGAGACATGCCAACGGTTCGCGCTCTCGTGCCGCCAGCGGTACCGCCAATAGTCTTCTCTGACTTCTCCCAAGGCTTCTAAGCGCGCCCAGTCGATCCTCTGTTCGCAATGCGGCAGCGGTACCGGTTTTTCATTCGTCATCGAATTCCCCTCCAATTTCAGCGAGCAACTTGCACGCGATATGCTTGCTGCGCACATTCGCCGGCACGCCCTTGGCCCGCATCGGCAGGGCGGTGACCGGCTCATTCAGATCGGCAAACGCGGTGCTCAGCGTCCGCGTGCTTTGAATCATTCGGCCGAATGCTTCGGCGCGGTCGGCGATCATGTCTTCGGCGGTCAAGGGCTGTGTGCGCATCAGTCCAGACGCTTGCGAGTCAAAGGCCAATGCCGATTGACGCACCGAAATTGCGGTGCTGATCCACCCGCAGTTGAAACACCGGCCGGGTCGGGCCGAAGGGTGTCCATGTGGTGGAAATGCCGGCGGCGGTGAAGCGATCGCGGGTGCGGCCGGTGACCAGCGGCGGAACATCAAAGCAGCGGCCGCCGATGCAGGCTAGGCCGCCGGTCGTGGTGGTCACTGAACCGAAGGTCTGCACGCCGGCAAACCCGCCTAGGCGCAGCGCCCACCAGCCGGTGTTCAAGCGCAGCGGATGTACGTGCAGATAGGCGCCGCCTTGGCTAGCATGCGCGCGGTCACGCCATGCGGATAGCTCCAAAGCGAAGTGGCCGCGCTGAAGCTGCGCGCCAATGGCCGGCGCGGTGCGCGATTCGCGCTGCAGATGGTGCGCGCCCAGGTGCAAGGAAAAGTCCGCGGCGTGGGCGGTGGTGGCGGCAAGCAGAAGGGCTGCTGACCAGATAATGCGAGTGTTCATGTGATGCTCCCGTTGATGCATCACACTTTAGAACCTAACCTTCTATATTGTCAAGAAGAAAACCTTCTAATTGGGGTTTTATTGAAACATCGCGTTACATGTATGGTAGAGCGGGGAGAACAGCATGACCGAAACCAAACGCAGCAGCATCATCATGGCCGGCGCCTTCGCGGCGCTCATTGCATCGTGTCTTGGCACGCAAATGACGCGGGAAGAGCCGGTGCGTCCGGCCGAACCGCAGCTCGGTGCGGAGCAGCGCCGTGTGGAAAAAATAGTGGCTGAAGAAAAAGAGCGGGCGTTTCAGCGGGGCTTAACGGGTTTGCGGATGTTGAAGGCGGCTTCCAAAGACCCAGATTCGTTTAAGGTCTCGAGCATGCTCATCATGGGGGATGGGACCGCCTGCTTGGAGTACAGCGGCACCAATAGCTTCAATGCGCGCATCCGCGGCGTGGCAGTTGTCGACCCGAAGGGTGTGATCTTGCACCAAGAGCACGACAAGAACCGCTTTGTCAGCGCCTGGAATAAGTTGTGCGCGAATTCACCTGGTCATGCCTACCGCGGCGAAACGCTGCAGCGTGCGCTTTAGGGCCTATCGCATGCGTTTTTGGATCGAGGCCTTGAACGCATTGAACATGGCTTGATAACGGCTCGTTTCATGCGGGTTCAAGCGTTCCACGTTTTTGTGCAACTTCATTTCCCAATACTCGACCGCTGCGCTTGCATCTGCTGCGGGGAGGCTGTCTAAAAACTGGGGTAGCAAAATCCCTTTTACGTCGACCACGCCCTCGTGTTTCGGCAACTGACCGTACTGCAGCCAGTCGAGGCGGACACCGCCCATCCGACATAACTCATTCATTCGATGCTTGTTGGGCCAACCTTTGCCGTTTAGCCACAGCCCGGCCGCTTTTTGCGAAATTGCGGGTTTGAACTTTTCTGCAAGCTCGGTTTGACGGCCCCACTCTTTCAGGCCCATATCATTACAAACCTCGTGCAGTCTAGCTGCGAATTCTGACAGTTGCTTATCGGCGTCCATAGGCCGAAACATAAAGTTCTGACGAAGAAGTTTCGCTTCTTGACTAATCATAAGTTTATATTCTAAAGTGACGGGCATGGATACCGACATCATGCCAGCAGATCCGATAAAACGTGCCATCGCCGTCCTAGGGCTTCGCGGTTTGGCCGCAAAGGTCGGGCTGAGCTACAAGGCCGTGACGTATTGGCGTGACCAAGGCTATCTGCCCCGCACGGAGTGGACGGGCGAAACAAACTACGCCGAGACGATCGAGCGCGAAACGGGCGGCCAAGTGACCGCTGCCGAACTGCTGGCCATTCGGCCCAAACAGCAAGACAAGCAATCGGCGTAAGCGCACATTCCATGAGCCTTTCCCGCCATTTTTGCCCCAAAACCCGCATGAAGACTGCGGAATCGAACCCCAGAGAGAACGAGGACGGCGTGGTGTGCGCTGGAGTGAGGGCGCAAGTGCGTTGGGTGTCTTCATTAAGCCTTGGGATCAAGCCCAAGGTGGAGCCCCGAACAGTCGTGACAGGCCGGAGAGACGGCCGCCATTTTCGATCCGCAGATTCCATGCGCCTTTCCAAGCGTTTTTGCGTGGAAGGCCGCATGAACAGTGCGGATGCGATCCATACCCCTAGACATGGTGCCTCCTCTCGCGTCACTGCGAGCTTTGCCCCGCGGCTGCAAGGCTGCGGGGCGTTTTCTTTTTCGGTGGTGTGT
>JBOFGW010000449.1:0-17876 GCA_051649325.1 Burkholderiaceae bacterium | reverse complement strand
CAAAAACTGATCGCGCTCTACGACCAAGAACATCGCCGCGCAATTCGCTTGCCGGGCTATGAAACGATTCAAACTGCAGAGGTGACGCGCAGCATCTCTAGCAGCGGGCAGGCCTATGTCTTCTGGCAAAACCCCGCGCATGATTCTGCGCAGTTGATCGCGCAAGAAATCGCGTGGCATCAAAGCCGTGCCAAGCGGCTCACGTGGAAGCTCTACAGCCACGATGCGCCGCCCGGCTTTGCCGACGCGCTGCTTGCGCACGGCTTTGTGGGCGAAGGGCCGGCCAACCAGTTTTGCGCTTTGCATATCAACGCGTTTAACGACGCGCTGCGTTTGCCTGAAGGCTACCGCATCGAACGGCTGAACAATGCGGCGCAGCTGCAAACGCTGATTGATTTATATGGCCACATTTGGCCTGATGAAGACAACGCCCTGTGGCTCTCAGGCTATGCGCCAGCGCTGGAAAAGCGTGAAGATGGCTTGCATCTATTCTGTGTATTCGATGAGAAAGGTCACGCTGCTGCAAGCGGCGGCATGATCCACTACACGGGCCAGCAGTTTGGCCACCTGTTTGGCGGCGGCACGCATCCCAGCTATCGGCGGCTCGGCCTGCACGGCGCACTATCTGCGGTGCGTGCGCACGCGCTGCGCGAACGCGGCGGGCAGTGTTTGATTGTGGATGCCGGCGCGCAAAGTTATCCGCTGCTCGCTAAGCGTGGGTTTGAACCCTTGGGCCAGGTAAGTTTCTATTCAATAAATTTTTGATGCGCTACGCAATATCCATGCGCCCTTCCAAGCAAAACTGCTTGAAAAAGCGCATGAATGCTGCGTAGACGCCTTTGAAAGGCGAGCTTTTCATGCTTCAAATCCTAGGTAGAGCATCCTCGATCAACGTGCGCAAAGTATTGTGGACGTGTGCGGAAATTGGTATTCCGTTTGAGCGGCAAGACTATGGCAGCGGGTTTGCTGCTACGGATACGCCGCAGTTCCGCGCGCTCAACCCCAACGCGATGGTGCCGGTGATCATCGACGACGGCTTTGTGCTCTGGGAATCCAATACCATCTGCCGCTACCTTGCCGGCAAACATGGCCGCACGGATTTGTTGCCCACCGAGCCGCGTGCACGCGCGGCGGTAGAGCAGTGGATGGACTGGCAAGCCACTGAGTTGAACAACGCGTGGCGATACGCGTTCATGGCCCTGGTGCGCAAAAGCCCAGCGCATCAAGACGCAACGCAAATTGAAGCCAGCGTGCAAAACTGGAACAAACATATCGGTATTTTGAGCGCGCAGCTTGAGCGCACCGGGGCTTACGCGGCAGGCGACACCTTTACGCTTGCAGATGTGGTGCTTGGCCTGTCAGTCAACCGTTGGTTGATGGCGCCGATGGCGCAGCCAAGCTACGCAGCCATCGACGCATACGTTGCGCGGCTCAATCAGCGCCCCGCGTTCAAGGAACACGGCAACAACGGCGTAGCCTGAAGCGGTTTTACTCCGGCTTGTTCAAGCCTAGTCTCTCGATCACCGCCTTCTCCCGCGCAAAGGTCTCTACTGCAAACTTGCTGTACGCATCGCTGCCCATGTACATCAATGCTTGATCGTATTTGCCCAGCGCTTCTACGTGATTGGGCATTTCCATCGCTTGCTTAAATGCGTCGTGCAGCTTCTTCACCACGTCTGGCGGCGTGCCTTTGGGCGCGGCCAAGCCGTAGGGCGAGGCTTGCACAATGCCCAGGCCCAGTTCTTTAAGCGTGGGCGCGTCAGCAAACTTTGCCAGCCGTTGTTCGCCCCAAGTATTGAGCACGCGCAGCTTGCCGCTTTGCACGTGCGGCGCAAAGCCGGTGGAATCTGCCGCGGCCATGATGTGCCCGCCCAAAATGGCGGTCATCAAATCTGCGCTGCCTTTGTAGGGAATGTGGTTGAGCGTGATGCCAGCCTTCAGCGCCACTTCTTCCATGGTTAGGTGCGGGCTTGTCAGCGTGCCGGTGGAGCCGTAGCTCAGTTTGCCGGGGTTGGCCTTGGCGTATGCCACAAAATCTGCCCAGGTCTTGATAGGTGAATCTACTGGCACCACGAGGCCAAACGCATAACCGGTGATGTTCAGCAGATAGCTCAAATCTTTCACAGGGTCCCAATTGATCTTGGTGGTGTAGGGCAGGCGAAAGATGCCCAGCGGCGTTTGGCCGATGGTGTAGCCATCGGGCTTGGCGGTTTGTAGCGCTTGCGCAGGCATGCTGCCGCCCGCGCCGGGGCGGTTTTCTACCACCACCGGCTGGCCCAGAATTTTGGATGCGTTATCGGCCAGTACGCGCATGGTGATATCCGTCGGCCCGCCGGCGGGAACAGCCACCAGCAGCTTGATGGGCTGCGTTGGAAACGCTTGCGCGTGTGCCGCGCTGGCTGCCAACGCGCAGACCAATACAACCGCAGCGTGTTTGATGTGCTTCAACATATTCACAGCAGTCTCCTTTGATTTTTTTAGTGGTCAATCGCTCAGTCTTGCGCCACGCGTAGCACGAGCTTGCCAAAATTCTCGCCATTGAACAGTTTGAGCAGCGTTTCAGGAAAAGTGTTTAGCCCATCCACCACATCTTCTTTGCTCTTCATCTTGCCTTCTTTAAGGTAGCCCGCCATCTCAGCCACGGCCAAGTGGTAGCGGTCTGCGTAGTCAAACACCACAATGCCTTCCATCCGTGCGCGGTTCACGAGCAGGCTCAGGTAATTCTTTGGCCCTTGCACGGGCGTGGTGTTGTTGTACTGGCTGATCGCGCCGCAGATGATGATGCGTGCTTTGCGGTTGATGCGGGTGAGCACGGTGTCTAGAATCTCGCCGCCCACGTTGTCAAAATAAATGTCTACGCCGTTTGGGCAGTGCTGCTTCAGGCCGTCTTTCACCGCGGTGGGGCCAGCTTTGTAGTCGATGCAGGCATCAAAGCCCAGCTCTTTCACCACCCAGTCACACTTGGCTTGGCCGCCGGCAATGCCCACCACGCGGCAGCCTTTGATCTTGGCAACTTGCCCCACGGTCTGACCTACTGCGCCGGCTGCGCCGCTGACCACCAGCGTCTCACCGCTGTTGGGTTGCCCTACATCCATCAGGCCGAAATAGCCCGTCATGCCCGGCATGCCCAGCACGTTGAGCCACTGCGTCATGCTGCCCATGCGCAAATCAATTTTGACTAACCCGCTGCGTTTGATTTGATCCTCAGGCACGAGCATATATTCCTGCACGCCGGTGCCCACAGACACGTGGTCGCCCACGGCAAACTTGGGGTTTTGGCTGGCGACCACTTTGCCCACACCGCCGGCGCGCATCACCTCGCCAATCGCCACGGGAGGGATGTAGCTTTTGCCTTCATTCATCCAGCCGCGCATGGCCGGGTCTAGAGAAATTGCCAGCACCTTCACCAGCACGCCGCCGGGGCCGGGTTCTTGCACGGGTTCGTCAGTAAAGCTCCACACGTCGCGCGTGGGCAAGCCCACGGGGCGGGCGGCCAGGCGGATTTGGTGGTTTTTTGCGGAGGTGAATGCGGTTGCCATGATGAGTGTCTCGGGTAGTTGTGGTCTATATCCATGTTAACTGTTGCAAATCCCGCGCGCGGGTGAAACTACAATCACCCACTTGAAAACCCAAAACAAAGCACGCATATCCCATGCGCCTCTTGGAGCAAAAATGGCCCAAGAACCGCATGAATATTGCGTAAACACCTTTTTATTTCGCAGAAATCAACACCATGAGCACTGAAACTCTCGCCTTCCAGACCGAAGTCAAACAACTGCTGCACCTGATGATCCACTCTTTGTATTCCAACAAAGAGATTTTTTTGCGCGAGCTGATCTCCAACAGCTCAGACGCGCTGGACAAGCTGCGCTTTGAAGCCATTGCCAAGCCCGAGCTGCTTGAAGGCCGCGGCGAGCTGGGCATTACCGTGAGTTTTGACAAAGACGCCAAGACGGTCACGATTGCGGACAACGGCATCGGTATGTCGCGTGAAGATGCCGTGGCGCACCTGGGCACCATCGCCCGCAGCGGCACCAAGGAGTTCTTCGGCAAACTCTCTGGCGACCAGCAGAAAGACGCCGCCCTCATCGGCCAGTTTGGCGTGGGTTTTTACAGCGCCTTTATCGTCGCCAATAAAGTAGATGTGCTCACGCGCGGCGCGGGCAAGGCCTACAACGAAGCCGTGCTGTGGAGCAGTGAAGGTGCTGGCGAGTTTTCTATTGCAGACGCAGAAAAACCCAGCCCCGGCACAGAGATCACGCTGCACCTGAAAGATGATGAAACCGAGTTTGCGGACCGCTGGCGCCTTTCATCCATCATCAAAAAATATTCTGACCATGTGGGCTTTCCCATCCGCATGCGCAAGCAAGAGTGGGACAAAGATAAAAACGAATACGCGCTGCTGGATGAATTTGAAACCGTCAACCAAGCCAGCAGCTTGTGGACGCGGAGCAAAAACGACATTACCGAAGAGCAGTACCACGAGTTTTACAAAAGCGTCAGCCACGACAGTGAAGCGCCGCTCGCCTACACCCACAACCGCGTCGAAGGCCGCAGCGAATATACGCAGCTGCTCTACATCCCCGCCAAAGCGCCGTTTGATCTGTGGGACCGTGATCGCGCACGCGGTGTAAAACTCTACGTCAAGCGCGTCTTTATCATGGACGACGCCAAAGAACTCATGCCGCAGTACCTGCGCTTTGTGAAAGGCATTATCGACAGCAACGATCTGCCGCTGAATGTGAGCCGCGAAATTCTGCAAGAAAGCCGCGACGTCAAAGCGATTCGTGAAGGTTCTACCAAACGCGTGCTGTCAATGTTGGAAGACCTGGCCGAGAATCACAAAGAAAAATACGCCGGCTTCTGGAAAGAGTTTGGTGGGGCGCTCAAAGAAGGCATGGGCGAAGATTTTGCCAACCAAGAGCGGCTCGCCAAGCTCATGCGGTTTGCATCGACAACATCGGATGAGCAAACCGTCAGCCTGGCAGACTACGTGGCCCGCATGAAAGAAGGGCAAGAAAAAATCTACGTGCTTACGGCAGAAACACTCGCCGCCGCCAAAGCCAGCCCGCACCTGGAAGTGTTCAAGAAGAAGGGCATCGAGGTACTGCTGCTCACCGACCGCATAGACGAATGGCTGCTCTCACACCTGCACGCCTTTGAAGAAAAAGAACTGCAAAGTGTTGCCAAAGGCGCAGTCGATCTAGGCAAGCTGGAAGACGAAGCCGAGAAAAAGCAGCGTGAAGAAGTAGCCGAGCAATACAAAGCGCTGGTAGAAAAAATCAAAACCGTGCTGGGCGAGCGCGTCAAAGAAGTACGCACCACCACCCGCCTCACAGACAGCCCCGCCTGTTTGGTCATGGACGAGCACGACATGAGCGCCACGCTGCAACGCTTGCTCAAACAAGCCGGCCAAAAAGCCCCCGAGTCAAAACCGATTCTGGAGATCAATCCCACGCACCCGCTGGTGGCGCGCATGCAGGGTGATGAAACTCGTATTGATGATTTGGCGCATGTGCTGCTGGACAACGCCACGCTGGCGGAGGGTGGGAATTTGGAAGATCCGGCGGGGTATGTGGGGCGGATTAACAAGCTGCTTATTGAACTGGATAGATAGATACGCAATGAGGTCCGGTTAAACGGAATGTAGTTAATGCTGTTCAGGTATCTGTTGTTAAGGGGGGCAACGGTATGCGTATTACTGACATCCAATTGAAGAATTTCAAACGATTCACGGATTTGATGATTCGGGACATTCCACGGACAGCGAAGCTCGTCGTTGTGGTAGGGCCAAACGGGTGCGGAAAATCCTCTCTATTTGATGCATTGCTGCAGTGGTATCGCCAGAACGTCGGGCTTAGTTTTAACCAAGATGTGCTTTATTACAGAAAAGACGCTATGCAGCAATTTGGGTGGCGGGAAAGTGTGGTTGTATCGCTGGCGGATGGGGAGACGCCTAAGAGGGGGTCGCTCTACGTAAGAACTGCATATCGAAACGACCCAGATTTTGCGATTACCGGCATCACCCGCCCGACTGTTCCGACGGACAATGTTCGAATAAATCGTGTAATTGAAAATGACCAAACAGTTTCTGAGAATTATCAGCGACTTGTTTATGACACTATGGCTGGTGTTTATGATGAAGCGAACAACACGAAGTCAGTGAGAGCGCTACGAGAAGAGTTAATCGGTGCTGTTCGCATCTCTATGAAGAGCGTTTTCGGTGATCTGATCTTAAATAGTATTGCTGATCCGCTCGGAGCAGGTGCGTTTTATTTCGAAAAAGGTGAGTCCAAGTCGTATCACTATAAGAATCTCTCCGGTGGAGAGAAAGCCGCTTTTGACATCCTTCTTGATCTGCATATGAAAAAGAAGTTCTATGAGAACGCGGTTTATTGTGTAGACGAACTTGAGACGCATCTGCACACTAGGGTGCAGGGCGCGTTACTTAAGGAGATGGTTAAGATCATTCCTGACACATCTCAACTCTGGGTTACAACTCACTCGCTTGGGGTCCTGCGAGCAGCTGAGGAAATGGCAGTAGATGACCCGCAGTCAGTTTGCATAATTGATTTTGACGCGGTTGACCCGGATGTGCCTCGGGAAATCGTACCTAGCAGGTTGGGAAGAATTAGCTGGGAAAAACTCTTATCTATTGCTATCGATGATCTCTCTCAACGAATTGCCCCTCGGGTTGTAGTGGTATGTGAAGGTTCTTCTGTCGGTAGTCGACGCAAAGATTTTGATGCCGAGATATACAACAGAATTTTTGGTGAAATTGCGCCGCATGTCCTCTTCGTTTCAGGTGGCGCGTCTACGCAGGTGACCGGTAGTGGCATATCTATAAGAGAAACACTGTGTCAGATATTGCCGGGCGCTAAGGTTGTTTCTCTAGTCGATCGGGACGATAAGTCTCCGAACGAAGTAGATCAGTATGAGCGAGCTGGAAATCTTGTTCTTTCGTTTCGAAACATTGAAAGCTATTTGCTAGCAGACGATGTAATTGAAGCGCTGGTCAGCAAGAGCGGACGCCTAGACCTCCTTGCACAAGCACTGGATGTAAAACGTGGTGCAGTAGATGCCAGTGTTGCTAGAGGTAATTCAAGCGATGATCTCAAGTCCGCCGCAGGGCCAATTTACGTCGAACTTAAACGTCTACTAAGTCTTCAGCGGTGTGGAAACAATTCCGATACTTTCCTACGAGATACTCTCGCGCCACTAATCACTCCAAACATGCAGACCTTTTCCGACCTAAAACAGGCCGTAATAGATAGACTCAGATCCTAGAAAATGGCAGGCGGTAGCAAGCGTGGGATTAGTAAAACGCAGTGTGCCCACCAATGCATTTCGACAGGCTCAACGCGAACGGAGTTTAGATGTATGCCCATGGTGTTTGAAAGTCTTTCAAACAGCACTACGCAATATCCATGCGCCTTTCCAAGCAAAACAGCCTGAAAACCCGCATAAATATTGCGTAGTCGCTTTTAAAACTCTGCGCAAGAGCTAGTGTGTACACACCGGCAACTTGTCCGCTGCCGATCCTGGGCCGGGTTCAATCTTGCCGGCTCTGCGCCACGCGGTGCCTTCGCGCACGTAGGTGGCGCGCTGGCCGCAGCCGGTGGCTTCGCTCTGGCTGCTGCTTTGCTTGCTTAGGCTGACGGCGCAGCACAAGTCTGTGCGGGCGACGCTCGCCAGTGAGTTTTCTGGTGCGGGTGCGGATGTTGTGCAGCCCATCATGCAGCAACACGCAAGCAGTGCGGTGGTTCTGAACATGGCGTTCCAGTCTTGAGAATGCGGCTGCGGGAAGGCATTGAACCACGCGGGCGCGGCCGCGATGCTGACCGAATTCCTTAGGTCACATTCAAACATGGATCACGCAATATCGATGGGCTTTTCCAGGCAAAAACGGCTCAAAAGGCGCATAAACAATGGCTTGAACGCAGGGAGCTCGCGCTTGCAAGCGCTCGCCGTTCACGCGGCGGCAGGCAGTGCCTGCCGAAACCCCGCGTTCACCATGGATATTGCGTAGACACGGTTTGAATAGCTTTCAATCCAAGTTTGCTTAAGGTCAATAGCTGCGCGCGGCAACTGCTGATAATTGAATCGTCTCAGCGCTGGCGAGTTGCCGGCAGAAAGGCGCAGCTTGGGCAAACCGCGGTTTGTTGACTCGATTGAGGCGAGCGTTGACTACGTGCTGGACAACATTGCCGGCGATATTGTGCTGGGTATTCCGCTGGGTGTGGGCAAGCCCAACCCGTTTGTGAATGCGCTGTACAAGCGCGTCAAGGGCAACCCGGCGCGGCGGCTGCGCATCATCACGGCGCTGTCGCTTGAAAAGCCGGTGGGCAAGAGCGAGCTGGAGCAGCATTTTCTTGCGCCGCTGGTTGAGCGCGTGTTTGCAGACTATCCAGATTTGGCCTACGTGAAAGACTCGCGCGCCGGCACCATGCCGCCCAATATCGAGGTGCGCGAGTTCTTCATGAAAACAGGTGACTATCTGGGCAACGCGGTTGCGCAGCAGAACCACATTTCCACCAACTACACCTTCGTGGCGCGCGACATGGCGGTGCAGGGCATGAATGTGATTGCGCAGGCGGTGGCGGCCCGCGGCGAGGGCGAGCAACTGCGGCTTTCGCTTTCCAGCAATCCGGACGTGACTTTTGAGGTGGTGGAAAAAATCCGCGAGACTGGGCAAGCGCTGATCACTATCGGGGTCATTAACCGCCAGATGCCGTTTATGCCCAACACTGCAGAAGTTGCGCCTGAGTTTTTTGATTTGGTCGTGACCGACCCAGCAGCGACACATGCGGTGTTTGCGCCGCCCAACGGCAAAGTCAGCACGATTGACTACGCGATTGGTCTGCATGCTTCCAGCCTGGTGGCCGATGGTGGCACGCTGCAAATTGGCATTGGTGCGCTGGGCGATGCGATTGCGCAGGCGCTGATTGTGCGCGACCGTTATGGCGGCGAGTATCGCAAGATTCTTGAATCGCTGTGTCCTGATGGGCTTGCCGGCCGAGAGCTTGCGCGCTTTGACAAGGGCCTCTACGGCTGCTCTGAAATGTTCGTGAACGGCTTTCTCAAGCTGATTGAGGCGGGCATTATCCGGCGCGAAGTGTTTGGCGACACGGCGCTGCAGCAACTGCTGAACAGCGGTGCAATCGTGGATGAAACCGTTACGCCGCAAACGCTGCGCGCACTGCTGGATGCGCAGCGCATTCACGCGCGCGTGCGGCCGCGCGAGCTGGAGTTTTTGCAGCACTACGGCATTTTCAATCCCGACGTGAAGATGGATGGCGATGCGCTTGTGCTTGGCGATCTGCGCGTGGTCAATGATCTTGCGCAGCCGGCAGTGTTTGATGCGGTGGCGGCGCACATGCTGGGCACGCGGCTGACGCACGGCATCTTTATGACGGGCGGATTCTTTATCGGAACGCGCGATTTTTATCAGCGGCTGCGCAGTATGCCGCCCCAAGAGCTGGCCAAGATTGATATGACACGGATTGATTTCATCAACCAACTGTATGGCGAAGATGATCTCAAGCGCGCGCAGCGCAGCAA
The DNA here is from genome assembly GCA_051649325.1 of Burkholderiaceae bacterium. Lineage (GTDB taxonomy): Bacteria > Pseudomonadota > Gammaproteobacteria > Burkholderiales > Burkholderiaceae_C > JBJOQV01. Next base: position 8,315 of record JBOFGW010000449.1, on the reverse strand, counting down.
GGCGCGCTTTATGAACACGACCATGATGGTCACGCTGCTGGGCGCGGCTGCAAGCGATGCGCTGGAGTCTGGTCAGGTTGTAAGTGGCGTGGGCGGGCAGTACAACTTTGTGGCCATGGCGCATGCGTTGCCGGACGCGCGGCTGTTGATGATGCTGCGCGCAACGCATCAGCACAAAGACGGCCTGCACAGCAGCATTGTGTGGAACTATGGCAACGTGACCATCCCACGGCATCTGCGCGATGTGATCATCACTGAATATGGCGTGGCGCATCTGCGCGGCCAGCCGGATAGCGAAGTGGTCAAACGCCTGCTGGCGATTGCGGATTCACGTTTTCAAACCCAGTTGATGCAAGAAGCCAAGGCGCACGGCAAGCTGGAGCCGGGCTATGAAATTCCGCAGCGCTACCGTAATAATCTGCCGCAGATGCTGGATGAAAAACTGCATCCGTGGAGCCGTGCTGGGTTGCTGCCGGACTTTCCGTTTGGTACCGATCTTACGGACGACGAACTGCATATCGTGCGCGCGCTCAAGCGCTTGAAGCACGCGACCGAACACCCCACTGAACTGGTGACTATGGCCGTGAAAAGTTTGTGGGAGGGCAAAGAAGCCCCGCACGAGTATCTTGAGCGGCTGGGGCTGGCCGATGCTACGAGCTTTCGCGATATGTTTGTGCGTAAGCTGTTTGCAGGAAATTTGTAGAGGCAGAAAAAAGGACGGCGCTGCCGTCCTTTTCACGTTTGCTCGGTGCGATTACCAGCCGAGCCTGAGCGTATAAGTGCCGCCGCCACCGCTTGAGCCGCTGTAAAAGCGTACGCGTGCATAGTAAGTGGCCGTGCTCGCGCCGCCATTGCGGATGGAGGCGGTGTCAATCGCGCCGGTGCCGCGCTCGCTGCGTGCCACCAACGTGCCTGCGCTGTTGTACAGATACAGGTCGTAGTCAGACGCTCCATTTGGGGTGAGCGTTGCGGTGAGTGTGGCGTTGGAAGGCAAGGACACGCGGAAGTAGTCGTTATCGCTTGCACTGCCCATGGTGCCATTGACTGTGGTGCCAGAACTTGCGATGGCCTGTGCGGCGCCCAGTGATTCATTGGGCTCGGCTTCATTCACCGTTCCACCGGTGGGCGGTGTGGTGCCGCCAGCGGCATCCACGGCAGCGGAAGCATTGATAATGCCGCTGCCGCATTGTGAGCAGGTGGCTGGAAACGCACGCGCCGTTTGCTGCAACGCGGTCCTGACCTGATCCGGCGTGAGCGCGGAGTTCTTTGACAGCATCAGTGCTACGACGCCGGCAACGTGCGGTGCGGCCATCGATGTGCCTTGGTAGTACTCAAAGTTGTCGCTAGCCGGTGCGCGCGTGCCGCTGTTAAGCGTGGAAAGTACGCCGTTGGCTGCGCTACTGCGCACATCACCGCCCGGCGCAGCGACGGACACGCTGCTGCCAAAGTTGGAGTAGTACGCCCGCCCGCCGCTGCGGTTCACTGCTGCCACCGAGATCACGCCGCTGCAACTTGCGGGCGACACATTGGCAGCATTCTGGTTTTCATTGCCAGCGGCTACCACCACAACGGTGTTGCGTGAGCGTGCGCTGTTGATCGCGCTTTGACTCGTGGTGTCACACGCGCCAGGGCCACCCAGCGACATGTTGATCACGCGCGCCGGCGTGGCATTGGCTGGCAGGCCGGCCACGCTGCCGCCAGAAGCCCAGAGGATGCCGTCTGCAATATCAGATGTGTACCCACCACATCTGCCCAGTGCGCGGATCGGTTGCACTTTGGCGTTGAACGCGACACCCGCCACGCCGCTGCCGTTATTGGTCACGGCCGCAATCGTGCCGGCCACGTGCGTGCCATGCCAGCTTGAATCGGAGGAGGGTGGAGCGGGCGCCGGCCCGCAGGCACTGTTGGTGTACCAGTCGCCTGGGTCTTGCGCGTCTGAATCGCGGCCGTTGTTATCGACGCTCACGGCGGTGTCGATAATCATGTCGTAGCCGGCCACGATATTGGCATTCAGATCTGCATGTGGCCGGTAGCCTGTATCAATCACCGCAACCACCACGCCTTGGCCGGTGGCTTTATCCCACGCTGCAGGCAGATTGATGCCCGCAGTCGACTCGAAGTAGTGCCACTGGCTGCCGTAGTTGGTGTCGTTCGGTGTGAACAGCGGTTTGAGAATGCGGTCTGGTTCTGCGTATTCCACGTTGGGGTCGTCGCGCTTAATTTGCTCGACAATCCGGCGCACATCGGCCATGGCCATCGCGCGTTCCAATCGCAGCACGTGTGCGTCCAGCCCAGTACGGCGTACGTGCGTCACCCGCGTACCGGCAACACTATTGGCAGCTTGCTCGATATTACGCATTTGCTGCGTATCGGGGCGCTCAAAGCGCGCGCCTGGCGCGGTGGGTGCCATCAGCACCGCGCTGGCGTTGCGGTACTTGACGATGATTCGATCAGTTACGGCATCAGCCGTATTGAGGTTGATATCACGGCCGCCTGCAGCGGCATTGAATACAGGGAAAACTGCCAGACAGCACAGCGCAGAAACAAACCATTTGACGCGCGAAGCACTTCGTTGCATGTCGAACCCTCCTAGGATTTTGGCCGCTCGCGCAACGCACTGTGATACGCGCGCTAGCGATGTGTCGGCGCATGCGATTCACGCGCTTTCACCGCGCGCATACTAGGCGCGTGCTGCGGAGGGTTCAAGAGTAGATTTGGGCGTCGCGCATGTGGGGTATGTCCATGCTTTGACGGCAACTATGCGCGCTCAAAGAGCTTTGCGCTTCGTTAAGGTTTATTCAATAGTGGTTTGAAAACGAGTACGCAGTATTCATGCGACTTTCCAAGCAAAAATTGCTCGAAATGCCCATGGATACTGCGTAGAGGCGTTGAAAACGAGCCCATTGCACCAAGAAAAATGCACAAGGGGCGCTTATGGTGCAAGCGCTTAGCGGGCTAAATCAAAGCGGTCAAGCTCCATCACCTTGGCCCACGCGGCGGCGAAGTCTTGCACAAACTTCGCCTGCGCATCGCTGCATGCATAGACCTCCGCCACAGCGCGCAGTTGCGCGTTGGAACCAAACACTAGGTCAGCCGGCGTTGCTGTCCACTTGACTGCACCAGTCTTGCGATCTTTGCCTTCCAGAACGCCAGCCGCTGTGGTTTTGCTCCATGCTGTGCTCATGTCCAACAGATTGACGAAGAAATCGTTTGTCAGTGCACCAGGGCGCGTGGTCAACACGCCATGTTTGCTTGCTGCGGCGTTGGCGTTGAGCGAACGCATACCGCCGACCAGTACCGTCATCTCCGGTGCTGTGAGGTTCAGCAGCTGCGCTTTATCGAGCAACAACTCCGCGGCTTCTTGCTCCAGGCCGGGTCGCGCGTAGTTGCGAAACCCGTCTGCCCTTGGCTCAAGCACAGCGAACGATTCAACGTCTGTGTGCGCTTGCGACGCATCGGTACGGCCCGGTGTGAAGCGCACGTTGATCGTGTGGCCCGCTTGCTTGGCCGCCGCTTCCACGGCAGCGCAACCGGCCAGCACGATCAAATCAGCCATGGAAATTTTCTTGCCACCGCTAGCAGCGCTGTTGAATTTGCCTTGAATCGACTCCAGCGCGGCCAGCACCTTGGTCAGTTCTGCCGGCTGGTTGACCGCCCAGTCTTTTTGCGGCGCGAGCTGGATGCGTGCACCGTTGGCGCCGCCGCGCTTATCACTGCCGCGGAAGGTTGCTGCAGACGCCCAGGCGGTGCGCACTAGCTCAGCATTGGAGAGGCCAGCGCCGAGAATTTGCGTTTTCAATGCTGCAATGTCTTTTGCATCCACCAGCGCGTGATCCACCGCAGGCAGCGGATCTTGCCAAATCAACACTTCTTTAGGCACCAGCTTGCCCAGATAGCGTGCGCGCGGACCCATGTCGCGGTGGGTGAGTTTGAACCAGGCGCGGGCAAATGCGTCCGCCAGTTCTTGCGGCTGCTCTTTGAAGCGGCGCGAGATTTTGGCGTAGGCCGGGTCTTCACGCATCGCTAAGTCAGCCGTGGTCATCATCGGTGCGTCGCGCTTGCTGGGGTCGTGCGCATCAGGCACGGTGCCTGCGCCGGCGTTGCCCTTGGGCTTCCACTGGTGTGCGCCGGCCGGGCTCTTGGTCAATTCCCACTCGAAGCCGAACAGCGTTTCAAGGTAGCTGTTGTCCCACTTGGTTGGCGTGGCAGTCCACGCCCCTTCAATGCCGCTGGTGATGGTGTGCGCACCCTTGCCGCTGCCGAATTTATTGATCCAGCCAAAGCCTTGGTGTTCGATGGCTTCGCCTTCCGGCTCGGGGCCGACCAGTGCGGCATCACCCGCGCCATGCGCCTTGCCGAAGGTGTGGCCACCAACCACGAGGGCCACGGTCTCTTCATCGTTCATGGCCATGCGGGCAAAGGTCTCGCGGATGTCGCGGGCGGACGCGACCGGGTCAGGGTTGCCGTTGGGGCCTTGCGGGTTTACATAGATCAAACCCATCTGCACGGCGCCCAGCGGATTGGCCAGCTCACGGTTGCCGCTGTAGCGTTTGTCGCCCAGCCACTCGGTTTCAACGCCCCAGTTGATGTCTTCTTCCGGCTCCCAAATGTCGGGCCGGCCACCAGCAAACCCAAAGGTCTTGAAGCCCATCGATTCAAGTGCCACGTTGCCGGCCAGAATCATCAGATCGGCCCACGAAAGTTTGCGGCCGTACTTTTGCTTGATCGGCCACAGCAGGCGGCGTGCTTTGTCCAAGTTGCCGTTGTCCGGCCAGCTATTGAGCGGCGCAAAGCGCTGCGCGCCGGTGCCACCGCCGCCGCGGCCGTCCGCGATGCGGTAGGTGCCGGCGCTGTGCCAGGCCATGCGGATAAAGAAGGGGCCGTAGTGACCGTAGTCGGCCGGCCACCAGTCTTGCGAATCGGTCATCAATGCATGCAGGTCTTTAACGACTGCATCAAGATCAAGGCTTTGGAATTCTTTGGCGTAGTCAAACGTGGCGTCCATCGGATTGGACAGGTTTGAACGCTGGTGCAGCATGTTTACGTTGAGTTGATTGGGCCACCACTGCGCGTTGGTGCGCGTGGCTGCGGGTGTGGTGGCGAGGTGCCCGGCCACGGGGCATTTGAGTTCTGTTGTCATGATGAATCCTTTCTAAGTAAACCGGATAAAGGCTAGAGGCAATAAGCTTGAAACGGGGTTACCAGGCGTGCGCCAGATTGGCCAGCATACGTAAGGCAATTTGCATGGCTGAAGGTTCGATGGTTTGCATAGTCGTGCTCCGAAATGAAAGCTCAGTGACAGGCGGATTAACTCAGCTTATTGTTTGCTATCGAAACAAGATAGTTAATTGTTTTCATCTATTCAATAGGCTATGGGCCTTATGCATAAACCCTATCAACACGGAGAAGCCGTGCGCCTGCGTGGCTTGGCGCCGCTGGCGGATGCGCGCACGCGCGTGGTGGTGCTGGGTAGCTTTCCTTCAGAAGCGTCGCTTGCCAAGCAGCAGTACTACGGCCACCCACGCAATCATTTCTGGTTTTTGATGAGCTGCGTGCTCAACGAACCGCTGGTGCAGTGGCCGTATGCGCTGCGTTGCGAGCGCTTGCTTGCGCGTGGCATCGGCATTTGGGACACGGTGGGCGCATGCGCGCGCGAAGGCAGCCTGGATAGCGCAATTGAAGGCGCGCAAGTGAACGACCCTCAAGACTTGCTGGCGATTGCACCACAGCTTGCGCGCGCATGCTTCAATGGCGGCTTTTCGCAATCGCTGATGGATGCCTGGGCGGCGCATGGCCTACAAACGCGTGCGCTGCCTTCTTCTTCGCCGGCCAATGCGACACATCACTTTGACGTTAAGCTTGCGGCCTGGAAAGCGGCGCTGGCCGAAATATAAGAACTGAACATGCCACTAAGTGACACCATCAAGCGCGCAGCCAAGCGGGTACGTAGCAGTTTGAAGCCAAGCGTGGCGGACGCGCCGATTACGCTTTCTGAAGAAGACGGCATGCGCTTTCTTCACTTTGGCAGCCCGTGGATTCAAGGTGCGATGCGCATCCGCCGGCCGTTTGATCTGGTGATTGAATACACGCGCGACATGATGGCGTGGCAAGAACTGATCAGCGAGCCGCAGCACATTGTGCAGCTCGGGCTGGGTGCGGGCAGCTTGACCAAATACTGTTACCGGCAGTTTCCAGCGGCGCGCGTAACGGCGGTGGAGATTAATCCGGCCGTAGTGATTTGCTGCCGGCAATTTTTCAAACTGCCGCCGGAGGATGAACGGCTGAATGTTGTGGTGCAAGACGCCGGTGCGTGGGTAAGCGCGCCAAAAAATCGCAAGAGCTGCGATGTGCTGCAAGTAGATCTTTACGATGCACTCGCGCGCGGCCCGGTGCTTGACAGCGTGGAGTTCTACGCCGATTGCCGCGGCGCACTCATCAAAGGCGGCGTGATGACAGTGAATGTGTTTGGCAACGGCGCAGGCTTTGAAGAAAGCTACAGCGCGATTGCACTGGCGTTTGAAGGACAATGCCACGCGTTGCCGCAGGTGGATGCCGGTAATCGGATTGTAGTGGCCATCAAGCGTTAGCGGCTCGATTAGCCCAATTTTAGAGGTGACTACGCAATATCCATGCGCCTTTTCAGGCAAAAATGCTCTGAAAGGCGCATGAATACTGCGTAGAGTGCCTAAAAATCAGTTCTAATTAGCTGTAACGCGCCAGATTTCATCACCGCCGCTCTTGCCGTCGGTGCCCACGTAAAGCGCACCATCCGGCCCTTGCACCACAAAGCGCAGCCGCTCGTTGAGTGTGTCAAAGAGTGGCGTGTTCTTGGTGGTTGAAGTGCCGTCCGCAGTGAGCTGCAGTACTTCAACGCGCCGGCCGGAGAGTAGGGCCACGAACAGTGCGCCGTTCCAATCGCGCCACTGCGCGCCGCTGGCAAATGCACTGCCGCCCATGCCGCGCGATGAGCCGACCGAGTTGCCGGTGGTCCATGCCGGGCGCATCGCGCTGGGGAACTTGTTCAAGTCGGTCATTTGCGTAATGTTGTCGTAGCCGCAGTAACCGCTGCCACTGGCGCAGCGCGGATCCCAGCCGCTGTTGGCACCGGCGCGCAAGGGCGTCACTTCATCCTGAAAGTTAGGGCCATGCTCAGACGTGTACGGCACGCCGCTGCCGGGGCGGAAGGCAATGCCCTGCGGATTGCGGTGGCCATAGGTAAAGATGCGCGGGTTGGCACCGGCCGGCGGGTTGTTGCCGGCGGCGGGGTTACCGTCGCGGTCCACGCGCAGCACTTTGCCGCCCAAGCTCGCCAAGTCTTGCGGCACTGCGCCCACGCGGTTATCACCGGTGGTGATGTAGAGCAAGCCATCCGGCCCGAAGCGAATGCGCCCGCCTGAATGCGCGCCGCCCGCGTAGGCGATGCCGGTCACGATGTCAGTACGGCTGGAAGTAACGGTGTAGTCTGCGTTGACCACAAAGCGCACGATGCGGTTGTCCGTCGCGCCGCCAGCGTTGGAGCCCATGAATACATACACACGGCGATTGCTGGCAAAGTCTGGGTCCAGCGCCACGCCCAGCATGCCGCTTTGATCTTGCGCCACAAAATCGGCGGGGCGGAACAACTGTCGCTTGGTGCCATCGGTCAACCGCACCGACAGGCCGCGGCCGCGCTCGGTGTAAAACGCCGTGCCATCAGGGGAAAAGGCCATGTCCCACGGCACGGACAGGCCGTTCATGAACACGTTGCGCGTAATGTTGGGCGCGCCGCCGGCCAGAGCGGTGGCGCTAAAGGTGATGGCGCCAAAGTTATCTGCGCGCGCTTCTAGTGTTTGTGTGCCTGCGCCGAGGCCGAGCGTCCAGCGGCCTGCAGAGGCCACGCCATTGGCATCGCTCACCGCAGTGGCATTTTGCACGCTGCCGCCATTGGCTGGCGCGAACGTGACTGTCACGCCGGCTTTCGCCGCGCCGCTCGCGTCTCTGACAATCACTGCGGGCGCATTGGCAACCGCGCTGCCTGCGCTGGCGCTTTGACCGTCCGTGTTGGCCGTGCGTGTGAGCGTGCCTTGGCCCACCTGCGCAAGTGCGGTCGCGCGGAAGGTCACTTCCGGCAGGCCGGCGGTGCGTGCAGAAAGAATGTTCTCACCAGGGTTGGGGCCGAGAGTCCAGGCACCCACGGTCGCAATGCCTTCAGCGTTAGTGGCTTGCTGCGCATTGGTGACGACACCGCCGCCTGAAACCACGACAAACGTGACTTGCGCATTGGCAACGCCGCGGCCTTCGCGGTCGCTGACTTTGATCGCGGGTGCTGTGGGTAC
>JBOFGW010000448.1:0-6048 GCA_051649325.1 Burkholderiaceae bacterium | reverse complement strand
AGCTCCGGCCCCGTGCATGCGCCAGATGGAAAACTCATCGCACACTTTTACTCCACGTGGCGGCTGGAATCACCCGGCGTGTGGAAAGTGGTGCTGGACAACGGCTACGACGCGTGCAATTGTCCGGCGAAGTGAGGGTTTTGAAGTGGTCTACGCAATATCCATGCGGGTTTTGAGCCGTTTTTGCCTCAAAAGGCGCATGAATACTGCGTAGAGTAGTTTTACTGCTCGACAGAATCTGCTGTTGGCAAGCTAGTTTGCAACGCCCACCGCGGCTTCACAGAAAACCCCGCCGCGGCATCGTGCAAACCCATCTGCAGCCGCAGCGCGCCGGCCAGCGCGATCATCGCGCCGTTGTCGGAGCAAAACTCCAGCTCGGGAAAGTGCAGCGCAAAGCCTTCCGTGCTCGCAGCGTGTTTGAGCGCGGCGCGCAGCCGCTGATTGGCGCCTACGCCGCCTGCGACCACCAGGCAATCACGGCCGGTGGCTTGCAGCGCGGCGAGGGATTTGGCGACGAGCACGTCGGCCACGGCTTGTTCAAACTCGCGCGCGAGATCAGCCTTCCACGCGTCGTGCGGCAACGCGGCGCATTTGTTGGCTTGCGTCAGAACCGCAGTCTTGAGCCCCGCGAAGCTAAAGTTCAAATCGCCCGAACGCAGCAGCGGCCGCGGCAGTTTGAACTGGCCGGCGCGGCCATGCTCTGCGAGCTTGGCGAGTTTGGGGCCGCCGGGGTAGGGCAGGCCGAGCAGTTTGGCGCTTTTGTCAAAGGCTTCACCGGCGGCGTCGTCAATCGTTTCGCCAAGCAGCGTGTAGTGGCCGACCGCAGCCACGTCCATGAGCTGCGTGTGTCCGCCGGACACCAGCAGCGCGACATGCGGAAACTTGGGCGGATCGCTTGACAGCAGCGGCGAGAGCAAATGCCCTTCCAAATGATGCACGCCCAGCGCCGGCACGTTGAGCGCGCAAGCGAGTGACTTGGCCAAACCCGCGCCCACCAGCAGCGCACCGGCCAGCCCCGGGCCTTGGGTGTAAGCGATGCCGTTGATCGCAGCAAGCTCAACACCAGCCCGCGCGCAGACTTGGCGGATCAGCGGAATGCCGTGGCGGATGTGATCGCGGCTGGCAAGCTCCGGCACCACGCCGCCATACTCTGCGTGCATGGCAATCTGGCTGTGCAGCGCGTGTGCGAGCAGGCCATGCTGCGTGTCATACAGCGCAACGCCGGTTTCGTCGCACGAGGTTTCAATCCCGAGAACCAGCATGGTGTGGCTTAAGTGCCTGCGATCACGTCAGCCATCGCATCCAGCATGCGCGCGTCTTCACCAATCGGCGGTGCAAGTGTGATGGCAAGCTGTGGGTGCTGCTTGCGCGCGGCGTCGATGAGCAGCGGCAAATCCTCGCGCAGATGTTTGCCAGCGGCCAGAAACACCGGCACCACACGCACCGCGCGCAAGCCGAGCGTTGCGGCATCGGCAATGGCCTGCGGCAACGCGGGCTGGCCAAACTCCAGATACGCCAGCCGCACATCCACCTGCGGCATGCGGGTCTTGAGCCGCGCGCACAGCGCTTCAAAGGGCGCGTACCACGCCGCATCGCGCGAGCCATGTGCAAACAAAATTAGAGCGCTTGTACTCATGCTGTCATTGTAGTTGGCGCGGTTTTTGCACTGACGGAGTGCATGACGCCGCGCTTGTCAGTGTTGATTGTGACCGATCCGGATGCCGATCCAGGCGCGGCGCACGATATTGAAGAAGCGCTCACCAACGCCGGCCATTTGGTGTTGGGCGTGCGCGCGGGCGATGCGCGGCTGCCGGATGCAGTGGCACATCTGAATCCAGATGTGATGGTGGTGCGCAGCGATGCCGGCGCGCGCGACGTGCTGGAACACATCGTCATGGCCACGCGCGATGCGCGGCGGCCGATTGCCATGTTTACCGAGCAGGGCGACCGCGAGCAAATGCACGCGGCAATGAGCGCCGGCGTGTCTGCCTATGTGGTGGCCGGCCTGAAGGCCGAGCGCGTGCAGGCGGTGGTGGATGTGGCGATGGCGCGCTTTGCGGTGGATGAGCAACTGCGCAGCGAGCTTGCGGCCACACGCCAGCAACTGCAGGAGCGCAAGGTCGTAGAGCGCGCCAAAGCGCTCTTGATGGACAAGCGCGGCATGACCGAGCGTGACGCGCACCGGTTTTTGCAAAGCACGGCCATGCAAAAAGGCATCAAGCTGCAAGAAGTAGCGGCGCGGCTGCTGGATTTTGAATCTTTGCTGTAGTGATGCGCCCAAATCTGTGCGGCTGCACTGTTGCGGTGCATCAAAATCTGACGGCGCAGTTTCTACGCTGTGGTGCTAAGTATTTGATTTTTATTGGTATTTTGTGTGTTTTTGCGGCTGGCATGTGGTTTGCGTAAGTAGCTCCTAATAGCCGCGCCAATGACGGTGCGGTGTTGGACAAAGGCGTCCGCAGGCAATCACTTTGATGGTGATTTCTGCGGGCGCTTTTCTTTTGGAGCGCGACATGAAGCTGTTTGGCAAATCTTCAGGACTGGTGGAGCAACCCATGCGTAGAAAAGTGATCAAGACCGCAGTGGCGGCCAGCGCGGTGGCGGGCATGGACCCGATGCTGCGCGCGGCGGCCTGGGCGCAAGGCAGCGACGCGCCGGAGAAGAAAGAGGTGCGCATCGGCTTTATTCCGCTCACCGATTGCGCCAGCGTGGTGATGGCCAGCGTGCTCAAGCTGGATGAAAAGTACGGCGTCAAGATCATCCCCACCAAAGAAGCGAGCTGGGCTGCGGTGCGCGACAAGCTCGTCAATGGCGAGCTGGACATGGCCCACGTGCTGTGGGGCCTGATTTACGGTGTGCAGCTCGGCGTAGGCGGCCCCAAGAAAGACATGGCCGTGCTGATGAACTTGAACCACAACGGCCAGGCGCTCACGCTCTCCAAGAAGCTCGCGGAAAAGGGCGCGGTTGATTTGGCCGGCCTCGTCAAACTGATGAACACCGAAAAGCGCGAATACACCTTTGCGCAAACTTTTCCCACCGGCACGCATGCCATGTGGCTGTACTACTGGCTTGCCAGCGCGGGCGTGAACCCGATGAAAGATGCCAAAGTCATCACCGTGCCGCCGCCGCAGATGGTGGCCAACATGCGCGTGGGCAATATGGATGGTTACTGCGTGGGCGAGCCGTGGAACCACCGCGCGATTGCCGACGGCATTGGCATCACCGCTGAAACCACGCAAGGTGTGTGGAAAGACCACCCGGAAAAAGCGCTGGGCACGCAGCTGGAATTTGCCAAGAAATACCCCAATACTTGCCGCGCAGTGATCAGCGCCATTTTGGAAGCCGGCAAGTGGATCGATGCCGGCCTGCAAAACAAAAACAAAATGGCGGAGACGATTGCTGACAAATCCTATGTCAACACCAGCGTTGACGTGATCAACCAGCGCATCCTCGGCCGCTACCAAAACGGCCTGGGCAAGACCTGGGACGACCCGAATCACATGAAGTTCTACAACGACGGCTTTGTGAACTACCCGTACCTGAGCGACGGCATGTGGTTCCTCACGCAGCACAAGCGCTGGGGTCTGCTCAAGGAGCATCCGGATTATCTGGCCGTAGCCAAACAGGTGAATCAAATCGCGCTGTACAAGCAGGCCGCAGCCGCCACCAAAACGCCGCTGCCCAAGAGCGATCTGCGTTCAAGCAAGCTGATCGACGGCGTGACGTGGGACGGCAGTAACCCGGCTGCCTATGCGGATAGCTTCAAAGTCAAAGCTTAAGGAGTAAGCGATGAGTGCAGTCCTGGACAAGCTGGAGCTTCCTATGCAAGCCGCGCCCGATGTACATACCAAGCTGGTTCGAAGCGCAGTGGCCGATGCGAACGCCGTGCAGGCCGAGCGTGCGCACAAGGCGGCGCCGGCGGTTGCGCAGGCCAAGGCACGCGCACGGCGCAACCGTGCGTGGGTAATGGGTGTGGTGCCGCCAGTGGCCGGCATTGCACTGTTTGTGCTGCTGTGGGAAGTGGTTTCACTCACCAGCAAGGGCTTCCCCGGCCCGGTGCCCACGTTTGTCGAGGCGGTGAAAGTGTTTTCTGATCCGTTTTACAGCAACGGCCCGAACGATCAAGGCATTGGCTGGAACATTTGGAATTCGCTCAAGCGTGTTGCGCTTGGGTTTGGTCTTGCCGCGCTGATTGGTATTCCGCTCGGGTTCATGATTGGGCGCTTTAAGTTTCTCTCCGGCATGTTCGCGCCGATCATCAGCCTGCTCAAACCGGTGTCGCCTCTGGCTTGGCTGCCGATTGGTCTGCTCGTGTTCAAAGCCGCCAACCCCGCCGCGATCTGGGCGATTTTCATCTGCTCGATCTGGCCCATGATCATCAACACCGCCGTGGGTGTGCAGCGTGTGCCGCAAGACTACATGAATGTGGCCAAGGTGCTGAACCTGAGCGAGTGGAAAATTTTCACCCGTATTTTGTTCCCCGCCGTGCTGCCCTACATGCTCACCGGCGTGCGGCTGGCGATTGGCACCGCGTGGCTTGTGATTGTGGCGGCAGAAATGCTTACCGGCGGCGTTGGCATCGGCTTTTGGGTGTGGGACGAGTGGAACAACCTGAACGTGCCGCATATCTTGATTGCGATCTTTGTGATTGGCGTGGTGGGCCTGCTGCTTGAATTGCTGCTGGTCTGGATTGCCAAGAGCTTTACTTACGACTCCGCGCATTGAAAGGCACACAATGACCCCACGCCAATCAGACGAATACATTCTGGTGCAAGACGCGCACATGGTGTTTGACACCAAGCGCGGCGAATTCAATGCACTCAACGGCATCGATCTCACTGTGGCCAAGGGCGAGTTTGTCACCCTGATCGGCCACTCTGGCTGCGGTAAGTCCACGCTGCTGAATTTGATTGCGGGGCTGCTGATGCCTACGTCCGGCGCGCTGATGTGCGCGGGCCGCGAAATTGCCGGGCCGGGGCCGGATCGCGGCGTAGTGTTTCAAAACCACTCGCTGCTGCCATGGCTCACGTGCTACGACAACGTGTTCCTCGGTGTGGAGCGCGTGTTTGGAGAGAGCGAAACCAAGCAGCAGCTCAAAGACCGCACGTTGGCGGCGCTGGATCTGGTCGGCCTTTCACATGCCGCGCAGAAACGCCCGCACGAAATCTCCGGCGGCATGAAGCAGCGCGTAGGCATCGCCCGCGCTTTGGCAATGCAGCCAAAAGTGTTGCTGATGGACGAGCCGTTCGGCGCGCTGGATGCGCTCACGCGCGCGCACCTGCAAGACGAACTGATGAAGATCGTTGCCACCACCAAGAGCACAGTGGTGATGGTCACGCATGACGTGGATGAAGCCGTGCTGCTATCTGACCGCATCGTGATGATGACCAACGGCCCGGCCGCGAAGATTGGTGAAGTGCTCACCGTCGAGCTGCCGCGCCCGCGTGATCGATTGGCGCTGGCGGAAGACAAAACCTATGTGGCGTGCCGGCATGCGGTGCTTGAGTTCTTGTACCGCAAGCAAGCGCACCCGGTGGTGGAGAAGGCGGCGTAGGGATGCGGTGCGAGTCAAGCACGCAAATCAGTTCCCCCCCCTGCGAGCCGGGGAGGGTTAGGGTGGGGAACAGCCGTGAAGTGCAGCCAACCTCCCCAGCAACGCGCAACCCCCTCCCAACCTCCCCCTGCGAGCAGGGGGAGGAGTAGAAAAATAGAGTACGCAATATCCATGCGCATTTCCAAGCTTTTTTGCTCCAAAACCCGCACAAATAGATGATTGAGTGCAGGGAGTTCGCGCATGCAAGCGCTCACCGTTCACGCGGCGGCAGGCAGAGCCTGCCGAAACCCCGCATTCACCATCAATATTGGGTAGACGCAGGTGACAGCAATGAAAAAACTCAAACTTGTAGTAGTTGGCAACGGCATGGCGGGCATGCGCGCGGTGGAAGAGTTGCTCGAGCTTGCGCCCGACCTGTACGACATCACCGTGTTCGGCGCGGAGCCGCATCCTAACTACAACCGCATTCTGCTCAGCCCTGTGCTGGCCGGTGA
>JBOFGW010000447.1:0-2209 GCA_051649325.1 Burkholderiaceae bacterium | reverse complement strand
TTTTGTCCAGGCGGCCAGTCTTTTTCGGGTCTGCCTTGTCCCACGCTTTCTCGACCATCTTCATCATTTCTGTTTTGGACACCATGCCGTCTTTGTCGAAGTCGCACATCGCTGCGACGCGGGCGGCGTCGCGCTCAACTTTCTCGATCGGGTCGTCGGCATGCGCCAGCTGCATGGAAAAAACGAGTGCCGTCGCGACGACGGCTTTGGCGCCGTTGGCCCATAGAGTCTTCATGTCTTTCTCCAAGTAGGTAAGTGATTCATCAGAACTGCAAAGCGAAAAGCACGTTGCAGTGTGATGAGCCTTGGTCGATGGCAGTGCCCGCGGCTTACAGCGCGTCGCGCACGGCTTGCTGCACGAATGCCGCGCGTGCCGCTTGGGCGACCGCTTTGCGCAGCCATACATGCGCAGGACGCATGTGTTGGCGCCGGTGCCACAACATATCGACGTGCACGTCCGCAACCTGCATGGGCAGCTCGCGCACAGCCAAGTCGCGCGCCATGCCTGTGGCTTGGACAAAATGGCGCGGCAATACGCTGAGCAAATCTGAATCAACCACGACTTTGCCGGCAGTGAAGAACTGATTGACGGTGACCACCACGCGCCGACTCTTGCCCAAGGCGGCGAGCGCTTCATCGATCAACCCAAACGCGCGGCCGGAAAAACTGACGAGCAAGTGGTGTGCATTGCAAAACGCGTCCAGCGTCAGCGGCGCGTGCGCGAGCGGGTGCGCGCGCCGCATGTTGCAGACATAGGCGTATTCATATAGCCGCTCATGCCCAAACGCGGGCCCGCGATCGACCGACACGCCTTGCGCGGTGATGGCCGCGAGCGCGCCGGGAAAATGACCGATCGCAAGCTCGATATGGCCCGAATCGAGCAACGGCCGCGGATCACGCGTGGTCAGCGGCGTGAGCCGCAGACCGATGCCCGGCGCGCTGCGCTCAATCAGCGCGACCAAGCGTGGGATCAGTTGCGTGGCGGTTGCGTCCGCCATCGACAGCACAAAATTTTGCTGCGCGGTGGCGGCGTCAAATCCCTCGGGCGCCATCGCCTCATGCAAGCTGGCGAGCGCTTGGCGCACCACGGGCCAGAGCGTGTGCGCGTGCGGCGTCGGCTCCACACCGTAGCCGGAGCGCACCAGAAGCTCGTCGCCCAGCAAATCGCGCAAGCGGCGTAGCGCATTGCTCACGGCCGGCTGCGTCATCGCCAAATTGCGCGCCGCGCGGGTGATATTGCGTTCTGACATGACCTCGTCAAACACGCGCAGTAAGTTCAGGTCTATTGCTCGAAAGTTAACCGCCATGCATTCACCAAGTGAATAGTTCTTATGGCTATTCTAAATTTGAACTATGTATGAGGAGCAACTATCTTAGGAACAGATGCAAAGCTAATACATAAAGCAACTGACCTCTCCCTAAGCTAGTTAAAACAAAAGTTAAAACCACAATCATGAGCTCCTCCGCCTTTCTTCCTTTGAATGTTCCAGCGCAGCGCCATTTGGGTGCCGAGCGCTTGGCCGACGGGTTCGCCGTGCTGTTGTCTGGGCTGAATCACATGCGCCTGACGCGCGCTGTTCGCAATTGGCTGGCGCGCTCCGCCGCCCGCCGCCGCCAGTACGACGATTTGGCTGCGTTTTGGGAAATGGCCGAACATGATCCGCGCGTGCTGAGTGACTATCTGGCAGCGCAAGCCCGCGCCGAAGACCCGCAAAGCCTGTCGTCCAGCGCGCCGGTGATTCATCACCGCGAACATACCGATTTGTTGAGCCTGCGTCCGTAAAGGCAATCCGACGCAAGCGCCTACCGATGTCTCCTCCCGATTCCCCTCGGGACTTCCGGCCACCGCCTCGCGCGGTGGCTTTTTTCTTTGTGCGGTCTGGGTGTGCGCGAACTCCGCGAATGACGCAATGACCTCGTGCTTCGCACTTGATGATGGCGCAGCGCGCCGATGATTCAACATCCGCCCCGCGAAAGCGACGCCATAATGTGCTATCCGCAATATCCATGCGCTTTTTCAGGCAAAAATGGCTGAGGAAGTGCATGGATATTGCGGATAGCTATGCGACATCTCGCGCAATGTCTTATCAGTCGCAGCGCGCTACTCTGCAATGCCTTCTTCGCTTAGCTCATGGTCGATGCGGCGCAGTCTTCGGCCGCTCATTTGCTTGACCTTCCTGGTCGGAAACGTTCAGAACTGACATGCATC
>JBOFGW010000446.1:0-2896 GCA_051649325.1 Burkholderiaceae bacterium | reverse complement strand
GGGATATGGCGGTCAAGCTAAACGACAAGGCATTCGATGGCCGCCCATAACCCCCAAGCTCGCACCCGTGGCCTAGCCCTCATCGAGCAAGGCGTGCCTCAGCTTTTAGCTGCCAAAGCCGCTGGCGTGGCTGTTAGTACGCTAGCCCGCTGGCGCAAGGCGCAGGGCTTGCCAGCGCTTAAGAGTGGCAGACCTAGGGTTTTGCGACCGTAACCGGCGCAGGGCCGGTTATTTGCGCGTTTCGTCGCTATAGATCACGTTAGGGCTCTCGTCGTCGGGCGGGCTGTAGTCCCACTTCGCAATCAGCGCCATCGCGGGGGCTGGCAGCGGGCTCGCCACCAGCTCGGCGCGGGCGCGAACCCAGCCAGCGCACAAGGTGCCGTCCAGCGGCGCGTGGCACTGAAATGGCTTGCCTTCGGCGGCAGCCTTCAAAAAATCCATCTGCGTTTGCAAGCATCCATTCGGCACCGTGCCCAGGCGGCAGGCGCAGGTCTTGCACATTTCGTCGCGCAGCCTTGGCCCCTTCACGCTGTCAAGGCCCATCTCCACCAGCCGGGCGCGGCCCAACTCGGCCAGGCGCGCGGCGCTCTTGCCCATTGCCAAGCCTTCCGGTGTCACTCTGCTTTGTGCCATGCCTACATCCTTTCGCTTCGGCCGCAAGCCCTAACTACTCGCTCAACCCGGACCCGCCTACGGCGGGCCGGTTAGCTCGAACGTTCGGCTTCACGGCACCACTGGCGCACCGCGAAGGCTGCGGGTCGCGACGCTCATGCTGGCGTAGGCGCTCTGCGTTCCGTTGGCGTTCGCTGCAAAGGCCATCGTGTGCGCCGCGCTGATCCCGTAGCCCGCGCCAGCCGCAAATGCATCTTGGTTCGCGGCCAAGAACACGAAGGACCACCCGTGTTCCTCGGCGTGATTGACCATCGTCTTGATCTGGTCCTGGCGGAACTCGCGGCTTTGGTTCTCGCCGCCATCAGTCAAGATGCAGACAACCACCTTCTCGGCCCAGCCGTCGCCCTTAATGCGCGCGCCTTGCTCGTTCAGCGTGCGGCCAATGGCGTCCAGCAGGGCGGTGCCGCCGCGCGGAAAAAAAGTCTTGTCGGTCAGCGGCTCGGCATCGGTCAGCGGCTTCCCTGCATACACGTACTCAAACTTGTCATCGAACAGGGCCAGCGTCATGCGGGCTTCGCCCGGCACTGTCTTCTGGTCGGCCAAGAACGTGTTAAACCCGCCGATGGCGTCTTTGGCGATGCTCGCCATTGATCCGCTGCGGTCAATGATTGCAATGATTTCGGTCTTCATGTCGTTTCCTTTTCGTGGGGGCTTCGTTGGTCACAGTGAGGCCGAACTGTCGGCTTAAGGCGGACGCGCCCAAAGCGCGCCGCTTAACCTAGCGCTATGCAGCATATTTTCATATGCCATACACGCACCAATCCAATCAATTCTTGCTATCACCTACAGCGTTTTGATAGCACCACGCATCTTTGCAATCGCAGCCCGAGCCGCAACCTTTGCTTCTGGCGTCTGGCTTGCTTGCCTAGCGCGCTCAAAGTCTTGAGCCCACACTTGAGCGGCTTCTGTGGTGGCTTTTGGTTTCGGCGTGATGCTCATGTCTTTTGGCGGGTACACCGTAAGCCAGTGGCACTCTGCGGCCACCAGAAGCGCTTCGTTCACACCCCAGCCGTTCGCCTCTAGCTCTGCGCATCGATTCAGCAGCCGGCGCTCACCAAGCGGCGTAAGCGGCTTTTTGATGCGCTTGCGCATGGATGTGTACTCGGTCCAGGCTTCGGGGTCAATGAACATTGGGAGTGTCATTGCCTAATTCCATAGTGACGCTCAACCTCTGCAATGACGTAGGCAAAAGTAGACGACAAATCCGTACACTTATTGACGGCTCGCTGACAAATCATTTGCATTTGATTTGCAGTCAGGGTCTCAATGCCTGTATCGTGCCCAGCTATCGCCTCATCGATCACCTGCCTAGCAAACAGCACAATATCCTGTCCCCGAAGCGTTGGCACATTGCTGTCGCGGTACGCCTCGAACTGACTGGCAATCTGAAAAATTCGCTCTTCTGTCATGATTAAAAATCTCCATTAGCCACCTGAAAACACGGCACACCAGCAGCGCGCCACATCTTCACCATGCGGTCTCGGTCCTCGAACACGGCTACCAAGCGCGCCTTGTCGCTCACCAGCATGTCGTCAAGCCAGTGCTTCTTCAGCACGTCGTCGGGCGTGTAGTCGCCAGCCGGGCGCATGGTCAGCATCGGGCCGTCCAACTCCCACGACATGAACGTCGTCTTGTCGGCCAGCCACTTGACTGTCTGCGCCCGCACTTCGTCACTGCGCCCGCTGAAAATCCACACGTCAGCGCCAGCCTCGCGCAGCCGTTCCATCGTGTCAATCACCGGGTCGTTCGGGTTGTCGTCCACGCACGCGGCGTAAAACGCTTTCCAGTCCTGCTCGTCACGCGGGCGCTCTACGTACCTGCGCCGGTGCTCAATCAAGGCCAGCGTGCCGTCAAGGTCAAAAATGTCTAAAGGCTTCACGCCATCTCTCCTAAAGTAAAAACGCTGTAAGGAACTCGCCGTGCAATTGCCTGGCAAGCGGCTGCTGGAACAATTTTCACAACCTGTGGCCTGTTAACAAACGCTTCCACTTCAATGTCAATCAGGTCTTCTGCCTGTTGTTGCAGCTTTTGTCTATAGCGGATGTTTCTGTTTAACCTGTTCGCAGAAATCGATGCGTCATGATCTTGGATCATTTGCTTGATGTTGGGGGCCGCAACCCAGTCAGCGCCGCGCCCTACATTGGTGACAGACACAAACCCCAATCGATGAAGAACGCTTAACCTGGCCCATAGCGTCGGCTTGTGAACGCTTAATTTCTCGGAC
>JBOFGW010000445.1:0-6960 GCA_051649325.1 Burkholderiaceae bacterium | reverse complement strand
TTTGCGCGCTCGCTGCGCGGCTTTGATGCGGATTTGCTCGACTGGGCCAGCGACTACGACACGATGCTGCACTGGCTCAAGTCGCGCGTGCCGCATGTGCCGCTGTATGTCATCGGCCACAGCCTGGGCGCGCAATTGCCCGGTTTGCTGCGCAACCAGGCGCTGATCAACGGCATGCTCAGCGTGGCTGCAGGCAGTGGCTATTGGCGCATGAACGCGCCGAAAACAAAACGCATGGTGCTGTACTTCTGGTATGTGCTGGTGCCGCTGGCAACACGCCTGTATGGTTACTTTCCAGGCAAGTCCTTTCGCAAAGTGGGTGATCTGCCCAAGGGTGCCATGCTGCAGTGGCGGCAGTGGTGCTTGAACCCGCTGTACTCGTTGGGTGCGCTGGGTGACCAAGGCAAAAGCGCCTATGGCCGTGCACGTTTTCCTATCCTAGCGCTGTCATTCACCGACGACGAGATGATGACGCTGGAAGGCACGCAAAGCCTGATCGATTTCTATCACAGCGCGCCGCGCTCGATTGAGCGTATTGCCCCGAAAGATGTCGGTGCTAAACGTATCGGCCACTTTGGCTTTTTCCGCGACCAGTTTGAGCATTCACTGTGGCCGCGCGTCACCGCAGCGCTGCATGGCTTTGCTGCCTAATCTAAACAGGATATTTTTTCGATGACCATCAACACCTCGGTACTCAACGGCATTGCGCGCATTGAGATTGCGCGCCCGGCAAAAAAGAATGCCATCACCATTGATATGTACCAGGCAATGGCCGACGCGCTGCTGGATGCGCAGGACAGCAAGGCCGTGCGCGCAGTGTTGATGTGTGGCCAGCCAGAGATCTTTACCGCCGGCAACGATCTGGAAGACTTCATGATCCGGCCGCCGGCGGGCATGGATTCACCGGTCTTTGCTTTCATGAAGGCGCTGAAGGATTGCGAAAAGCCCGTGGTGGCTGCGGTGGCCGGCGCGGCAGTGGGCATTGGCACCACCATGCTGCTGCATTGCGATCTGGTGTACGCGGCGGACAACGCCAAGTTTTCCATGCCGTTTGCATCGCTGGGCCTGTGCGCTGAGTTTGCCTCCAGCCTGCTGGTGCCGGCCAACGCGGGATACGTGCGCGCTGCGGAAAAGCTGCTGCTGGGCGAGCCGTTTGATGTGACCGAGGCGATTGAGATGGGTATCGTCAACCGCGCGCTGCCGCCTTCTGAGCTGCTCGCGTACGCGCAGGGCCGCGCTGAGCGTTTTAACCTCTTGCCACCAGATGCAGTACGCACTACAAAACGGCTGATGCGCGCAGGAAGCAAAGCCTTGGTCGATCAAACCATCGCGGCCGAAGGCACGGAGTTTGCTCGCTTGCTGCGCAGCGATCAGGCAAAAGAGGCGTTCTCCGCGTTTTTTGAGCGCCGAAAGCCTGATTTTTCACGTTTCTGATTGCCTTGTGCGCCGGAGCCTGCCATGTATCTGCCTACCGATCCTGAACGCAGAACTCTCTTGCTTGCTGCAGCAGGCTCCGCGGCACTAAGTCTTTCAGGCTGCGCAGATCAATCCACGATGAAGCTTGACTCATTTGCGCAGGCATTTGAATTTGTCGAGCGGCTAAAAAAAGAAAAGGTCACGCTACCGGGTGAGTGGAGTGTTGCGCAGGTGCTGGAGCACGCGGCCCAGTCGATTGAGTATTCCATCACCGGTTACCCACAAGGGAAGAGCAAGCTTTTTCAAAGCACGGCTGGCGCGGGCGCTTTTGCCTACTTCAAGGCACGCGGCGCCATGAGCCATCCGCTGACCGAGGCCATTCCAGGCGCGCCGGCCCTGGTCGCCAGCGATATTGCGCAGGCCGCAGAACGGCTGAAAAAGTCGGTTGACGCATTCAACGCGCACACCGGTGAACTCAAACCGCATTTTGCCTACGGCAAGCTGGACAAAGCCGAGTACACCCAGGCGCACCTCATGCATCTGGCCAATCACTTTGGCGTGATGCGTTTTGCTTGACGGGTGGCCGCATGCTGCACGTTGCCGCGAAACTTGCGCTTGCGCCACTGCTGTACCGCCAGGCCAAACATTTACACGCGACTGCGCTAGAGCTGCCGGAAGCTGCCGGCCCGCGCACTGGCACGGTAGGCAGCGGCAGTCACAGCCTGCGCCTGCTGATCACCGGCGATTCCTGCGCGGCCAGCGTGGGCGCGCCCACGCAGGAAGAAGGCTTGGCCGGCCACTTGGCCCGCACACTGAGTGCATCTCTGAATGGCGCAACGATTCACTGGCAGTTGATTGCCCGCACCGGCAACACCTCGTTGCAGACTTTGGAGATGCTGCACGAACATCCGTTTGGACCTGCAGACTACGCTGTGCTGGTGACCGGTGTGAATGACATCACCAAAGAAGTGCCGTTTTCTGCCGCGCTGCTGCACCGCGGGCGGATTGCGCAGCATCTGCGTGACACCGCAGGCATTCGCAAAATGTACATTCCCGCACTGCCGCCGATGGAGCAGTTTCCGGCGCTGACCAATCCGCTCGCGTGGTACGCCGGCGCGCTGTCAGACCGCAGCAACCGCCTGCAGGCACGCTGGGCCAGGCACCAATCCATCACCGACCATGTGTTTATGGACGGCGTGATGGACGCCAGCCTCATGGCCGAAGACGGTTTTCATCCCGCCCCGCCGCTGTATGCGCGCGTGGCAAAACGCCTGGCCGAGCGCATCAGCTACCACTACAACCATTACGACAACCACAAGCAACACCTCAACGGGGACACACCATGACACTCGCAGGCAAAACCATTTTCATCAGCGGCGCATCGCGCGGCATCGGCCTGGCGATTGTCAAGCGCGCCGCACAAGACGGCGCCAACGTCATCATCGCCGCCAAAACCACGGATCCCAATCCCAAGCTACCCGGGACGATTTACAGCGCCGCAGAAGAGGTGGAGGCCGCCGGCGGCAAGGCGCTGCCAGTAATGTGCGACATCCGCGAAGAAGCGCAGGTGCTGGATGCGGTGCGCCAAGGTGCAGAGAAATTTGGCGGCATCGACATCGTGATCAACAACGCCAGCGCCATTAACCTCACGCCCACCGAAGCTACGCCGATCAAGCGGTTTGACTTGATGCACGGCGTCAATACGCGCGGCACGTTCTTGTGCACGCAGGCGGCGCTGCCGTATTTGAAAAAATCCGCGGAGCGCAATCGCAACCCGCAGGTGCTCACGCTCTCGCCGCCGCTGAACATGGACCCCAAATGGTTCGGCCCGCATGTGGCCTACACCATGGCCAAGTACGGCATGAGCATGTGCGTGCTGGGTCACGCGGCGGAGTTCAAGGCATACGGTATCGGCGTGAATGCGCTGTGGCCGCGCACAGTGATTCAAACCGCCGCGCTGCAGATGATTCCCGGCGTAAAGCCGGAGCATTGCCGCACCGTAGACATCATGGCTGATGCGGCGTATTGCATCCTCGCGCAAGACGGCAAGGCCAACAGCGGCAACTTCTACATTGATGATGAAGTGCTGGCCAAGCACGGCGTGACCAACCTGGACAAATACTCGGTGGTGCCGGGCAGCAAGCAGTTGCTGCCTGATCTATTTCTATAGATTTTGACATGCTCTACGCAATATCCATGCGGGTTTTGAGCCAATTTTGCTTCAAGACCCGCATGGATATTTCGTAGAGCACTTAAAAACCTATCAAGAAACCCTGCGCAGCACACCCTGCCCGGCAGGCACTTCAAAACTAGCCACGGTTTCCAGCTTGGTCACTTCCTGCGTCGCGTCGTCTACGCATTTGAGGTTGGCGGTGAGTTTGTCGGCCGTCAATTCAAACTGCGTGTAGCCGCGCTGCTCGCCGCGCACGTACTTGATGTGCGGGTTGGCATCGGTAATCCATTTGCCGCGCACGGGGTCGATGCGCGAGCGGCTGGAGACCGAGGTACACGTAAACTCCGCCGCGACAAAATCGCCGCGCCCAGCGTCTTCGCGGCCGCTCGCGGGTAGGCGCAGCTCTGCGGCGTAATGCGTGTGCACATCGCCGCCCAGCACCACCGGCGTCCCGGCGCCGCTGCTGCGCAGGTCACCCAATAGCCGCTCCCGCGCGGCGGGGTAGCCGCTCCAGCCGTCTGTCCACCATTGGCCGCCGCGGTTAGGGTCAAAATTGCACTCAGCCATCAAGGTTTGCTGCACGATCAGGTTGTAGCGCGCTTTGCTTGTGCGCAGCGATTCCCTTAGCCATGCTTCCTGCGCCTGCCCAAGCACGCTGCGCGCGGGGTTCAGTCGCTCAGTGCATTCCGGGCCAACCAAGGTCGAGCCGCCCCGACCGGTAGGCGCGCAACTTTGGTGGCTGCGGTACTGGCGCGTGTCCAGCAAGTGCACGCGTGCGAGCGTACCCACATCCACGTGGCCGTAGATGCGCGCGGCCGGGCCGCTGGGCCGCATGTTATTGCGCACCGGCATGTGCTCCCACCAGGCCTTGTATGCCGCGGCACGGCGCTCCAAAAAATTTAGTTGCGGTTGGCGCTGGCCACGGTCATCGGCGTAGTCGTTTTCAACTTCGTGATCGTCCCAAATCACTCGCCACGGGCAGGCCGCATGCAGCGCTTGCAGCGGCGCCTCGCGCTTATAGAGCGCATAGCGTGCGCGGTAGTCGGCCAAGCCATACGTTTCACCGTCCGGGTGTAGGCGCGACAGCTTGAACGGATTGGGCACCGGGCCGTATTCGTAGATGTAGTCACCCACCCAGAGCATTAAATCCAGGTTGTCTTTGGCCGCGTGGCCTAGCGCAGAAAAATAGCCGTGCTGATAGTTCTGGCACGAACCCAGGCCAATGCGAAAGCCGCTTGCTTCGCCCGTGGGCATGGTGCGCGTGCGGCCCACTGGGCTAACGGCATTGCCCACTTGAAAACGATAGAAAAACCAGCGGCCGGCAGGCAACTGATCCACCTCGACATGCACGCTGTACGCGTCTTCTGCCACCGCGGTTACGGTGCCTTGGCGCACGATAGTCTTGAATGCCGCGTCATCAGCCAGCTCCCAGCGCACGCGCGGCGTTTGGCCGGTGGGCACGTCCATGATGCGCGTCCACAGCACCACGCTGCTTGCATCCGGCATACCGCTGGCTACACCCAGCGCAAATGGCTCACTGCCCGTCTGCGCGCGCGAGACTTGCCACAACGCCGCCGGCACGATCAACGCGCCGCCAGTAATGGCGGAAGCGGTGATCAGTGTGCGGCGCTTGAGCATGGTTACTGTCGGTGTTGGCTGGGATGGTCCAGCGGCGGCAGGTTGCGCGGCTTGCGGTCATCATCAGTGGCCACATACACCAGCGTGGCTTCAGTGACTTTGACAATCTCCGCATTCAGCCGGTTGCGCTCCGCATAGACCTCAACCTCCACGGTGATGGAAGTATTGCCGGTCTTGATGACACTGGCGTAAAAGCTCAGCAAGTCACCCACGTACACGGGCTGCTTGAACACAAAGCTGGTGACCGCAATGGTGGCCACGCGGCCATTGGCGCGCTTGGCGGCGGGCACGCTGCCGGCAATATCCACCTGCGCCATGATCCAGCCGCCAAACACATCACCATGCACATTGGCATCGGCCGGCATCGGCATGACGCGCAGCACGGGCATTTGATTGGGAAGTAAAACACGTTCTGTCATGTAGGTTCCTATTGAACATCGCAGCACAAGTTAAATTCACTCCCCTTCAAGGGGAGGGTTAGGGTGGGGATGGGTTTTGGTTTAAACACCACGACAAAACCCATCCCCCTCCCAACCTCCCCCTTGAAGGGGGAGGAGCTCAAGACGCAAATACTGATGCCGCTACGTATGTTTTGCGTCTTTGGCAAGCGCGGCGCGCGCGAGATTGTCCACCACGCCGGGCGCGATCAGCTTGAGCCACAAGCCGATCTTGCCCTTCGCCGTCATCACCACCTCTCGCTTGCGGCTGTGCATCGCGACCACGATTTGCCGCGCACACTCGGTCACGGTCATGGCGCCTTTTTCTTCCAGGCCCGACACGCCGGCAGTCTTGCCCTGCGCATTCCAGCCATTGCGGCGGATTTCTGTGGCGACCACGCCGGGGTAGATCATGGTCACGTCCACGCCCTGCGGCTGCAGTTCTACGCGCAGCGCATCGAAAAAGCCGGTCATCGCATGCTTGGTTGCACAGTACGTGGTGCGCTCCGGCACACCCACCAACCCGGCAAGGCTGCTGACGCCCACGATCAGCCCGCGTGATTGCTTCAGATGCGGCAACGCAGCGTGCGTGAGCCACACCGCACCCATCAGGTTCACGCGCATCAGGTCTTCAAACACTTTGGTGTCTGCAATGTCCGCAAACTTTGCGTGCATGGAAATGCCGGCGTTGTTCACGAGCACATCCACCGCACCGAACTGCTTGGCTGCAGCACCGATCAGCGCAGTGCAATCGCCCTGTACACCCACATCACAGCGCTGCGCTAATACTTGCGCGCCTGCCGCGCGGCATTGGGCGGCCACAGCCTCCAGCGCATCCATACGGCGCGCGGCCAGGGCGAGATTGGGTTTGTCCGCCGCCAGTTGCCGCGCCAGCTCCGCACCAATGCCGTCGGACGCGCCGGTAACCACAATGGTCTTGCCTTGAAAGCCCAAGAATCGCCTCCACAAGATAAACAGGGATAATTGCACTTTACGCCAGAAAAGCCCCATGCGACGCGCAGCACTAGACGCTCCATCCCCCGCCAGAGAACGCTCTGATTTTGCCGTGATCGGCACCCTGCTCCCGTACTTATGGGCATGGAAGTGGCGTGTGGTCTTTGCACTCACCTGCCTGATTGCGGCCAAATTCGCCAACGTGGGCGTGCCGCTGATTCTCAAGGGCATTGTCGATGCGCTGACACTACCGACCGATAAATTGCTCTTGACGGTACCGATTGCACTGATCATCGCCTATGGCGTGGCGCGGTTGATGACCTCTGTATTTACCGAGTTGCG
>JBOFGW010000444.1:0-4518 GCA_051649325.1 Burkholderiaceae bacterium | reverse complement strand
GTATTTCGTTTGACTCCAATCAATCGCAAAGCGTGGGCTGAGAAAAGTCTCTACGCAGTATCCATGCGCCTTTTCAGGCATAAATGCCTGAAAAGGCGCATGGATACTGCGTACTCTGCCTAAAAACTACTTTTTCTGTTGCTCCATCATCGCTTTGAGCTGCGCCATCCACGGCGCCCAATCAACCGGCCCGGTGTCAAAGCGCTTTTTCAGATTAGCCAGAACACCGCTCCAGGCCCTGTCAAAGTAGCCGTAGGCTTTGTCCCACTCACCACCTTCGCCCCAGCCCGCGTGGTGCAGTGTGACTCTGGTGCTTTTGTCGTCCACTGCGGCAAGCCGCACCACAACAAAGGTGCGCTGCTTGCGCGCCTCGGGCAGTGAGGGCGGTGCGTTCCAATCAAAGCTCAGCATTTTGGGCGGCTGCAGCGCCATGAAGCGTATGTCGTCCGCGCCTTTTTCGCCTTTGGGCGCGAGCGGGTTGATATGGATATGAAAGCTGCCGCCGACTTTGGCATCAATCTCCGCCTCTGGCGCAAAGAAGCTTTCGATCCCGGCCTTGGTGGTCCAGGCTTCCCACACTTTTTCAATCGGCGCGGCGACAACGATTTCTTTGTTCAGCGCGCGTTCTTGCGCGGCGGCGGGTACACAGAGCAAAGCTGTACCAAAAAGCGTGAACAAAAAAAACCGCATGCAATAGCCCCTAAAACGTGCCAAGACCTATAGCGCGTAGATCGTGATCCCGCGCCGAAACCCGGTTCGTACGTGTGCTTTAACCAGGCTGCCGGCCGAATCAAAGTACTCTACTTTGTAACGCCTTGCGCCGCCAGGATGATCACGCTCACGCCACCACTGCCTGGAGGCGACCCTGGTTACCGGCAGAATCTCTTTGACTACCAATTTTCGCGCGGAAAACTCTTGATAAATATTCCGAAGATCGCGCCGGTACAAAACAGCCTGCAAGATTTTCACCGCCAAAATGGCGAGCAATGCGAATACACAGAAGTAAGCCAGCATCATTAGAATTAGATCGCGCTTAGAAACACTAATTGCAACTCTATCCTACCGGCATGAGCAAATCAAAGCATGTTTCAGAGACGCCTGCGACTCAGTTCTTGCGCAAATCAGGCATCGCGTTTGGCGAGCATCCGTATGACTACGTGGAGCATGGCGGCACGGCGGAATCGGCGCGGCAGCTCGGCGTGGACGAGCACGCGGTGATCAAAACGTTGGTGATGGAAGACGACGCGGCCAAGCCGCTCATCATTCTCATGCACGGTGATGCCAGCGTGTCTACCAAGAACCTGGCGCGTCAGGCGGGCAGAAAAACCATTGAGCCGTGCAAGCCAGAAGTTGCGCAGCGCCACACCGGCTATCTGGTGGGCGGCACATCGCCCTTTGGCACCAAAAAGCGCATGCCGGTGTATGTGGAGCACACTGTTCTGGATTTGCCGCTGATCTACATCAACGGTGGGCGGCGCGGCTTTTTGGTCAGCCTAGCGCCGCAGGTGCTGGTGCAACTTCTGCAGGCAGAGCCGGTGAACTGTGCGCTGGCGTGAGCGCGGCGCTGGGCGATGTGGTGATCAGCTCAATGTTGTAGCGCCGGCCAAAGAAGTTCAGCTCAATTTCAAGAATGCGCCGTGCCGGTTGCTCTTTGGCTTTTTGGCTGCCGTCTGGTCGGCCGGAGGCGCGCGGACTGGCTTTGGGATTCGGGCTGGGTACTGCGCCGCCGCCTTCATCGCCCGCAATCGGTGACTGCTGGCGGCAACCGCAAGATGCTTTGGCCTGCGCAGCCGGCGCCATGCCTACAATCGTGGCAAACGCAAACAACGCAAACATGACGGTTGAGGCGCGCATCTGGCAAGCAGTTTAAGCAGCCAGATGCCGCTTGGCAACCGCGTTAATCGGGTTGGGAGACGCATGCAAAGCACACTTATTTCACTGGCCGCAATCTTGGGCGCTTACCTGCTCGGGTCGCTGTCCTTTGCCGTGATTGTTACAAAACTCATGGGCCAGGCAGACCCGCGCACCTACGGCTCAAAAAACCCCGGCGCCACTAACGTGCTGCGCAGTGGCAACAAAGCCGCCGCAGTGCTCACGCTACTGCTGGATGCAGCCAAAGGTTTTTTCGCGGTATGGCTGGCCAAGCGCTTTGGCATGAGCGACGGCGTAGTGGCGGCGGTGGCGCTCGCCGTGTTCATCGGCCATCTGTGGCCGGTGTTTTTCAAGTTTGCAGGCGGCAAAGGCGTGGCTACCGCGGCGGGCGTGCTCCTCGCGCTCAACCTGTGGCTGGGTTTACTTACTCTGGCGACGTGGATCATCATTGCCGTGTTCTTTCGCTACTCATCGCTGGCCGCACTCGTGGCCGCCGCGTACGCGCCGTTTCACTATTTGATCAATGAGGGCGGCGACATCATCTGCCTTGCGATCTTTGCCATGAGCCTGCTGCTGATCTATCGCCACAGCGGCAATATTGCCAAACTGATGGCGGGTAAAGAATCCAAGTTGTTTCAGAAGAAGTGACCGACATCCGCGCTTTGGAAACGCAGGCAGAAGCGGAGGCCTGCGCCCAGCTCATGGCCAGCTCTGATCCCTGGTTGATGCTCGGCATCCCCCACAGCGCCTGCCTGGCCACGGCTAGCAACGCGCAGCGCGAGCGCTATGTGGCGTACGTGGACAGTACGTTTGCAGGTTTTGTGATTCTCAATCTGCAAGGCGGCTTTGTGGGTTATTTGCAGACGATTGCGGTGGCGCCGCAGTTTCGCAGCCAGGGCGTGGGCGCGGCGCTGATGCAGTTTGCCGAAGAGCGCATCTTCAAAGACTTTGCCAACGTGTTTATCTGCGTGAGTGGCTTTAACACGCGGGCGCAGCAGTTCTACGCGCGGCGCGGTTATGAAACTGTCGGCGAACTGCACGACTATCTAGTGGCGGGCCAGAGCGAGATGTTGCTGCGCAAGACGCGCGGGCCGATTCGGGGATGAATTACTGCGCTTTTCAAAGTGTTCTACGCAATATCCATGCGCCTTTTGGAGCATAAATGGCTCAAAAATCGCATGGATATTGCGTAATCTCCTTTTAAAGGGTCAAAAATTCCATGACACTTTGCACTTCTTGCGTATTCATCGCCACCAGCCTGGATGGCTACATCGCGCGGCTGGACGGCAGCATTGATTGGCTTGATCATGCCAACACCGTCGTGCCGCCGGGCGAAGACTTCGGCTACGCGCAGTTCATGGCGGATGTGGATGCACTCGTAATGGGTCGCAACAGCTTTGAACAGGTTCTCTCTTTCGACCCATGGCCGTACGCAGACAAGCCGGTGATCGTGTTGAGCACGCAGTGGAGCGTGTTGCCGGCCGGCGCGCCGGCCACGGCGACGCTGAGCTGCGAGTCGCCCGCGCAACTGCTCACGCGGCTCGCAGCGCAGGGTATGCGGCGCGTGTATGTGGATGGCGGCGTTACCATTCAGCGCTTTCTTGCTGCGGGGTTGGTGGAAGAAATGACCATCACGCAGATTCCGGTCTTGCTCGGCGCTGGCCGGCCACTGTTTGGTCTGCTGCCGGCAGATGTATGGCTTGAGCACGTGGCCACGCATGCTTACCCGTTTGGCTTTGTGCAATCCACCTACCGCGTGGCGCGCACTGATCAAAGCGTCTAACGCACCTGCGCCCGGCTCATCGCACGCTGCTGCACTCTGTCGCAATCTGCTCGCGCAGCAGTGCAGCGCAATGCTAAAAAACTAGCCGTCAGCCGGGTCGTCCGGCGTGCAATGGAGTTGCAGATGAAACTGTTTCTAGGTCTTTTGCTGTGGTGCGTGCTGTTTGTCATCGCGTGGCCGCTGGCGATTGCGGTGATCGTGCTGTTTCCGCTCGTGTGGCTGATCGCGCTGCCGTTTCGCCTGGCAGGCGTGGTGCTCGCCGCCGCGTTCGCACTGGTGAAAGCGATTCTGTTTTTGCCGGCACGGCTGCTGGGCGCACGGGGGTAAACGCGCAATTTTCGACAATCGGGTGATCGCGCAGCGGTGTAGGCTGAAAAATGGCGTCTGGAATTTTTAGGGGAACGATGCGCGCACTTCTAGTCATGTTGGCCGGGGTTCTGTGTTTGACAGGCTGCGCTACGCCTGGCGCTGCGCCTGATCCGCAGGTGCTGCAAAAGCAGGTGGCGGACGCTGAAACTGCCTTTGCCAAATCCATGGCCGACCGCGATTTGAAAGCGTTTGCCTTCCACATCGCAGAAGACGCAGTATTTCTCAACGGCGGCAAACCCCTGCGCGGCAAGGCTGCGATTGTGGAGTTTTGGAAGCGCTTTTACACCGCCCCCAACGCGCCGTTTTCATGGAAGCCGGAGCTCGTACAAGTGCTGCCCACTGGCACGCTCGCGCACAGCTCCGGCCCCGTGCATGCGCCAGACGGCAAACTTATCGCACACTTTTACTCCACCTGGCGGCTGGAATCGCCCGGCGTGTGGAAGGTGGTGTTAGACAACGGCTATGACGCGTGTAATTGTCCGGCGAAGTGAGGG
>JBOFGW010000443.1:0-12038 GCA_051649325.1 Burkholderiaceae bacterium | reverse complement strand
TGAGTTGGCTGGTCGCTAGAGGGCTTCGACAGGCTCAGCCTGAACGGTTTCAGAGGCTTCTAGAAGCATTGGCGAAGGCCTATACGCAATATCCATGCGCCTTTTCAAGCATTTTTGCCTGAAAAAGCGCATGGATATTGCGTAGAAGCAGTTAAAACCTCTAAGAATTACTTCTTCTTGCCCGGTATACGCCGCCCGCCCTGCACCAGTGTTGCCTCAACCACTTTGCCCGATGCATCGCGTGCAAACTCAATCACTGCGCCCACCGCGGCAACTTCTATGCGGTCTTTCGCAGCGAGCACGGCTTCTATCGCGCCCTGCCCGCTGCCTTGCACTTTGAGCTTACCGCCTTCTTCAAACACGCGCAGAGAAAACGTCGGCGCAAGTTGATATTCGCCGGCGTAATCCACCCATAGCGGATTGCTCGCCGTGGGCGCGGCGCGTGTCCCGGCGCGCACCGCTTCCATCACCGCGCCGCCCTGCGCAAACGCGAAGCGGTTGATCTTGCCATCCGTTTCTTTCAACGGTGTGATCAGCAGATCAGCGACCGTGGTGTACAGCGAGCCCGCGCTGTCGTAAGCAGTTTCAAATGCGCTTTGCCCCGCCGCTTGGCCAAACAGTTTGCCGTTCTTGATGAAGAACTTCACGGGCAATCCGGCCAGATCAAATTCACCCACCATCGCTTGCATCAGCGCATCAGGCATCGGCAGCGCAATGCGCGGTTTTTCAAGCGGCACATCTGCGCCCAGCAAGTGCAGGCTCAGTTCATCCAGCCCGCCCAGATTGCTCAGCGACGTGTCAGACAGCACCACGACCGCACGCTTTGCCGCTTTATCGATCACCAGCGAGGATGAAAACCCGCCCGTGCCTCCGTCATGCATGATGATCTGCTTGCCTTTCACATCAGCGAGAAACCAGTTGATGCCCACCTGCTTGCTGGCCATGCCTGC
The DNA here is from genome assembly GCA_051649325.1 of Burkholderiaceae bacterium. GTDB lineage: Bacteria > Pseudomonadota > Gammaproteobacteria > Burkholderiales > Burkholderiaceae_C > JBJOQV01. Next base: position 11,088 of record JBOFGW010000443.1, on the reverse strand, counting down.
GGGAACTTGATGCGTGTTCTGCATGCGCGCAGAGAGCGGCGTATCGATCAAACCGGCCTGCGCCTGCGCATAGCGCACCATGTCGTTGAGCGATGCGCGCACCATGCCCACGCCGGCAAGGCTAGGTGCAACGGTCCAATACGCCGTAGGCTTGCCGGTGGACACATGACCGGTGGCCAGCTTTACGGCAGCGGGCGGTTTGCGAACGAATGCGCCTTGCATCCCCAGCGGAGTAAACAACTTCTCCTTGAGCACGGTTTCCAGATCGCCGCTGCTTTCCGCGTACGCCTGCGTGACCGCGTGCGAGAGCACCATCATGCCAAAGTTGGAGTATTCAAACTGCGAGCCCAGCGCGCGGCTGATCTTGGCATCTGCCAGCGATGCAAGCACATCCGCAGCGCTTAAGTCTGCATAGGGATCTTCTCCATTGCTTGGCTTGAAGCGCGAGGGCAGCGCCGGCAGGCCGGAAGTATGCGTGACCAAGTGCGCAACTGTGATGTCTTGCCCGCCAAACTGCGGCACGCGCGTGCCCGCTGGCAGATGTTTGGCGATGGGATCGATGAGCTTCCACTTTCCTTGTTCAATCAAGTCGGCCACCAAAAACCCTGTCATCGTTTTAGTGATGGAGCCGATCTCAAACGCCGTATCAAAATCGATTGTGCGCCGCGACTTTTCATTGGCGCAGAAACTCGCCCGCGCCACTTGCGTGCCTTGCATGACCGCCGCAACCACGCATGCGCCGGTGCGGTCACCGGTAAATCGCTGCGCAAGTGTTGATTGCAGTTCTGCATCCGTCATGGCGGCCGCCGTCATAGGAAAAGTTGAGAGTGTTGCCAACATGGCGAAAGCCATAACGCGTGGGATGTGCGGGCGCATTGGAAGCTCCGTTGAAGTAGACGTCATTGTGGTCCCTGCTGCGCGCGGCCGAAAGCCGGCTGCGACAAACCTATGCTTTATGCAGATGAATGAAGTGCGCAGCAAGGCTTGCGCTGAAGAAAACGACCAATTCAGAATAAGACTACGCAATATCCATGCGGTTTTTGAAGCAAAAATATCTCAAAACCCGCATGGATATTGCGTAGAACCCATTTTTTCTAGGCTTTCACACTATCTTTAACCTGCTGCAGCGCACCCGCGTCTTCAATCGTTGTCAGATCGCCTGCATCGCGCCCTTCACACACCGCCTGAATCGCGCGGCGCAACACTTTGCCCGAGCGAGTCTTAGGCAGCATCGTCACGAAGTACACGCGATTGGGCCGAGCCACTGCGCCCAGCTGCGTATCAACGACCTTCATGACCTCGCCTTCTTGCTTCAAACGCTGCTCGGCCGTAGCCACTTGCGAAGCATCTTTCACTACGGCAAACGCCACGGCTACCTGGCCTTTGAGTTGATCGGCCACACCCACCACAGCGACTTCAGCGATATTGGGATGCGAGCTGATCGACTCTTCGATCTCACGCGTGCCCAGGCGGTGGCCGGCCACGTTGATCACATCATCCGTGCGGCCGAGGATGAAAAAGTAGCCGTCTTTGTCTTGAATGCCCCAGTCAAACGTGCTGTAGAGCAGTTTGCCGGGGATGCTCTTGAAATACGTGTTCACAAAGCGCGCATCGTCGCCCCACACCGTACTCATGCAGCCCGGCGGCAGCGGCGGCGCAATCGCCACCACGCCTTTTTCGCCCTGCGGCACCGGCTCACCGGTTTGTTCATGCACGATGCGCACGTCGTAGCCGTAGGCCGGAAAACTTGGTGAGCCAAATTTGGTTTTTGTTTGTTCCACGCCCATCTGAGCAGACAAAATCGGCCAACCGGTTTCGGTCTGCCAATAGTTGTCGATCACCGGTACGCCCAGGCCGCTACTGATCCACTGCGCAGTCGGTTCATCCAGCGGCTCACCCGCTAGAAATAAATACTTGAGTGAAGAGAGATCGTATTTTTTAAGAAACGCCGGATCCTGCTTCTTGAGCACGCGAATCGCGGTGGGCGAAGAGAACATCACATTCGCTTTGTACTTTTGAACCATGCTCCACAAAATGCCCGCGTCTGGCCGCAGCGGCGTGCCTTCATATAGCACCGTGCTCATGCCGGCGATGAGCGGCGCGTAGACGATGTAGCTGTGCCCCACCACCCAGCCGATATCACTCGTGCAAAAGTAAGTCTGCCCCGCCTTGCCGCAGAAAATGTATTCCATGCTCGCAGCCAAGGCCACCGCGTAGCCGCCGGTGTCGCGCTGCACGCCTTTTGGTTTACCGGTAGTGCCACTGGTGTACAGCGTGTAGCTCGGGTGGCTGGATTCCACCCACTCCACGGGCACTTTTTCACCCGCGTGCTTGACACAGAGCGCGCCGTAATCCAGATCGCGCCCCTTCACCATCGGCATCTCTGCCAGGCCGCGGTTGAGCATGATCACATGCTGCGGCTTGTGCGTCGAAAGATTGATCGCCTCATCCAGCAAGCCTTTGTAGGGCACCACTTTGCCGGCGCGGCTGCCTGCATCTGCGCTCACAATCACTTTGGGCGCGGCATCGTCAATACGGCTGGCAAGGCTCACGCTGGCAAAACCGCCGAACACGACTGAATGGATCGCGCCAATGCGCGCGCACGCGAGCATCATGAACACCGCGTGCGGAATCATCGGCATGTAGATCAGCACGCGGTCGCCCTTGCCTACACCTAACCCCTTGAGCATCGCGGCGCTGCGGTTGACCTGTGCGAGCAAGTCCGCGTAGGTGTAAATGAGTTCTTGATCCACTTCTGTAGAGCGCCACACCAGCGCCCGCGCATTAGGCTGCTTAGCCGCCCAGCGGTCTACCGCGTTGTGACATAGGTTGGTGGTGCCGCCCACAAACCATTTGGCAAACGGCGGGTTGGAATAGTCCAGCACCTGCGTGGGCTGCGCCTTCCAGTCGATCCGGGCCGCTTCACGGCTCCAGAACGCATCGCGCTGCGCGAGGGACGCGTGGTGAAAATCTTTGAGATTCATGAGATGTGTCTCCGCTACTTTTTATTGTTCAATGATTTCAGCGTGACAAGCTTACGCCTCACTGACGCCGCATGGCGCAGCCATTGATCAAGCGCAAACTACGAAGAATTAAGACTGGTTTAACCAGTCAATCAAGGGCTGCGCATGCGCGCGCAGCGCTGGCCGCAAAGGTTCCAGACTGCCTACGGTGCCTGCGGATACGCGCACCAGCAGCTCGTCTAGCGACGGCAGTGCAAGCTCCGCTGCATTAACGGCAAATCGTTTGGTATCCCAAGGCGCAAGCTCCAGCATGGCCTGATTGATCACCGCGTCGGGCGAAGAGCCCTCCGGCATCTCAGCCACTGCAAAGGACAATACGTTTCCGAGTTTGCCCATGGTCGCTTCCACGGTCTGCACAATCCGCAACACCAGCCCTTGGGTGTTTTCCAGCGAGTGCGGCATGGAGACGATTGCAAACGTGCTGGGGTTGAGCTGCGCGGCCACGTCTTCTGTGCGCAGCATCGAGGCGAGATTGGCACGCAGAAAATCCGAGCAGTCCACGTATTCACCGCTGCTGTTGACCAGCAGCAAAGCACAGCTGACGCGATTGCGCTTGGCATAGGCCGCCATCTGCTCCATCTGCATGGTTAGATACATGCGGGTGGACAGACCCGTTTCTACATCTTTGATACGTACCGGGTCAGTGGGCGTATCGAGCTGCGTTTTTTGCGCCAGTTCAATCAGCGTATCCAGCCGCAGCAATGCATCTACCGCACGCAGATTCTTGGGCATGCAGTCCGACGCGCCGGCTTTGCTGGCATCCGCCCGCTCGCGCACCTCATCGTCACCGGTGAGCGCAATGACCGGCAAGCGCCGCACGCGCGGCACCTTGGAGCTGCGAATCCGCTCGATCAGCTCGTAGCCGGAGAGCACGGGCGTTTTCAAGTCAGTAATCACCGCGACGACATTACGGTCTGTCAATAGCGCGTGCCAGGCCGCCTCGCCATCGGCCTCTTCGCGCACGCCAAACTGTTCTGTCAGGCGCTTGGCCACGCTTGCGCGCACAATGCGTGACTCATCCACCACCAATACTTTTGCCAAACTCTGCGCCATGCGCGTTTCTACCCTTTTTTGTTTGGAGACATCGGAACCGCAGAGGTTAGTAGAACTCCCTGAATTGTGACCATCCGTCACGAAAAAAATCACTTTGTTGCAACAATCTTAAGCAATTGGTTGATGCAGCTGAGCGTGAACTCTACACTTCGCGTAGAAAGCACGCTTTGGCAGCCGGTAACCTGCGTCTTTTGTGGCGCCCGCTTAAGCAGGAGTTAGTTTGCGATTTGCCCGGATTCACCGCAACGTGATGTTTGCCCTAGCCCTGCTCGGTGGCGCGGGTGCGCCCGCGTGGGCGGAAGATCCCACGGTGGTTAAAAACGAATCTTCACTGGATGCATTGATCCAGCAACTCGGCCTTGGCGCCAAGAGCGTGGCGACCAGCGCATCGGACGTTGTCGAGGCTGCCATGAGCATGCTGGGCGTGCGCTACAAGTTTGGCGGCAACACGCCGGACACGGGCTTGGACTGCTCCGGCCTCGTGCGCCTGGCGTTTGCGCAGACCTTTGGCATGACCCTGCCGCGCAGCGCCAGTGAAATGAGCCGCGTGGGTGACAAGGTTGATCGGCGCGAGCTGCAGCCGGGCGACCTGGTGTTTTTCAATACGCTGCGGCGCGCGTTTTCGCATGTGGGCATTTACGTGGGCGATGGAAAATTTGTTCACGCGCCCTCTACCGGCGGCGAGGTGCGGGTAGAAAGCATGAACATCCCCTACTGGCAAAGCCGCTTTAACGGCGCGCGCCGGGTTGCGCCTGATGTTGTGGCCTCGTCGGACGAGCAGCCGCTTGCTCCGATGCAAAAACCGGTGCGCTTGCTAGCGCCAGAGCAAAGCGCAACCAACCCTGGTGACCGGCCCGCGCCATGAGCAGCCCCTCTGCTGAAGCAAAAAGCAAAAGCGCGAGCACACCGCGCGGCAAGCTGAACTGGCGCGACATTCTGCGCTGGATGCATTCCGACGGATTGATCAGCAAAGACGAAGCCGAGCGTATTTTTCAAAAATGTGCCGCTGCATCTAGCAGCCAGCACGCGCTGCAGCGCCTCACCAACGTGTCTGTGCACCGCGCCAGCGACGGCAAAAAGCTCGATCTAGACGGCATCACGCATTGGCTGGCGCAGCATGCAGGCCTGCCTTATCTCAAAATCGACCCGCTCAAGGTCGACGTGGCGCGCATTGCGGATGTGATGAGCATTGCCTACGCAGAGCGCAACAGCGCTTTGCCGGTCAACATCACGCCGACAGAAATCATTATCGCCACCTGCGAGCCGTTTGATACCGGCTGGGTACCCGAAATTGAACGCACCGCGCGCAAGACTGTGTCGCTCGTGGTGGCCAGCCCGGCTGAGCTGACCAAATACACCACCGAGTTTTATGCACTCGCGCGCTCAGTCAAGGCCGCGGTAAAGGCCGGCGGCGGTGCTACAACCACATCCAGCTTTGAACAGTTGGTGGAGCTGGGCAAAACCAATCGCCAGTTGGATGCGAACGATCAGGGCGTGATTCAGGTGGTGGACTGGCTGTGGCAGTACGCGTTTGATCAACGCGCCAGCGATATTCACCTGGAGCCGCGGCGCGAGATTGGCGCGATCCGCTTTCGCATTGATGGCGTACTGCACACGGTGTATCAGTTACCGATGGGTGTGATGAATGCGATTACCAGCCGTATCAAGCTGCTGGGCCGCATGGACGTAGTGGAAAAGCGCCGCCCGCAAGACGGCCGGATCAAAACCGTGAACCCGAGCGGCGATGAGGTGGAGATGCGCCTGTCCACCCTGCCCACTGCCTTCGGCGAAAAAATGGTCATGCGTATTTTTGACCCCGAAGTCGCCGTGCAAGACCTGGACGCACTGGGCTTTGGCGAGGCCGATGCCAAGCGCTGGGTTGATCTGACCGCGCGGCCGCACGGCATCATTCTGGTCACCGGCCCCACTGGTTCTGGCAAGACCACGACGCTGTACTCCACCCTGCGCCGTCTGGCCACCGACCAGGTGAACGTGTGTACGGTAGAAGACCCGATCGAAATGATCGAGCCTGCCTTCAACCAAATGCAGGTGCAGCCGCAGCTGGAAATTGGCTTTCCGCAAGCGCTGCGCAGCCTGATGCGGCAAGACCCAGACATCATCATGGTCGGTGAAATCCGCGATCTTGAAACGGCGGAAATGGCCGTGCAAGCCGCACTCACCGGCCACTTGGTCTTTTCAACCCTGCACACCAACGATGCGCCCAGCGCCATCAGCCGTTTGCTGGAACTGGGCGTGCCTGCGTACCTCATTAACGCCACGGTGCTGGGCGTACTCGCGCAGCGCCTGGTGCGCACCCTGTGCCCGCACTGCAAAACCGATGATGACCGCGTGAACGCAGCAGACATCGCCGCGCTGGCCAAACCGTGGAAGCTCAACGGCATCATGCAGCCCAAGCGCGGCATGGGCTGCATCGAATGCCGCATGACAGGCTACAAAGGCCGCACTGGCCTGTATGAACTGCTCACCATGTCGGAAGACATGAAAGCCTTGATCCACGCATCCCCCGACATCACCGCTCTGCGTCGCCATGCGGTGAAAGAAGGCATGCTGCCGCTGCGCGTAGTGGGTGTGAGCAAAGTAGCGAGCGGGCAGACGTCGATTGCGGAAGTGCTGCAAGCCACACCGGTGCTTGATCTGGGCGGATAGCACGCGCTTTTCGAGCCTTTGATCTAGGCTCTTTCATCACCCAAACCAAAAGTGCTCTACGCAATATTCATGCGGATTTTGAGCCATTTTTGCCTGAAAACCCGCATGGGTATTGCGTACTCTACTTCTAAACCTTAGGTTAAACTGCGTTTTTATCAAACCTTTGCCGTGCGCCCTGCGCGAACAACGGTTTTTCTTTTTTCAGGGCCATGTCGAGGAAAACCATGTTCAAAAACCTCAGCGGCGCGGGCTTGCCCCTGCGCGATCTGTTTACGCTGTTGATTGCTGTTTCAAGTTCGTTAGTGTTTCTTGGCGTATCTGCGCAAACCCCTCCACAAAGCTCCGATCCCGCTAAGCCGCTGGGTGTGGCTTTGGTATTGGTCGGGCCTAAAGGCGAGCCGGGCTGGTCTTACCAGCATCATCAAGGCTTGCTTGCAATGGAAAAGGCGCTGGGCACGCGCGTAAAAACTACGGTCGTAGAAAAGGTGAATGAAGGGCCAGATGCCGAACGCGTGATTCGTGAGCTGGCGCAGTCTGGCAACGGGCTGATCTTCACGACGTCGTTTGGATATATGGAGCCGACCTTGCGCGTCGCAAAAGATTTTCCTGCGACCCGTTTTGTGCATGTCTCTGGCTACAAAACCGCGCCGAACGTGGCCACCGTGAATGCGCGGTTTTATGAGGGTCGCTACTTGGCCGGACTGGCTGCAGGCAAAACGACCAAGTCGGGCACACTGGGCTATGTGGCGGCGTTTCCGATTCCCGAAGTCGTGCAAGGCATCAATGCGTTCGCACGCGGCGCGCGTGCGGCCAATCCGAAGGCACAGGTGCGTGTGATCTGGACTGCGTCGTGGTTCGATCCTGGCAAAGAGCGCGATGCCGCGCTGGCGCTGATCGCGCAGCAGGCCGACGTACTGGCGTATCACACCGGCTCTCTCGCAGTGCCGCAACTCGCGCAAGAAAAAGGTGTGGGTTTGATTGCGTATCACACCGATATCAGCAAGCTCGCACCCAACACGCAGATTCTCGCCGTCGTCCATGAATGGGGCGCGTACTACACACGCGCCGCGCAGCAGGTGTTAAGCGGGTCATGGACGACGGATGCGCAATGGAACGGCCTAAACACCGGCGCCATCAGACTCACCGGCTGGAACGCTGCCGTGCCGGCCACAACTAAATCCTTCGTAGACGCACAAGCCAAACAAATCTCTGGCGGCAAACTGCATCCCTTCAACGGTCCAGTGAAAGACAACACCGGCAACGTGCGCTGGGAACAAGGCGCGATGACGGATGAAGCGCTCAGCAAGATGGACTATCTGGTGGAAGGCGTCATCGGCAGTATTCCAAAGTAGTTCACGCAATATCCATGCGCTTTTTGAGCCATTTTTGCTCTAAAGCCCGCATGGATACTGCGTACATGCACCTTAAAACCGACTACCGAACGACACGCGCATGCAACTTGCATGCATCGCGTGCATGAACGTTCTTTTAATCCGCGCGCATCCGCTTGAAGACAGTTATAACGCCGCGCTGGCAGATGCCGCACAGCGCGGCCTGATGGCGGCCGGGCATCGCGTGACGCGTATCGACTTGTATGCCGACCGGTTCGATCCCGTGATGCACGCCGATGAGCGGCGCAGCTATCACGATGCCGCGTTTATTCCATCGGACGTGGCACGCTATGTTGAACTGCTGCGCAGCCACGATGCGCTGCTGTTTTCCTACCCCACGTGGTGCTTTGGCATGCCGGCCATTCTCAAAGGCTGGTTTGACCGCGTGTTTCGCCCTGGTGTGTCGATGAACATTGATGGCGCTACAGTCACGCCGCTGCTCACCCACGTCCACACCGTGATTGGCATTGCCACCTATGGCCGGCCACGGCACATGGCATGGTGGATGGGCGACCCGCCGCGCAAAATCGTCACGCGCTACGTCAAATGGTTTTGCGGCAAAGGCGCCAAGACGCATTATTTGGCGCACTATCACATGAATGCGAGTACGGATGCTTCACGTGCAGCGTTTCTCAAGCAAGTTGAATCGGCGATGGCGCGAATCTAGAACAACGCGCATCGTGTTATCCGTTCGGGCTGAGCCTGCCTGCGCCCATAGCGGGACCTTACGACAAAACGCCCTCACCCTAACCCTCCCCACCCTCGCGCTTGCAAGCGCTCACGATTCGTTGGGCACAAAGCGGTACTTTGCGAAACCCCCAACTCATCCCGCGCGCGGGAGAGGGGACAAAAAACCTAGGCAGCACGAACTTCAAACACCTCTTGCTCACCATGCGCAGCAAGCAGTTCCATCAGCTTTTTACGGATCAGCATGCCGGGCTTGTCGGAGTCCATCGAATACTCCACGCCACGCCGGCGCGTATCCACCACTGCGTTGGGATCGGTGCTTTCGAGAATCTCTTTGTCTTCACGCGTAATGGTGTAGTCAAAATCAATCAGCAGTTGCGCAGGGCAATCAGCTTCGCTGTCATTGCGAAACAGCCATTGCGCAAGCTGCAGGTGCCCATCATCAATCGGCGTGAAGCAGTTGATGATGATGTGCCGGATGCCGCTGGGGTATTCAATGTCCAGCCGGCGCGAAAACGGCAGATAGTACGCATTGCGCATGTGGCGCTGCGTGATAGGTTCTGTGCTGCCGCTGACCTTGTGAAACGCCGCGGGGTTGGCCGCGTCGATGATGGTTTCTGCATAAAAGCCGGTTTGGTTTTCAACCAGCTCGTACTTGCTTGGCTTGGGCTGCGCCCCTACGCCAAACGTAGCGCGATGCACGAATGAAAAGTGCGCGTTGTCAAAGGAGTTTTCCAGCGCGCGCATCGGGCTTGTGGCCCAGGTTTCGTAAAACTGAAAGATCGTGCGAAAGGCCGGATCGTCAAACTCCGGCACTTCAGGCATCGGCGCGATCGGCTCTTCCAACGCCACCCACGCATAGCCGTAACGCGCCACACAGCGGTAAGAGGGCGTGCAATAGTCGGACGGAATCGCGCGCCCTTCTTCATACTGCGGTATGCGCACCACACGGCCGGTGCGGTCGTACGTCCAGCCGTGGTAGCCGCATTGCAGTTTGCCATTCACGCACCAGCCTTTGGAAAGCTGCGCGGTGCGGTGGCAGCAGCGGTCTTTCAGTGCGGCAGGTTGCCCGGCTTCATCCAGAAACAAAACGATCTTTTCGCCGAGCAGCGTGAAAGGCTTTGGCCCGTCCGCCAACAGCGTGAGCGGCATGATCGCATGCCAAAATTTGCGAAAGACGGGTTGGTGCGTGACAAGCATCGTTAGAACTTCGGAAGCGTTGCTAATGACACTTTGCCCGCGGCCGCATCGGCCATGATCTGATCGCGCACGTCCCAGCCGCGCAGCTTGCCTGCGTTGAGCAAGCCTTGCGGATCAAACCGCATCTTGGTGGCCACCACATCGGGGTTGATCTGGCCTTGCTTGCCGTCTTCGACGTGATACACATGCGGGTTGGCGATGTATACACCGTTGTCGCGGTGGATCTGCATGATTTCATTGAGCCGCGCCTCGCTGGTGTAGCGCACCAGTTGCAGCCCGGAACAATTCATCTGCCCTTCTTTGGTGCGGATAAATTCCAAATGCATCAGCACCTCATCACCCAGCAGCTTATTCATATGCTTGGCTTGCGCAACATGCTTGCCCGCCTGAACTCCGCTCTGGATATAGGTGAGGCTGGTATCCACCTTCATCGCGTGCAGCGTGGTGTGGTTCCAGGTGTATTCCACCAGTGTGCGCGTGGATTTTTCGTTCGCACCTTTTCGGTACGTGACTTTGCCTCCAAACGGTGCAATCGTCTCCAACACCGCCGGTTCAGACGCCGCCGCAATCACCGTGAACACCGCGCTTGCGCCACAGGGCAAAAACTCTGCCAACTGCGCCAGATGGTCAGGCACCGGTGCACCAAAGAAACTCACGCTCTTTTTCACAATACCGGGCGCGTTGGCAAGCGCATCCGCGCACTCAAGCGCGACGTTCCAATCGTCAAAGCAGATGATCTGCTCCATCCACGGATGCGCGGGCGCCAGGCCGACTTCAAGCTCCAACACAATGCCGTTTGTGCCGTACACATGATGCAGCAGCAGCGCTTCGGGCGCGCGTAGTTCCACCACTTTCGGCTGCGGCTCCACCGTCATTGCGCGGATGCGCTTGCCAACGCGCCCGGTATTGTGAAAAAGAGCGTGAGTTTCTTTGGTGCACCGGTGCCTGACCATCTGGCGCAGTTGGCCGAGTTTTTGCCCTGTGGCGCAAGCGCGGTGTTCACGGTGATTGCGGCGGCGTCTGAACCGGCGGTGTTGGAGACGATTGCACCGTTTGGAGGCAAAGTC
>JBOFGW010000442.1:0-6064 GCA_051649325.1 Burkholderiaceae bacterium | reverse complement strand
GGTATGGTTTGCAGTTCCGTATTCATCGTGGCAGTGCGCGAGAGGTGTCGTTAAGTGTCTGTCGCAAGATGTCCACCGTGGGGAGGATGTTGTTGACCACGCGCGCCCAGCGGACCACGGATACGGCGTCAATAAACACAACATCACGTGAGCGCAGATCAAACTTGTCGGCCAGAATCATGGCATCGGGCGAAGCCGCATTTAGGTGATAGATTTCTGCTTTGGGCGATTGTTCTGACGCGCGAATCACATAAATCTGGCCCGAATTTGCAGTGAGCGGATTAACCCCGCCGGAATCGGACAGCGCCTCAGCCAGCGTGAACCGGCCGCGGTTGGGAATGGCCAGCGAATTTGGCCGGTTGACTTCACCCAGTACAAAAACCTTGTTAAAACGCCGGTCTGGCACATTCACCACATCGTCGTGCTGCAGGCGGATGTTTTGCTGCAAATCGCCCTGGTAATACAGGCGGTTTAGATCGATACGCAGCGTTTGGTTGCCGCGCGCGACGGTGACGTTGGATAGATCAGCTTCTGGCGACAGGCCGCCGGCCTGCGCAATCGCATCTGTAATGCGCGGCGGTACATCAGTAATTGGAAACACCCCAGGGTTGCGCACTTCGCCGGAGAAGAATGCGCGCTGGCTGCGGTACTGCAGCACTGAAACATCTACCTGCGGATTTTTCAGGTACGGCCCCAGACTCGTCGCAAGCTGGTCGCGGACTTCTTCTACTGTGCGGCCAGCAGCTTGCACTTTGCCAACGAAGGGGAAGAAAAATGTGCCGTCGCTATTCACCACTCGTCCAGAAAGCTCGTTGGCGGTACCGCTGGGATTGGTTAGTTCAGGATGATTCCAAATCGTGATGCGCAAGACATCCTGCGCACCAATGCGGTAGCGGTACCTTTCTGCTGCGTCTCTCGCACTTGCCAGGCTCTTGAGCCGTGCGTTCTCGGCCGCCTGTGTTTCTGCCATCAACGACGCAATGGTTTTGGGCGTAATGGCGTAGATGTCTGCGCGTTCTTTCAGATCTGCGGTGGGTGCGCCGGCTACGTTGGATGACTCGGGTGCCCGCGCATTCATTTGCATGCCGGGCGCTGCGCAGCCCGCGGCAATACACACGGGCAGGGCAATCAATAATCGCTTACACAATACGGTCCATCTCAATTTGAGTTTTCCTTCGCTATCACTTCAACTGCTGCCTGCGTATTCAAGGCGCGGTTTGAACTGAAGATTTTGCAGTGCAATAGATTGACATTTGTAGAGCCAAAAAATTTCATCTAGATGCGCATGCAGCCTTGTTCTAACTGTTATGTTGCAACGTAGCAAATTACGCGCCATGCACTACATCACCATGACAATGCATCTTTCATGCACCACTTTGATACCGCATGCGCGGTACAAATTTCACATCGCGACGTGATTGCAACGTTGGTGCACTCAATAGCGCACGCCATGACGCACTAAGAATGCGCACACTCGTTTAGTTTCAAAACGTACATGCGGGCTTTTGCATCGCAGTGTTGGCACGTGCAGATGTGCGTGTACGTGTTTGAGTGCGTGAGGATTCTCAGAGCGAGCACTAGCAGTTACTCGACAGCTTCTTTAAAGCATGCACGCAGTATTCATGCGGTTTTTCAGCCATTTTTGCCTGCAAAGGCGCATAAATATTGCGTGTACCGTACTTGAATCACCCGCATTTAGCGGTTTGCATCGCAGGGTTTTGCATACGCTTAGCTACTATCTTTGCCATGCACGCGTTTTACAGCGACCATTTTGTGTTGCCTTTGCCGCCCGGTCACCGCTTTCCCATGAGCAAATATCAGCTTTTGCGCGAGCGGGTTACGCACGAGTTGCCGCAAGTATTACTGCACGAACCGCATGCCGCCACCGATGGTGAGCTGGCGCTTGTGCATGCGCCGGACTACATCGCCCGCGTGGCAAACGGCATGCTGTCTGATGCGGAGATTCGCGCGATTGGCTTTCCGTGGAGTACGGCGATGGTGGAACGTTCGCGCCGCTCCTCAGGCGCCACGATTGGCGCGGCGCGGGCGGCTTTGTGCGCGGGCGTCGCGGCCAACTTGGCCGGCGGCACGCATCACGCCTACGCCAATCGCGGCAGTGGTTACTGCGTGTTCAATGATGCAGCGGTTGCGGCGCGACTGATGCAGGCTGAGCAGGGCAGGGGATCACCTGCCCATTTGCCGGTCGCCATCATTGATCTGGACGTACACCAGGGCGACGGCACCGCCGGCATCTTGGCCGGCGATGATTCTGTCTTTACGCTGTCGCTGCACGGCGAAAAGAATTTTCCCGCGCACAAACAGCTGAGTGATCTGGATGTACCGTTACCCGATGGCTGCACCGATGCTGCATACCTCGACGCGCTGGACTGGGCGCTGGCAGAACTGGATGTGCGCTTTAAACCGCGCCTCACGATTTATCTGGCCGGTGCCGATCCGCATGAAGGTGACCGGCTGGGCCGGCTGAAATTGAGTGTTGAAGGCTTACAGGCGCGCGATGAGCGCGTGTTTCACTGGTGCTTCACGCGGCACATTCCCTGCGCGGTGGCTATGGCCGGCGGCTATAACCATGATGTGCAGACGACGGTGCAAATTCATTTCAATACCATCGCGGTTGCTCAGGGCTGGCACGCGCGCTGGCAGGCTGCAGCCGCTGAGCCAGCACGCGGCGCCGCGCTGGTGTAATGGCTGGATGTCTGCCAATAGCTCCGCTCTGATCCGTTTTGCTCCCGCCCTCTTCATCCTGATCTGGTCTTCCGGCTATGTGGTCGCCAAGGCCGCCGCGCCGCACGCAGAGCCGCTGTCGTTCCTGCTCGTGCGCTACGCAGGTGTTGTGCTGCTGATGGCTGCGCTCGCATTTGCTGCGCGCGCCGTGTGGCCGCCGTGGAAAGACGTGCGGCATCTGGCCATTGCTGGCATTGGCATTCAAGCGGCTTACTTGGGCGGTGTGTGGGTCGCGATCAAGCTCGGTATGCCGGCAGGAATTTCTGCCTTGATTGTGAATCTGCAGCCGGTGCTCACCGCGGCGTGTGCATTTTTTGTACACGAACGTGTGACGGCCAAACAGTGGCTTGGTATCGCGCTGGGTTTTGGCGGCGTGGTGCTGGTGGTGTGGCACAAAATCACGGGTGCGGGGCTAACGTGGGCGCCGGTGCTGCTGTGTGTTTTTTCACTGCTGACGATGACTGCGGCCACGCTGTACCAAAAGCGCTTCGTGCCCAACTTTGACTTGCGCACCGGCCAAGTGGTGCAGTTTGTGGCCTCCATCATCGCCACACTGCCGTTTGCGCTGGCGTTTGAATCGTTTCACATCACGTGGAATGCGCAGGTGCTTGCGGCGCTGGCGTGGTCTATCGTCGTGCTCACCGGCGGCGGAATCTCGCTGATGTTTTTGATGCTGCGCGAAGGCAAGGCCACCACCGTCACCAGCTACATGTACATGGTGCCAGCGGTAACGTCCATCATGGCCTGGCTCATGTTTGGTGAAACGCTGGGCGCTCTCGCCATCACCGGCATGGCCGTTACACTTTTAGGTGTGTATCTCGTCAATAAAAAATGATGAAGCCAGAACGTGCCACGCCCCGCCCGCGCAGTGACTTCAACGTGTTCGTACCGATCACCACGCGCTGGAACGACAACGATGTGTATGGCCACATTAATAACGTGGCGTACTACAGTTTTTTCGATACTGCCGTGAACAGTTGGTTGATCGCGCAAGGCGTGCTGGACATTGAAGCCGGCACCACGATTGGTTTGGTGGTAGAGACGCGCTGCAATTACTTTGCGCCGCTGGCGTTTCCGCAAGCGATAGAAGCGGGTCTGGCAGTGGAACATCTCGGCTCAAGCAGCGTGCGCTATGCCGTGGGCATCTTTGCGCAGGGCGCGCGCGAGACCGCGGCGCACGGCCACTTTGTGCATGTGTATGTGGACCGCACCACGCGCAAACCAATGCCCCTACCGGATGATTTACGCAGCGTTTTACAGAGCATTCAAATGCCTTGACGCAATATCCATGCGCCTTTACAAGCAAAAATGGCTCAAAAGGCGCATGGATATTGCGTACTCATCTTTTAATTTTACTCAATACACCTCTCATTCATGACTCCACAAGAACGCCAAGCCGCTGTTGATGATGCGATCACCTCCCGCCGCTCGCTGCGCGCTTTTCTGCCCACGCCGGTGCCGCAACAAACTGTCGAGGACATTTTGCGCGTGGCCGCGCGCGCGCCCTCTGGCACCAACACGCAGCCCTGGCGCGTGCGGGTGTTGACCGGCGCGGCGAAGGATCGGTTAGTGCGCGCCGTGCAAACCGTGTGGAATGACCCCGCACTGCTCGCGCAGGAAAAAGAAGAGTATGCGTACTACCCCACAAAATGGGTCAGCCCGTATATCGACCGGCGGCGCAAGGTGGGCTGGGATTTGTATGGCCTGCTCAAACTGTCCAAAGACGACAAAGCCGGCATGCACGCGCAGCACGGCCGCAACTTTCAGTTCTTTGATGCGCCGGTGGGCCTGATCTTCACAATCGACCGCATCATGGAGCGCGGCAGTTGGCTGGACTACGGCATGTTTTTGCAGAACATCATGGTCGCCGCGCGCGGGCGCGGGCTGGATACCTGCCCGCAAGCGGCCTGGACGCAGTTTCATCGCGTGATCGGCAAAGAACTCAATTTTGCAGATACCGAAATGCTTGTTTGCGGCATGGCGCTTGGCTATGCTGACGGCTCAAAAATTGAAAATACTCTAGTCACGGAGCGAAGTGATGTGGCGGAATTCACGCAGTTTTTGGACAAGTAGTCTTTTCACAATCGGCCTCGCGACCGCAGGAGGGCAAGCCATGGCGCTGGATATTCTTGGCATGTGGAACTTTAGCGATGTGCCCGGCACCGAGCAAAAGTTTCGCGAAGCACTCAAGACCGCCAAGGGCGACGATGCATTGATTCTGCAAACGCAGATTGCGCGCACATATGGGCTGCGCAAAGATTTTGCCAAGGCGCAGGCCGTGCTCAAAGAAGTGGAGCCGCAACTTCCCGGCGCGGGCGTGGAGCCAAACGTGCGTTATTGGCTTGAGTTGGGCCGCTCAATGGCATCACCCAAGCACAGCAAAGAGGCCATGACTGAGGAAGTGCGCAAACGAGCGGGTGCAGCCTACATGCGTGCTTTTGAACTTGCTGACAAAGCCGGCTTGGGTTACTTGGCGGTGGATGCCATGCACATGATGGGCTACGTTGACACCGAGCCTGCAAAGCTGCTGGACTGGAACTTGAAGTCTTTGGCCTACATGGACGCGAGCAAAGACCCGGAAGCGAAAAAGTGGGAAGGCTCACTGGTGAGCAATGTCGGCTACGCGCTGCATGAAAACGGCCGGTATGAGGAAGCGCTCGGGCTTTTTAAGCGCGCGCTGGCCGTAAAGGAGAAGCAAGGCAAAGCTGAAGGCATCCGCATCGCGCATTGGTATATCGGTTGGACGCTGCGCAGCTTAAAGCGTTACGACGAAGCACTGGCAATCCAGCTGCGACTGGAAAAAGAGTTTGACGAAGCAAAGCAGCCGGACCCTTACGTCTACGAGGAGCTAGCCGCGCTATACAAAGCCAAAGAAGACCCCGCCAAGGCCACCCACTACCAAGCCAAATTCGACGCAGCAAAAGGAAAGTAAGGCGGGCAAGTAAGCCCGCATCGCACACTTGCGCTGCGGGTTTTCCAGTGTTTGCGGCTTTCCCCAGTGCAATCCCTGTGACATAACGTCAACAATTTGCGCGTTGCTGCATTGTTCCCTCTCGTACCCATTCAAGTCCAGGAGACTGCATTTCATGAAACTACTGTCTAAATTTGCCGCTGCGTCTTGCCTGGCGGTTGCGTGTGCTTCGGCGATCGCGCAAGATTATCCTGGCGACAAGCCAATCACATTTGTCGTGCCCTTTGCTGCCGGTGGCCCCACCGATCTCGTGGCGCGCACGTTGGCGCAAGCGATGACCAAGCCATTGGGCGCCAAAGCGATCGTGGTGGAAAACACTGCGGGCGCTGGCGGCACGATCGGTAATTCGCG
>JBOFGW010000441.1:0-1507 GCA_051649325.1 Burkholderiaceae bacterium | reverse complement strand
GGCCATTTTTGGCTGAAAAGGCCCATGGATGTTGCGTATGGTCCTAAGAACATCATTGCGAGCGCAGCGAAGCAATCTCATCGTGCGAAGCGCATTACGTTGTGGGCTGAGATTGCTTCGCGTTGCTCACAATGACGTCGATAGCCGTCACGCGTCACCCTTCTCCGCCTTGAGCTGCAGCGCCTTTTCATACACCGCATTGCGCGGCGCGCCGGTGATGTCTACCACCAGTTTGACGGCTTCTTTCAGTGGCATAAAAGGCAGTACGCGCATCAATAGGGCGTCTTCAGCCATTTTCGGCTGAAAAGGCGTATGGGTATTGCGTGAAGCCTCCAAAATCAATACAAATTCGCCCTTTTCGCGGTGCGCGCCTGCCGCCAGCCAGGCTGGGGCATCGGCGCAGAGCAACGTGGTGATTTCTTCAAACTGCTTGGTCAGCTCACGCGCGATGGTGAGCTTGCGCGCTGGCGCGTGCTGCGCGAGCCACGCCAGGCAATCGGCCATGCGGTGCGGCGCTTCAAAAAACACCGCGGCATGGCTGCTGGCGGCAATGGCAGTGAGCGCCTGCTCGCGCGCTGCGCCTTTATTCGGCAAAAACCCAAAAAACGTAAAGCTACCTGGTACCACGCCGCTGGCGCTCACGGCGGCGGCCACGCTGCTGGCACCGGGGATTGGCACCACCGTGTAGCCGGCTTCGCGCACCGCAGCCACCAGCAGCGCGCCGGGGTCGCTCACCGCCGGGGTGCCAGCGTCTGTCACCAGCGCCACGCGTTCACCCGCGGCCAGGCGCGCGAGGATGGGTGCAGCGGCATCTGCCTCGCGGTGCGCGTCGCAGGCGATGAGTTTTTTGCTGATGCCATAGCGCGACAGCAAACTGCCAGCCACACGTGTGTCTTCTGCCGCTACGGCGTCTACCAAATGCAAAATCGCGAGTGCACGCAAACTTATGTCACATACATTCCCGATTGGCGTGGCCACTACATACAATGCAGAGGACGGATTGGACTGGCGCGCGAGCGCATCAACCAGCGGCGCGAGCCCGGCAGCAGACAGGGATGAAGTTACATGTTCAGACATAGCAAACGCGGCAGTGGCCGATCACGCGGCGTGGTGCTCGCAAGCGCATTGTGCCTCGCATTGTGCCTGACCGGCTGCGCAACCACCGGTGGGCAAGCGCCGATTCAAGAGCGCGTGCTGCCCGGCGCACGGCCCGCAGTATCGGCGGCGGCCAAGCCCGCTGTTGCGCCCTCCCCTGCGCCTACACCTGCGCAGGCATCCATACCTGCGCCGGCCGCAGAAGAGCCGCCCGCGGTGCAAAGCTTTCCGGTGGGCCGCGCGCCCAGCGTTGCGGCAATACCGGCCGCGCCTGCAATAGTGCCACCTGCGGCGTCCCCTGCCGCAACACCAGCGGCAACACCCGCAGCAACGCCTGCCGCATCACCCGCCGCTGCAGCTACACCTGCAGCAAGCCCGCCCGCAGCAGCAGCGTCCAAACCCGTCAACACCA
>JBOFGW010000440.1:0-3449 GCA_051649325.1 Burkholderiaceae bacterium | reverse complement strand
GTGGCCTATGTGTTTGATGACGACGGCATGTTTACCGCGCGCTGCAACACCAGCATGGTCGACGCAGAAAAGATGCTGCCTGCCGCTGAGCAAGAAGCCAAGCTCGACCGCGATTTATGGCACCGCGGGCAGACGGACGAAGCGCTGCTTAAGTCGCTGATTGAAAAACACTTCCGCTACACCGGCAGTGAACGCGCACGTTTCATTCTCGATCACTGGGCAGTGGCACGCGGCAAGTTCATCAAAGTGTTCCCGCATGAATATCGGCGGGCGCTCAAGGAGCTGGCAGCTAAGCAGGCAAAGCCGAAGTTGGCGGCGTAGAGATCACTCCCTCTCGCCTCGCGGGAGAGGGCAGGGGTGAGGGGTAACTATGCCAGCACGCAATATCCATGCGGCTTTTGAAGCAAAAATGCTTGAAAAAGCGCATGAATATTGCGTAACCACTCATCCTAACCCTCTCTCGCCAGGGGAGAGGGGACAAAGAGTGACACCGAGTTAACAAAGAGAATCACATGGGCAAAACCACCGGATTTTTAGAGATCGAACGCATCGAAGAGACCTACGCGCCGCCGGCGGAGCGGGTCAAGAATTACAAAGAATTCGTGCTTCGTTTGACAGATGCAGATGCAGCCAAGCAAGGCGCGCGCTGCATGGACTGCGGCATTCCGTTTTGCAATAGCGGCTGCCCGGTCAACAACGTGATTCCAGACTTCAACGATCTGGTGTATCGCAACGATTGGAAAAACGCGCTCACTGTTTTGCATTCCACCAATAACTTTCCAGAGTTCACCGGCCGCATTTGCCCCGCGCCGTGCGAAGCTGCTTGCACGCTGAACATTGAAGACAAGCCGGTGGGCATCAAGAGCATTGAGCACGCCATCATCGACAAAGGTTGGGAAGAAGGCTGGGTGCTGCCGCAGCCGCCTGCAAAAAAGACCGGCAAGAAAATTGCCATCGTCGGGTCTGGCCCCGCAGGGCTGGCAGCTGCGCAGCAACTGGCACGTGCAGGCCATGACGTGACCGTGTTTGAAAAGAACGATCGCATCGGCGGCTTGCTGCGTTATGGCATCCCGGATTTCAAGATGGAAAAGCATTTAATTGATCGGCGCACGGTGCAGATGGAACACGAAGGCGTCACCTTCAAGCCGGGTGTATTCATCGGCAGCAAGCAGGCGTTTGAGCAGTTTCCCAAAGGCGTGAACAACTGGGCTAAAGAGCACAAAACGCCGGAGGCGCTGCAGGCGGAGTTTGATGCAGTGATTCTCGCCGGTGGCGCGGAGCAGCCACGCGATCTGCCGGTGCCGGGGCGCGAGCTCAAAGGCATCCACTTTGCAATGGAGTTTCTCGCGCCGCAGAATAAAGTGGTCGCGGGCGACAAGGTCGCGCAGCAAATCATGGCCACCGGCAAGCATGTGGTGGTGATTGGCGGTGGCGATACTGGCAGCGATTGCGTGGGCACCAGCAACCGCCATGGCGCGGCCAGCGTTATGCAGCTTGAAGTCATGCCGCAGCCGCCGGAACATGAAAACAAACAACTCACCTGGCCCTACTGGCCGCTCAAACTGCGCACTTCGTCCAGCCATGAAGAAGGCGTGGAGCGTGAATTTGCCATCACCACCAAGCGTTTTGAAGGCGACAAAGACGGCAAGGTCACGCATATCGTCACCGCCAAAGTGGAGTGGCAGGGCGGCAAGATGGTGGAAGTGCCGGGCGCTGAAGAAAAGCACCCGGCGGATCTGGTGCTGTTTGCGATGGGTTTTGTCTCGCCCGCGCAGCCCGTGCTCGATGCATTTGGCGTGGAAAAAGACGCGCGCGGCAATGCCAAGGCGCATACCGATGTGGGTGGCTACAAAACCAATCTGCCCAAGGTGTTTGCTGCCGGTGATATGCGGCGCGGCCAGAGCCTGGTGGTATGGGCGATTCGCGAAGGGCGCCAGGCGGCGCGCGAGGTGGATGCTTTTTTAATGGGTGAAACGGCGTTACCGCGCTAGGGTGCACCGTGAAAAACGCAGCTCAAATCGAGTGCACGCAATATCCATGCGGGTTTCCAGCCGTTTATGGCCCGTGAAGCTCATGAAACAAGCGTGTCACATTACTGAAAATGATGCACGGCTGCGTCATCCATCCCACAAATTAGGTGCTGTATAGCCCTTCACTGGGATGGTGACGTAACATCAACGCAGGGAGAACAACAACTGGTCAAAGGGACCTAGGCCATGGGCTTATTGGATTTTTTCCGGCGGCAAAAGCAGACCACATCAACGCCGGCCGCGCCAACGCCGCCAAACACCGTGGCAACCCCGGAGATGCTGCGTACGCGCGCTGCCGGCGCGCGTGAAAGCGAGACCCTGCCCGGTGAGCGCCGCCGCCGCGCCCGCGCCAATGCCCGCCCCGGTACCCGCATGCTCATCATTGATGACTCGCCCACGGTCGTAGCCGTGCTGCGCAAAATGCTGGAGCAAAACAAAATCGTTACGCTAGAAGCCGGCACGGCCGAGCAAGGCCTTGAGATTGCGTTTGCCGAAGTGCCCGATCTGATCTTTCTAGATATCGTGCTGCCGGGCATGAGCGGCTTTAACGCGCTGCGTGCGCTGCGCCGCGATGAGCGGACCAAGAAGGTGCCCATCATTATGATGAGCGGCAACGAGCAAGCCACTGAAGAGTTTTACGTGCAGCGCATCGGAGCCGACGATTTCATGAAAAAACCGTTCGCGCGTGCGGAAGTGTTTGCGCGCATCGAGCGCATGCTGGATGCAGATTCTGTGCCGCGCCGTAACCCCTTCCTCACGCCGCCCGTGCTGCCCGCACTGGAAGGCGATACCATGTCGGCCGCGGCCTAGGTCTTTCATAGACGTAGTTGGCCGCGCGGTCGCCGCGCATCGGCGATACTTCCCGCTTTTTCGCACTCGTGTGCAGGAGCTTTCATGTCTGTGCTGACCCGCATGCTCAACGTGCCCGGCTGGCTGCTGCACTGGGCCAAGCATCGCAACAATGCCGGTGTCTGGAATCCGGCAGATGATCTTGAGCTGCAGCTGTATCAATCCATCTTCGGCAATAACTTTTTGCACTACGGCTACTTTGCGAATCCGCCCAAAAGCGGTGAAGAGATCAGCCTCGCACAAATCAAGCAGGCCATGGACGACTACGCGCAGCTCCTGGTTGACCGCGTGGCCGCGACCGACAAAGTGCTGGACGTAGGCTGCGGCACTGGCGGCCTGCTCACGAAGTTGCGCGCCAAAGGCGTAGATGCCACCGGCCTCACGCCCAATCTGCGACATGCAGACCACATCGAATCATTCATGCCAGGGCAGAAGATCGTGCGCGGCGGGTTTGAAGCTGTCACGCCCACGCAAGCCGGCGCGCCGTTTGATGCCGTGATCAACTCAGAAAGCTTTCAGTACATTGATCTGCACGCTGGCATGAAAAACGTGCGCGCCATGCTGAAGCCC
>JBOFGW010000439.1:0-6282 GCA_051649325.1 Burkholderiaceae bacterium | reverse complement strand
CGGGCCGTTGCAGTGCGATTTGCTTGAGCTTACGGCCCTGCAGCGCTTACTATCCAGCGCACAACCAGAACCTATCTCATATTCAAACGCGGATCGCGTTGTTGTCCAAAAGGCCGTGAGCAAGGTGCAAAATGAAGCCAGGTGGGGTACCTGGCGAGGCTTTGCAACGCTGCGCACGGTCTTTTGGACGACAACCCGAAGGGAGCACGGCCAAAAGGGCTAATGACTGTGTTGGGCGCTCGTTGTGTACGCTGCCGTACACGGCCTCGCGCCCGCCTTGCCCTGAGCCCTTTTGGCCACGCTCGCGACCGCGTTTGAATATGAGATAGGTTCTACATCGAGGAGACCCTGAATGCATCGCTTTCACTTGCGCGCCGTGCGCTTGCTTCAAACACTATGGATTGCAGCCGCGCTCGCGGCCGGCTTGGCGCATGCGCAGGAGCCGCTGCTCACCGAGAAGAAAGTGTTTGAACTGCCCAGCTACACCACGTTTGGCGGCAAGGCCATCAAGAATGTGCGGGTTGGCTATGAAACTTACGGCAAGCTGAGTGCGGCAGGCGATAACGCGATCTTTGTGGCGCACTTTTACTCCGGCAACTCACACGCGGCGGGCAAGTACAAACCCGGCGATGCGGCTGCGGGTTATTGGGATTCCATCATCGGCCCTGGCAAACCGATCGATACCAACCGCTTCTTTGTTGTTTCTGCAGACACGCTTTCCAATCTCAATACCAAAGACCCGAACGTCACCACCACCGGCCCGTCCTCAGTCAATCCCGATACCGGCAAACCTTACGGCATGAGCTTCCCGGTGATTGCCATGCGCGATTCGGTGCGGGTGCACAAGGCGCTGGTGGATTCGCTAGGCGTCAAAAAACTCTACGCGGTGGCGGGCGCCTCGGGCGGATCGGTTCAGGCGGTGGAATGGGCCACGCTGTACCCAGATTTTGTTGAGCGTGCGATTGCGGTGATCAGCCCGGGGTTGTCGATCTCGCCGTGGGCCATTGGCCTGCTAGAGGCGTGGGTCGCGCCGATCAAGCAAGACCCCAAATGGAACGGTGGCGATTATTACGGCAAGGAAGAACCGCTGGATGGCATTGCGCAAGCACTCAAACTCGTGACGATCACGGCGCGCCACTGGGGCTGGGCGGAAAAAACCTTTGGCTACAAACCGGCTGACGCCGCGAAAAATCCAGCCGATGCGATCGGCAACCAGTTTGCGATCGAAGACATAATTACCAAGGCCGGAGTTGCGCGCGCCAAAACCACTGATGCAAACAACAAGATCTACATGGCCAAGGCCAATCAGCTTTTCAACGTAGAAGACGAAGCCGCAAAGATCAAAGCGAAGATGCTGTTTGTTCCAGCCAAGAGTGACTTGATTTTCCCGCCGGAAATGTCGCGCAAGGCGGCGGAAAAACTGCGCGGCCTGGGCAAAAGCGCAGAGGTGTTTGAGATCGAAGGCGACGGTGGCCACTTGGATGGCGTGCTGGCCATTGCCAAAGCTGGCGAGGCAATCCGCACGTTTTTAGCCAAATAGCCAAAGGACTCTACGCATATTTCATGCGCCTTTTGGAGCATTTTTGCCTCAAAAAGCGCATGGATATTGCGTGTTTAGTTTCTGATTTTTAGCGTTTTACTGCACTTTCACTACGCTACCGGTGCGAAACTCACCTTTTGCGGGCTCCCAGGCTTGGTTGGCTGCGGCACTATCGGCATTGGCAAAGCGAATGCTGTAGCGTGCATCGCTGCGCAGTGCGGTGGCGGCATCGGGCAAAGCGAGCAGCACTTCATAGTCGCCCGCAGCAGTACCAGGCGGCACGCTCACCGTCGCGGTAGCGCTGGTGGTCGCGCCGGGCAGCCATTTGCGTGCATCTGCGCCGCTGGCAACCAATTCAACGCGGGCACCGCTGGCCTTGTTGCGGAGCACGACCACCAAAGGCCGCGGGTTGTACAGCCGCGCCCAGCCGGTGTTTTTCACTTCAAGGTTCAGATTCAATGCTGCGCCGCGCGCCACCGCCTGCGCATGCGATGCGCTCACCAATTCAAAGCGGTAGCCCATGGTGCGCGACACTTCTTCATAGCAGCCCTGCGCTTTCCACTTGTCGTGAAAGCCGGTGTAGTACTCGGCATTGAGATACGTGAGCGAATACTCTTTGCCTTCGCGCAGAATGTCGGTGCAGCTATCTCGCGGCACCGCGCCAGACTCGGCCGCGGGGTTGCACGTCTCACCGCCAAACGGCGTGGTTTTGCCCGACGCGCGCAGATACACACGCCCTGGATCATTCGCGTTCGTCGTGTCAAACGTGCCGACATCGTAAGCACTCGCCAAAAAACAATCGTTGTGCATGCCAAGGCGCGATGCAGGGCTGCCGTTAAACGCCTGCGCCTCAGACACCGGCGCGGTAAACCACTTGATCATGTCATAGGGGTAACGCATTTGAATCATGCGGCTGGCAGGCACGGTGTTCAGCAGCGCATCGCGTACCGCGAGCTTGTTGGCATCGCTGGTGAGGTTGTTCGACGAGCTATGCCACTCGCCCCATGCGCCAATGAATCCGGCCTGGAAAAATGCGATTACATCTTCGTGATCGGCCAGAATTGGTTTGAGCTGAGTCAAATGCTCTTGCACGCGCGCGAGCGTGGCGTCTTGCGCGTTTTTGTACTCGGTCTCACTGGCTGGAAAGTTGTACGTAAAGCGCACGATCAACTTCACGCCGTGCTTGCGCGCAAAGCCAAATGAGCGGATCAGGCCGTCCAGCGCGCTTTGCGGAATCGCGCTGTTGCGGTAATTGTCCAACCGCGTGTAACCCATCAAGACGCGATAACCGTTTTGCGACGGGCCGGAAAAGTTTGACTCGTTGGCGGTAAACAGATCGCCGCTGGCCCACGCGTAAAAGCCGCGCTCGGGGTTGGGAAAGTCTGTTGCGCTGCTCGTAAACCGCACGCTCAATGGCGCAGGTGGCGTTGCTGTGGGGGTGGGGGTTGGCGTTGCAGTCGGTGTCGCCGTGGGCGTTGCAGTTGGCGTTGCCGTTGGAGTTGCAGTGGGTGTCGCTGTAGGTGTTGCTGTGGGCGTTGCAGTCGGCGTGGCTGTTGGTGCCGCCGTAGGCGTTGCCGACGGTGTCGCACTTGGCGTTGCCGTGGGCGTTGCACTTGGCGTGGCCGATGGCGTGGCGGTGGGTGTAGCAGTAGGAACGGGGCTGGGCGTTGGCGATGCGTTGCCAGCGGGCGGGCTCTGCGGCTCGTCGTCTCGCGTGCCGCCGCCGCACGCAGAAAGAGCAACTGCAATAAATGCCGCCATCATCAGCCGGCTACCCAAGCGGCTTGTCATCGAAAGGGATTTCATTCGGGAACCTGCATTTAGTTGATTTTGTTTGAGACACCCGCGCAAACAACAGTGCAAATGCGTGCGCGCTCGTGTATTTTGTTTATGGAGCAAAAATGTCCGATTTGGTTCCGCTTACAGCGTTGTAAGAATTGGTTTTCGCTTGCCGCGCGCGTATTGAGATGTAACTGGCAGCCTACGTGCCTACGTAAATGACTCCGCACTGTTCGCCGCATACTGCGCCGCACTGATCGCATACAGCGCATGCCGGGCGAGCGGGTGGCCGGTCAACCGCGGATGGTCAAAGTCCTGCTCATGCTGCATGCCCAGGCGCTCCATCACATGCCGTGAGCGCATGTTTTCAACTGCGGTAAATGAAACCACACGCTCAAGCTTGAGCTGTGCGAAGGCAAAGCGCAGCGCAAGGTGCGCGCCTTCGGTGGCGTAGCCGTGACCCCAGGCCGCTTGCGCAAGGCGCCAGCCCACCTCTACCGCCGGCGTGAAGCTGGCTTCAAACGGCACGTTGGATAGGCCCACAAAGCCGGCAAACTCCATCTCCGGCACCTGCAGTGCCCACCAGCCCCAACCTTGCGCTTGCGTCGTGGCGCGGATGCGCTGCGCGACGGCGTCGCTTTCTTGCCGCGTGAGCGTGGCCACAAAGTAGCGCATCACTTCTGCATCGGCGTTCATCGCCGCAAAGGCGGGCAGATCCTCATCGCGCCAAGGCCGCAGCAATACGCGTGCACCGATCAATGATTGTTGTTCCATAGGCCCGTTTTACCAACAAACGGCCGGCGCTGTCTGCCGCGCTTTCGGTAACATCATCAAAACAACGCAACTGTAGGGGACATCATGCTGATCAAATCAATTCGTTATCTAACGCAGTGTTTGCTGTGGATGCTCACGGCCCTCCCGCTCGCGGCGCACGCGCAAACTGGGTGGCCGCAAAAGCCGGTCAAGATTGTGATTGGCTTTCCTGCGGGCGGCCCGCTGGATGCGCACGCGCGGCTGTGGTCTGACCAGCTTTCAAAAATCCTCGGCCAACCGGTAGTGATTGATTACAAGGCGGGTGCGGGCGGCAGCATTGGCGCGGAGTTTGTGGCCAAGAGCGCGCCGGATGGCTACACGCTGCTGCTGGCCAACACCGGCACGATGGTGATCAACCCCGCGCTGTATACCAAGCTGCCCTATGACATGGGCAAAGACTTTGCACCGGTGGCGCGCACTGCGGAGCAGCCGCTCGCTTTGATCGTGCACCCCAGCGTGCCCGCGAGCAATCTCAAAGAGTTCATTGCCTATGCCAAAAGCAAGCCCGGCCAGCTTAACTACGGCAGCGCAGGCAATGGCGGCATCAGCCATCTAGTGCCGGAGATGTTCAAACAGGCCACCGGAATTTTCATGGTGCATATCCCCTACCGTGGCAGCGCACCGGCGTTTACCGATTTGATGGGTGGTCAGGTGCAGTTCATGGCCGAGAGCATTCCGCAGGCCGCGCAATACGCCAAGCAAGGCCGCGTGAAGGCACTGGCCGTGACAAGCGCCAAGCGCAACCAGGCCTTGCCGGATACGCCCACCGTGATTGAGCAAGGCGTGAAAGATTTTGTGGTGGATGGCTTTTACGGCGTGCTCGCACCAGCCGGCACACCTAAGGATGTCGTGGCCAAGCTGGGCACGGCATTCAAACAGGTGCTGGAAAGTGCCGAGATCAAGAACAAAATGATTGCGCAAGGCGCAGACCCGGACTTTCTCGGACCGGAAGCGTTTGGCAAGTTCATCGCCGATGAACTGCCCAAGTGGGCCAAGGCGGTGAAGGCGAGCGGCGCCAAGCTGGACTGAAAGCACGCCCGCACCTGCCACATTTGCAGTAGGTGCGGATGCTCAAGAGTTCACAAACGCGCTGCAGCGTGCGTTTTTGCGACGCGCGCCATCACTTTTAGAGGGTAAGCCGCACATTCAGGCAGCGCAGTTGTGGCGCGCGCACGGCACAATAAGCTTGTGATTTTGCTGCGCTGCCGACCATGAATTTTGTATTCGTTCTTTCGATCATTGTGCTTGCGGGCATAGCAGGCGCTGCCTGGGTGATGCGCCGGCGCGAGCTTGCGCTGGCCGCGCAGCTGCGTGAGGCGGCATTGTTTGATGCGATGTTTCTCGCGCCGCAGCGTGTATCGCCTCCCGCAAAGCTGCGTGCGGTTACCCCAGAACCTGCGGCTCAGCCGGCAAGCGCGCATGCAAACCCCCTGCGTGAGCTTGCACTGGTGATGTATGAGTCGCGCGGCTATCAGCGGCTGCCTGCAACTACGCATGTGCTGCTGCAGCGGCCCGGCAAACCCGACGAGCGCTACGCCATGCTGGAGCTGGACGTGGATTGCCCGGCCGATGCAAAGCGCATCGACAGCGCGGTTAAGCGCCTGGGCGCCAAGCAGGTGCGCGTGCTGGTGCTGTGCAAGCAGGGTTTCACATCGGATGCAAAAGCGCTGGCCAAGCAAAGCGAAATCAAGCTGCTGGATAACAAAGTGCTCAAGCGCAAACTCGCGCAGTTGCCCGATGCGCAGCGTGCGCAGCTGCTGCAGCGCGTAAAACACAATCTTGCGCACGCGCAGCCGCCTACACTGCACTGATCAAATAGGCTTTACGCAATATCCATGCGCTTTTTGGGGCAAAGATGGCTCAAAAAGCCCATGGATATTGCGTAGACACGTATAAAACGATCAAGAAAATGCATATGCCGCGGCTGTCATTTGCCCGTCAAACCGCTGCGCTAACGTAGAGATAACAAAAGAATCCATAACAACAAGAAAGAAAGGATCGACATGAAATCTGCTCAACTCTTCAACCTTGCCAGAGCCGCCGTGATCTTGGGTGGCGCGGCACTCGTGCTGACAAACCTCAAGCTTCCGGTTGCGGCGTTCACCATCGTGATCAGCGCCGGCGCGCTCTTGCTGCTGGCGGGCATCGAG
>JBOFGW010000438.1:0-3452 GCA_051649325.1 Burkholderiaceae bacterium | reverse complement strand
CGCTGGCGCAGGTAGGTGCCGCGCTTGCCGGTGGCGTTGCTGGCGCAGGTGGCGCAGCGCGATTAGGGAAAATAGCAAACGCATCACGATCCGCCGCTCCTGCCGCAGTAAATGCCACCGTTCGTGCCGCTGACGACGCGGGCATTCCCGTCATGACGAGCGACGTGCAGCCTCCGAGCACATTTGTTGGCCGCGTCGCGCAGCGCGCAGGTGAGCGCATTCCAGTAGCCGGAACCGCAAAGCTACGCGAAACACAGCAAGCCGCGCGCGTTCAGGCTGTGCGCAATCTTGCCGACGAATACGGCGTTTCTGCCGACACCGCTGTTGATAACGCAGTCGCAGCCGATTTGCTGCGCAAGCGCGGGGCTGACCTCACAAAATACACCACGCTCAAACGCGAGGCAATGACTGCGGCTGACAAGGGCGCTACGGTCAACACTTCTCGTGCAATCAAACAGATTGATGAAGAGATTGCCAAGTTAGACGCGCTTGGAGACAGCCCGACAACGGCCGTAGCAAGCGCAATATCTACGCTTAAGTCCTTTCGATCAATGGTCGAAAACAAGACGCTTACGCAGATTGAAGACGTTCGAAAGCTGCTTGGAGATGAGCTGAGAGCGCCCGAGCTTGCAAGCGCTCGAAGCCTTATCGAAAAGATTCCATCGCGTGTTTATGCCAAGCTAAACGATGACATTGGCGATACAATTAAGTCCGTGGCCGGTCAGCGTGACTTTAATCGCTGGAAGATCGCAAACACGCGTCTTGCGCAAATGGCGGGCGAGGCCGAAAACACAAAGCTTCGATTCGTTCTAAACGAAGGAAAGGACACGCCAGAAGTTGTCAACCGCTTATTGTTCAGCGCAAACAAAAGCGACGTGGAACGTCTGTACAAGAACCTTACGCCCACTGGCCGCGCCAATGCGCGCACTGCGATTATTCAGCGCGCAATCGAAAAGTCTGGCGGGGTTGATGAGATCAGCCCGGACAAATTCATCACGCAAATGGATCGGCTTCAAACGCAAACCGGCGTGATGTTTAACAGCGAACAGCGACAGCAATTAAAGGGCCTTCAGGTCGCACTGAACGCAACACGGAGGGCGCAGGGCGCGGCTGTTCTAACCAATTCAGGGCAAGAAGCTGCGGCGCCAGTGGCAGGCATCGCACTCGGCTCTTTATTTGGCGTTCCGGGTGCGATTGCCGCAGGCGCTGGCATTGGTTTTGCAGCGCGCATCTACGAGTCAAAGCCGGTACGTGATGCATTGATGCGCGTTGCTGCGGCAAAAAGCCCTGCCGATCAATCTAGAGCCATTGCGCTGCTTGCCCCGGTTATTCAGCAGCAGCAACAACAGGCAGAGCGCCAAAGAGAAGCGCAAAGCAAACAAAGAGAAAAGGCGTTCTGATGGCTAATTTTTTATCTACTCTCAATCCGTTTGACCAGTTCACCGGTCAAGATGGGCTGCCTTTAGATGCCGGTTTTGTTTACATTGGACAGCCAAACTTAGACCCGGAGCTAAGCCCAATCCAGATTTATTGGGACGAAGCTGGCACAATCCCGGCCGCTCAACCGCTGCGAACAATCAACGGTTATATTGCAAACAACGGCGCGCCATCGCGAATATACGCCTCGGGGAACTACTCCCTGAGGGTTCGCAGCAGGGATGCCGTCCAGGTCTATTTTGTGCCCGATGTTTTGCTGATCGGTACTCAGGTTCCTATTGCAGGCTCCGCCCTTGCCGATCAAGTAGACGTTTTGAAGGGCGACGCTCTGCTTGCAGTCAAGCAACCGCTTTTTGGCTCAGTCGGCAGAACCCAGCATCAGAAAAACCTCGACAGCGTCAGTGTCAAAGACTTTGGCGCGATCGGCAATGGAATCGCAAACGACACGGCCGCATTGCAAGCGGCATTTGATGCAGCAGACTCGGTGTACATTCCGCGCGGCACCTACATCGTTACCGGGTGGCTTGATGTTTCGCGGCCCAACATGAAAATCTACGGTGATGGCGCCGGAAGCATTATCAAAATGTCTTGGTCCCCAGGCGGAAATCTGATTCAGCCCGTCATGGGTGTGAGGTCGAGTGCGGCCGGTTGTGAGCTCAACGGCTTTACGGTCGATCATCGCGCGCAAGACATTGTGGGGGCAAACTTTCTCCCTGGTTTTATGGTTAGCAATGGCGACGCTAAGGGGACTGCATTAATCTTCATGGCGAATCTTGGGGTGATTCGCGGCGTTCGCGTCGATAACGGATGGGATAACGGACTCGGGCTTGGCCTGTTTGATATTGCGACTGGAGCGCAGTTTCAGGGGCCTTACGGGGTGTGCGTCTCCGACTGCCAAACATCATTCTGCGGTCGTGGCGCTCACTCTTGGGGGCCAGCGCCCGGCGGCGTTTACTTCCAGGGCGCAGGAATAAACGCGCTAACCGCCGTTGGCTTCAACGTTTCAAACTGCACCGACTTTAGGTCATATAACGGCTTTTGGTGTGACATCAACGGCGGCGGGTCTGGGTCATTCAACAATTGCTTTGCATTGGAAACGCAAATCGGGCCAATTTGGAGCGACGCTGCACCGGGCGGCAACCAGATTTGGAACGTCCCAGATAACGTTTTTGGGGGCAATGTTTCAGGGCCGGGAGCAGGATGGCGCAAGACGCCGGGCGGGCTGGCCTTTTACACGGGCAGCTACTCGGTTCAATTCAACAATTGCGTAGCGTTTAAGCCGGGGCTATACGGATTTGTGGCGGACTACTTTTCGGTGTCGTGCTCATTCAATAATTGCCGAGTGGTTGAGTCCGGAATTTCTGGCATGGTAGACGCGGGACAGCTAAACGTCTGGGTAAACCCATCCATTGAGGGCGCCGGCACACAATCAGGCACAACCTCTCCAAGTGGCTCCATTTGCCCGCCCGTTTTTGGCTTCGAGGCGGTCGGCTCAATCAGCGGGCTTACAAACCCGCGCGTTGTGAATTTGCAGGTCAAAAACAAGCAGGTTTACCCAGGTGAATTTGGCGCTACGACATGGCAATATCCGGTCGGTGTTCGAGCAAACAACGGTCTTTACGGCGCTCAAGTGCATCTCAACATGCCAAGGCTTGCGGCTGGCACGATTGGCAAGTATTTTCTTGAGCTGCCGATTTGCCAAGTCCTCAACGAAGAAAATACCGGCGTTCAGAAAACCATAGCCTGCGCAAACGCAGCGGGGGTCATGAACATTGTCAGCGAGGGAAGGCAGGCGATGCAGCTTGTGCAAAGCACGGCAGGCGACTGCTCAATTGTAAATTTTGATCCAGGCCGAAACCTTGACGTAAGCCAAGCCGGAAACGGGTCGGTAGTAATCGGCACAAACGGCGTGGCGCGGGCGCGGTTTAACTCGGTAACAGCCGCCTTGTTTGGTCTACCGACAAGCCCCGCCGGGCTTAGCTCGGGCGAGCTTTGGCGTGACGCCGGGGCCGCCA
>JBOFGW010000437.1:0-7753 GCA_051649325.1 Burkholderiaceae bacterium | reverse complement strand
GGCGCTGGTCAATGCATGGTCAGTGCTGCTGCTCGCGCCGTGGCTCTTCTGGCGTGGCGGCACGCTGCTGCTGCATGCGCCGCTGCACGACCTGTTGTTTCAAGCCGCGTGGCAAGGCGTGATTGCCGGCGTGCTCGGGCTGTGGACGTTTGCAGTAGCCATCAAACACCTGGGCGCGGCGCAGGCCGCGGCGTTTGGCGCGCTTGCACCGGTGGTGTCCGCGCTGGGCGGCTGGTGGTGGCTGGGCGATGCGCTTGGCACAGTTGAAGTGATTGCGGTGACGTGCGCCGCGCTGGGCGTAGCGCTGGCCAGTGGTGCTTGGAATGGGTTCTTCAAAAGGCAATGACGCAATATCCATGAGCCTTTTGAAGCACTTTTGCCTCAAAAGGCGTATGGATATTGCGTAGATGACTATGGATTCTGTCTAGAAACTCACTGTCACCGCCGCGCGCACAGTGCGTGGCAATGCGGGATGCGTGTGAATATCTGCCACCGGCGCGGGCTCGCCGGCGAGCTGGCTTTCGTAGAAATAATCGATGTCGCTGACTGCGCGGTCAAACAGGTTGACGACCTCCACGCTCAAGCGCGTGTTCTGCGTGGGCCGGTAGCCGGCCTGCACATTGACGAGCGTGGAAGAGCCGGAGCGCACGCTGTTGTCTTCAATCAACGGGCGCGGGCCAAAGTAGCGGCCGCGTACGCCGGCGTCCCACCGGCCCTGCTTGTAGCCCACGCCGAATGAGGCGGTGCGCTCTATCGCGCCGGGGATGCGGTTGCCCGCTGGATCATTGTCTTGAAAACGTGCGCGTGACAGCGCCACATCAAAATCCGCTAGCCAGCCGGGCGCAAATTTGAGATACGTAGACCACTCAATGCCGGTGCGGCGGCTGGGTCGCGTGGCTTCTGTGGTGCCTGCATCGCCTATGAAGAGCAACTCTGAATCAATATCCAGCCGCCACAATGACAGCGCAGTTTGCACGCTGCCGCTGGCGTTCACGTAGCGCGCGCCCAGGTCCAGCCCGCGCGCCGGCACGAGCAACGTGACTGGCTCTACTGCATCGCCGCTGGCCGGGTCGATGCGCGTCACTGCGCCGCGCGCATCGTTGCTGTGAAAGCCGCGGCCGGCGTTGAAGAAGGTTTGCACTTTGCCGCCGGTAGATAGAGGTGATGTGTGGATCAATGAAAACTTGGGCGAGACCAGCGAATCGTTGGCCTTGCCGGAATTGGCCACCAGATCGCTGGCCACATCCACCGTTTGATAGTCGGCGCGCAGGCCAAACACCGCGCGCAGCTGCGCAGCCGGCTGCAGCGCAAGCTCGCCCCACAGCCCGGTTTGTGTTTGCTCAACGTCGTCCTGCCGCACCGTGCCCAAGCGATTGCGATTTGCGGTGAGATGCAGGCCCACCGGTGCGATGCGGTCTTGCCGCAACTGCAAGCCGCCGGAGAGTTCCGCCGCTATGCCGCCGAGGTTGAGCTGCCGCGCGGCGCGTGCTTCAAGACCAAACACGTCTCGGCGGTCTGCCTGCTCAAACTGGTCGCCATTGATGGGGTTGGCGGCAAAGTACGTGAAGTTGGAAAACAGGTTCAAGCCATAGCGGATCGCGTAGGCTTTGATGCGCCAGTCTGTCTCGCCGCTTGCGCTGGCAAGCCCGGCTGATAGCGCATGCCGATAAGTTTTGCCGCCGTTGCTGGCATCAAGCGTGCCAAAGCGGCCGATCAAGCCTGCATCGACTGCGCGTTCGGCAACCTGATCGGTCGCGTTCCAGCGCGCTTCATACAGCTGCGCGGCGATGTCGATATTCACGGTGTCGCCTGCGCGCGTAAAGCGCAGCAGCGCATCGTTTTTGCGCAGTTGTTCGGGAACATTCCACGGCCCGTTGTTACGTGTGCTCTGCGCCGCGAAGAGAAAATCACCGCCACCCACCGGCGCGCTGCCGGCCGCAAGCAACTGGCGGTAACCGCGCTGGCCAAGCTCCAATTTGGCAAAGGGGGCGTCCAGCCGCGACACGTAATCCACATGCACCGCACCGGCGGCGGAAAAATCGCCTTCCTCGGCGTAGTAGGGGCCTTTCTTGTAGCGCACGCTTTCCACGAGCTCAGGGATCAGAAAATTCACGTCGGTATAGCCGTGGCCATGCGCGTGCGTGGGCAGGTTGACCGGAATGCCGCCGACTGTCGTGCGCAAATCCGTGCCGTGATCCAGATTAAAGCCGCGCAGAAAAAACTGGTTGGCCTTGCCTTCACCGGAATGCTGGGTCACGATCAAACCAGGCACAGTCTCCAGCACTTCGCCGGGGCGCGACAGTGGGCGCAGCTCAATCTGCTCGCGCGTGACCCGGCCTTCGGTGGCGGAAATACCAGTGGCGGCGCTTGCGGTGACCACCACGGGTGCAAGCGTTTGCGGATCTTCCGGCTCTTGCGCACCGCCGGCGTAGGCGTGCTGGGCAAACGCGGACGCAATCGCCAGCGCGATTGCAGAAAATAGCTGCCGTGGAGAGGACTGCATGTACAACTCCTGCAATGAAGAGGCGGGTGAGGTTTTTTGAAACTGTCAGGCAGACAGAATCGATAAATCGAATACGCGCTCGACCAGCCATAAGGATGCAAGCAGCGCAGCGGTGATTGAGCCGCCCTTGAGAATCGCGGGGGTATACAGGCGCATGCCGCGCAGCGGATACAGCACGAGCAGTGCAGCGCCTACGATCAATAGCTGCCCCAGCTCCACGCCCAGATTGAACGCCAGCAGTGCCCAGGCGAAGCTTTCGCGCGGCAGGCTCAACTCGGCCAGCACGTTGGCAAATCCAAAGCCGTGGATAAATCCGAATGCCAGCGCCATGAGCGCAATACGTTCGCGCACTAGCGGTACGATATTGTTGACTGCAGCAAAAATCACCGTGGCCGCGATTAAGGATTCAATCAAGCGCGGCGGCAGCTGCACAATTTCAAACGCTGCCAAAGTCAGCGTGACCGAATGCGCCAGCGTGAATGCCGTCACCGTGATGGCGATGCGCTTCACCACTGGCATCAGCCGCGGCGCTGCCTGCCACGCCGCACCATCACGCACCAGCACGCAGGGCAGAATCAGGCACAGCAGAAACAGAATGTGGTCCCAGCCGATCAGAATGTGGTGCATGCCGTCGGCTAGAAAAAGCCAAAAGCTGTTGCTTGCTTGCGCGTTCAATGTGCTGGCCTGCTCTGCGCCAGGGTCAAGCACAGCGGTGATGGCCTGCCCGTCGATGGTTGCACTGACTACGGCGCGATGCGTTGCATCTAACGCTGCAAACAACCGGTAAGTGATCGCGAGCGGCTGGCCGCGCGCGCCGCACGTGGTGCCTGCGGTTGCTACAAGATAGTTGCCGTCACTGCGTTGTTGCGTGACAAAGCCGCTCCATTGGAGATTGCACGATTGATCGCTGCGTTCCATACGCAAGCTGTTGGCCATCAGCGCAGTGATCGCTGGCAACTGCTGCGTGACTTCACCCCAGGTGAGTTCGCGGTTGGCGTTGGCATCCAAATCGAGCGCGGCATCCAGATCGCGCAGCGCTACATCCCAGCGTGCGGAGAGTTGCGCGCCTTCAGTGACAACAAACAAATACGCATCGCTGGGTTTATGCGCCCAGGCGCTGGCGCTACAGAACAGCAGCAACGCGAGCAGCAGGCGCTTCATACGGCACGCGCGCCGGTGATGCGTGCATCCACAATGCCGGTGGATTGCAGCAGCGTTTTGGCGGTGTTGATGTGCTGCGGCGCGCCGGTGGCAAGCGCGGCCTGCATCAGCAGCCAGCCGTCAAAGGCTTCGCGCTGCACGGTGTAATTGCGCTGCGCTTCGCGCCAGGCTTGCGCAGCATCGCCTTCGATCCACAACGCGATCAGCGCCAACTCGCGCGCGTGCGCGGCAGAATCATCGCGCAGCAACAACTGTGCGCGACGCTGCGCCAGTTCTTGCGCCATGCCGCGCCACGCTGCATCTTGCAGGCGCTTTGCTGCAGCGGCGCGGCGGATCAACACAGCATCGGTGACGGGCTCTTGCGCGAGCGTGGCGGCAACCTGCGCATGCTGGCCGGTGCGCAGCAGCAAGTCCGCGTAGGCAAGTGCGGTATAGCGGTCTGGCGTGGCTTGGAGCGCGGCGCGGTACAGCTGCGCGGCGGCCGCATCATCGCCCGCGCGTTCTTCGTTTTCTGCGGCAAGTGAATGCACCCACGCTTGCTGTGCGGCGCTGATGCCCGGTGTGCCCGCGAGCGCGGCAAGCGCTTTGCGTGCGAGCGCGGACCCACCACGCAAAGATTGATTTTCAGCAGCACACGCGCCAGCTACCCAGCGCGCGCCGCTGCGGGTCAAGGCTGTGCATGCTGCATCAGAAGCGTCAAGCTTGCCCGTCACGCGCTCGATGATTGCAAGCGTGAGCCACGCCTGCGCGTTGTCCGGCGCACGCGCCACGATGCTATTCAGCAGTTCGCGCGCCGCCGCAAAGCTGTGCTGGCTTTGCAAGATCGTGGCCTGCAGCACAGCGATGTCGACCGGTGCACCGGGCTTGTTCCACCACGGCGCAAGCAGCGTTTGCGCCTGGCCAAGCAGGCGCGGATCGCCTTCACTGCGCGATTGTTCGATGAGTTGCTGCGCTTGCGCTGCAGCTTGCGCCGCGGTCAGTACAGCAGCGTCGCCGGACTTACGCATTGGCGCAAGCCGCAACGGCAACTGCGCCACCACCGTCTGTGCATTCGCCGGCAACACCGGCGCGGCAAACACTGGCGCTGCCAGCATTGCAGCTGACAGCGCTAGTAGTTGAACAACATGCTGCATGGTGCGTGCTTAGATTGAGCCGTCTGGCTCGCCGTCTTCACTGACCGGCAAGCTCGCATTCGACAGGTCAAACGGCTCAGCGCTTTCACCCACCGCAACTGCGCGCGACTTCATCCAGCCGAGCAAGCCATTCACCGAGCCTTGCGCATCAGGCGGCACCACGTTGTCTGCCACCGGCGGCGGGGCGGGTGGCGCACTGCCGCCGCCACCGCCGCCGCATGCAGCGGCAAGCAGGCTGGCGAGCGCAGCGGCCATCAATTTGCTTGTGCGATTCATGATGGCCTCCGGTTAGCGGCGCGCGGCCGAGGTTTTTTGCATGCTGCCTTCCGCGCCCACGCCCGCGCCGGGGATTGGCGTGGTCAGGTACGGGAACTTGTCGTCAAACTGCGCGGCTTCTTGCAGAGCGCCATCGGTAATCGGTGCGCTGCCGGCGGGTGCATCTGCAGGTTTGCAGCCGACTTTGAGCGCATCATTTGCACCAGTGGCCACGCACAGCAGCCCTTGCGCAACACGCAGCTCGATATCGACTACATCGTCACCCGGCCGGCGACCATTAGGAAAGCCTGCCAGATCTCCACCAACAACGCCCAGATTGTTCTGCATCGCTTTCGGGGTAGGCGCAATCGACGTATTCAGCCGCAGCATTTCTGATGCTTTGACGTTCTTGGGTTGATTCACACCGGCCACACCAGTGAGAAACGCGGCCACAAGGTCAGTACGCGGAAAATTCGTGGGTGCCTTGGCTACGGGGAACAGCAGCTCAACGAGTGCGGGCAGCGTGGGGTTGGTCACGTAGTCGGCAAACTGGCCGTCATCCTTAGGTTTGCTGGCATTGAACTTGTCTTTGTCTTTCAAGCCGATCACGACCTCGTTCACCAGCGGCATGCCCAAGCGCGAAACTTGCACCCACGCGCCGCCTTGCAGGCTCGCGCCCGTGCCAAAACCGGGGCGCGGATTGCCGGAGAGCAAACGCGCTTGGCGCATGCTGGCCGTGGTCCAGCCGCCGATGACTGGTTCATTCGCGGTGGCCACGCACGCCACCGGCACTTCCATGATCAGCGCGGTAATGTTCTTGTCGTCAATGATGTTGGTGCCGCCGTTGACCGGCCCGAGTGGATTGAGGTTGATCAGGTCAAACACTTTGCCCAGATCAACTGCAAACGATTCCTTGCGCTGGCCGACAAACACGCGGCCATCGCCGCAGCCGGGGATTTTCACGTTGTACATGTGCTTGGCTGCGTAGGCCGCGTAGGCTCCTGGGCCGCCGAAGGTTTTGTCGCCGATGTTGTCTACCGGCTTATCAAACGTGGCGGCGCCGCCGGCCGCGTTGGTGATGGGTTGGCGCTGGCCGCTTCTGCGGTCACCACGCACGACATCCACCGTGTAGGTTTCGCGCACATTGGACAGCGCTGCGTTTACGTCAGTGATGCCGCCGGCCTGGCGCAGCGGGATCGAGACATTCTTGCCGCCAATAGGCAATTGAATGTCTTTCAGGTTGTTTCTAAAGCGAAACTGAAACGTCAGGTCTTCATTTGCATCGCCGTTGTTGTCTATATGGATTTCATACAGCGCGTCCGGGTCGAGGGTGAAGTAGTTGGGCCCGCCATAGCTGTCTTGCAGCGGCAGGTAGTTGGCGATCAAGGTCACATAACCGTCACGCCCCGCTTCGTAGCTGCGGAACATATAGAAGTCAGTGCCGTCCACTTTGGGTGCGGACGTGATGAACGGCGCTTCGCGGTGGCTGGATGCGGTAGCGATGCCGGTGGTTGCCAGCGCCGCGGCACCAAGACATGCGCAGGCCAATGCCTTGCGCACAAAGGGTTGGGAACTACGCATGGGTCTCTCCTGAGGTGGGTTGCGTGCAGGTAATACGCACTTACCCCAGGGGCGGATGCAGCAAAAATTTTTGTCTGCTACTGCATCCAAATTACGCAGCTCTGCGTAGCGAAAATTTTCTGATTCTAGAAGTGGCTACGCAATATCCATGCGCCTTTTCAGGCAAAAATGCTTGAAAAGGCGCATGGATACTGCATAGATGCCCTGAAAAACTTCTTAATCGTCTTCAGAAAGCTTGATGCCGCGCTTGCGCAGCAGCAAAGGTACAAACAACACCAGCAGCGTGATCAGCATGAAGGTGCCGGCGATGGGGCGGGTGAGAAATGTGGTCCAGTCGCCTTGCGCGATCGATAGCGCGTTGCGCAGCTGCTTCTCACTCATCGGCCCGAGGATCATGCCGACGATCACGGGTGCGACCGGAAAATCAAAGCGTCGCATCACCACGCCAATCACGCCGACCGCGTACATTAGCAGCAGATCAAACCAGCTTTGCCGCATGCTATACACGCCGATGGTGGCAAACACCAAAATGCCGGCATAGAGCTGCGGGCGCGGAATGGTGAGCAGTTTGGCCCACAGGCCCACGAGCGGCAGATTCAAAATCAGCAGCATCACGTTGCCGATATAGAGTGATGCAATCAAGCCCCACACCAGCGGCCCGCTGGTTTGAAACAGCAGCGGGCCCGGTTGCAGGTTGTAATTTTGAAAAGCGGCGAGCAAGATGGCCGCAGTTGCGCCGGTGGGAATGCCGAGTGTGAGCAGCGGCACCAGCGCGCCGGTGGCGGTGGCGTTGTTGGCGGCCTCTGGCCCGGCTACGCCTTCAATCGCGCCGGGGCCGCCTTGGGTGGAAAAATCTTTGGGGTGTTTGGATAGTTTGCGTTCTGCGGAATAACTCAAGAACGTTGGAATCTCGCTGCCGCCCGCGGGAATGCTACCGAATGGAAAGCCAATCGCCGTGCCGCGCAGCCACGCGGGCAAGCTGCGCCGCCAGTCTGCCCGCGTCATCCACACGCTGGTCATTTTGTTCATGGTGCTGCCGTCATTCTCGGGTTCATACAGCACGCAATACAGCGCTTCGGCCACCGCAAACAAACCCACTGCAACAAGGACAAACTCAATC
>JBOFGW010000436.1:0-8539 GCA_051649325.1 Burkholderiaceae bacterium | reverse complement strand
CCTGCCCGGTCAAGGCCGGCACGCTGGCGCATCAGATTTACGGCGACGTGGTGAATGAACGGCATCGCCATCGCTATGAGGTCAACCCATCGATGGTCGCGCCGCTCGAGGCCAAAGGCTACGTGATTTCTGCCCGCACGCCGTCTGAAAATCTGCCGGAGATCATGGAGTATCCGCAAAGCATGCATCCGTGGTTTGTCGGCGTGCAGTTTCACCCGGAATTCACGAGCACGCCGCGCGCGGGCCATCCGCTGTTTAAGTCTTATGTACTGGCTGCATTGGCGCATAAGCAAGCTGCTTCACAAGTAAACGCTGCGCAAAAGGCTGCTTGAATATGAAACTCTGCGGGTTCGACGTTGGCCTTACCAAACCGTTTTTTCTAATCAGCGGCCCCTGTGTAGTCGAGTCTGAGCAATTGCAGATGGACACGGCCGGCACGCTCAAAGAAATTGCGGCATCGCTGAATATTCCGTTCATCTTCAAGAGCAGCTACGACAAGGCCAACCGCTCCAGCGGCACTTCGTTTCGTGGCCCTGGCATGCAAAAGGGCCTGGAGATTCTTGCCAAGGTACGCAAGGAACTGAATGTTCCCGTGCTCACGGATGTGCATTCAGAAGCGGAGATTTCAGAAGTTGCCAAGTACGTGGACGTATTGCAGACTCCAGCGTTTCTGTGCCGCCAAACAGACTTTATTCGCGCCGTGGCGCAAAGCGGCAAACCGGTCAACATCAAAAAGGGCCAGTTTCTTGCGCCGCATGACATGAAAAACGTCATCGACAAAGCGCGCGCCGCCGCCAAAGAAAAAGGCCTGCCGGAAGATAGCTTTCTGGCCTGCGAGCGCGGCGCGAGTTTTGGCTACAACAACCTCGTGAGCGATATGCGCTCACTCGCGATCATGCGCGAGACCGGTGCGCCGGTGGTGTTTGACGCCACGCACAGCGTGCAGTTGCCCGGTGGGCAGGGCACCAGCTCCGGCGGCATGCGTGAGATGGTGCCGGTGCTTTCCCGCGCAGCAGTGGCGGTGGGCGTGGCTGGGCTGTTCATGGAAACCCACCCCAATCCCGCGCAGGCTTTGAGCGATGGCCCGAATGCCGTGCCGCTCGCAAAGATGCGTGCGCTGCTGGAATCGTTGCTGGAACTTGACCGCGTGACCAAGAAGCACGGGTTTCTTGAAAATAACTTTAGCTAACACCAAAAAGAACTTTCAACGCGCATGCCTGCCTACATCATTGCCGACGTGACTGTGACCGATCCGGTGCAGTATGAGGAATACAAAAAATTTTCCACCGCGGCGATGCAAGCGCATGGCGCGGTGGTGCGCGTGCGCGGTGGCAAGACCGTGAAGCTAGAGGGCCGCGAGCCCGGCCGCACCGTGGTGCTGGAGTTTCCCACGCTGGCCGCAGCGCAAGCGTTTTATGACTCGCCAGAATACGCCAAGGCGCGCAAGGCACGCGAGGGCGCTGCGGTGATGAATATGTTTGTTGTGGAAGGTTTATAGAGGCATCTACGCAATATCCATGCGGGTTTTAAGGTAAAAATGGCTCAAAACCCGCATGGATATTGCGCGCAGTGCCTAAAAATTCATCAATTTACTGAGGGAAGCAATCTGAATGTCTGCCATTGTTGATGTGATCGGTCGTGAAGTGCTGGATAGCCGCGGCAACCCCACCGTGGAGTGCGATGTGCTGTTGGAGTCTGGCGTGATGGGCCGGGCGATGGTGCCTTCTGGCGCGTCCACGGGTAGCCGTGAAGCGATTGAGCTGCGCGATGGTGACAAGAGCCGCTATCTGGGCAAGGGCGTGCGCAAGGCGATTGAAAACATCAACACCGAGATTGCAGAAGCCATTATGGGCCTGGACGCGATGGAGCAGGCCTACATCGACAAAACATTGATTGATCTTGACGGCACAGAGAACAAAGGACGCCTGGGCGCTAATGCCACACTGGCCGTGAGCATGGCAGTGGCCCGCGCCGCGGCGGAAGATGCCGGCCAGCCGCTGTACCGCTATTTTGGTGGCATGGGCGGCATGACGTTGCCGATCCCCATGATGAATGTGATCAACGGCGGCGCGCACGCCAACAACACGCTCGATCTGCAAGAGTTCATGATTCTGCCGATTGGTGCGCCCAACTTTCGTGAAGCAGTGCGCTACGGCGCTGAGGTGTTTCACGCGCTGAAAAAAATCATTCACGACAAAGGCATGAGCACCTCTGTGGGCGATGAAGGCGGCTTTGCGCCGAACGTGGAAAACCACGAAGCCGCCATCAAGCTCATCATGCAAGCGATTGAAACCGCCGGCTATGAGCCCGGCACGCAGATTGCGCTGGGCCTGGACTGCGCGGCGAGCGAGTTTTATAAAGACGGCAAGTATGTGCTGGAGGGCGAAGGCGGCATCAAACTGTCTAGCCAGGACTTTGCGCACTTGCTGGCCAGTTGGTGCGATAAATATCCGATCATCAGCATCGAAGACGGCATGCACGAAGGCGATTGGGACGGCTGGGCGCACCTGACGCATGTGCTGGGCAAAAAAGTGCAGCTGGTGGGTGATGACTTGTTTGTGACCAACACCAAAATTTTGAAGCAGGGCATCGACAAAGGCATCGCCAATTCGATTCTGATCAAGATCAACCAGATCGGCACGCTCACCGAGACCTTTGCCGCGATTGAGATGGCCAAGCGCGCCAGCTACACCGCGGTGATCAGCCACCGCTCCGGCGAGACCGAAGATTCCACGATCGCAGACATCGCTGTGGGCACCAACGCCGGGCAGATCAAGACCGGCTCCATGAGCCGCAGCGACCGCATTGCCAAGTACAACCAGTTGCTGAGGATTGAAGAAGACCTGGGCGATGTGGCGGTATACCCAGGGCGCAACGCGTTCTATAACCTGCGCTGAAATCGTGACGGCTGACAGGTGATGCGCGTAATAAATGACCACAGCCGCGCGCTCAACTGTGCCGTCATTGCGAGCGCAGCGAAGCAATCTCTTTACTCGCGCTGCGTCGTTGGCTTGCGCAAAGATTGCTTCGCTGCGCTCGCAATGACAGATTTGATGAATTGGCACAGCTCTAAAGGCAGCATACGCAATATCCATGCGGATTTTGGAGCAAAACTGCCTCAAAACACGCATGGATATTGCGTAGAGCACTTTAAAAACGCAATCAATGACCCTCATTCAGCCGCTTCAAATGACTAGCCGCGCCATCACCATTGGATTGCTTGTGCTGCTGATTGCACTGCAGTGGCCGGTGTGGTTTGG
Organism: Burkholderiaceae bacterium; assembly: GCA_051649325.1. Classification (GTDB taxonomy): domain Bacteria; phylum Pseudomonadota; class Gammaproteobacteria; order Burkholderiales; family Burkholderiaceae_C; genus JBJOQV01. Next base: position 5,279 of record JBOFGW010000436.1, on the reverse strand, counting down.
CAAGGGTGGTTGGTTCAAGGTGTGGGAGCGCCAGGGCGAGGTGGCCAAGCGCGATGCCGCCAATGAAGAGCGCAAACTGCGTAACGCCGCCATCGAGGCCGATGTCAAAGACCTCAAAGACGGCACGGGTGCAATTGAGGAGCGCGCGCGGCAAGATCTGGGCATGATCAAAAAGGGCGAAGTGTTTGTGCAAGTCTTGCAAGGCCCGCAGGCACAGCAAGGCGCCGCCCCGGCAAGCCCGGCCGCACCCAAGCGCTGACCGCATCCGTTTTCCCCCCTGAACCTTAGCGGGCCTGCGGTTTTCCCCAGAGTGACTCTTGGCGGCAAAGCCTCTACTGTGTATTCTGAATACACATACTCATAATTAATGCTTTTCATCCTCCAATGATCAAGCCGATTGCCGCTGCGCCAGATTTAGTTGAAGAGTCGTACCGTTCCGTGCGGGACGCGATTTGTGAGGGCCGCCTATCGGCCGGCGAGCGCGTTACGCAGGAGCAGGTGGCCGAGCGTCTCGGCATCTCGCGCCAGCCGGTCGTGCACGCGTTTGCGCGGCTCAAGCGCGAAGGCTTTTTGGTAGACGCTGGCCGCAAAGGCGTGGCCGTAGCTGAGCTTGCGCCTGAACAAGTGCTTTCCCTGTATGAAATCCGCGCCGAACTGGATGCACTCGCTGCCAGCGGTGCTGCAAAGCAGGCCACAGACGCGCAGCTGCGCAAGCTTGAGCAAGCGCTCGAAGCCGGCCGTCAGGCAATTGCGCGCGGCAAGATTGCCGGTGTGATCGATGCGGATATGGCGTTTCACAAAACGCTGTATGCAGTGAGCGGTAACCCGTACATCGAGCAGACCTTGGGCGAGCTGTGGTATCACCTGCGCCGCGCCATGGGCTTGGTGTTGGCCCAGCAAGAAGTGCGCAGCGGCCTGTGGGACGAGCATGCCGAAATTGTCGCCGCAATTGTCGACCGGCAGCCCAAGCAGGCGGCCAAAATTGCACGCAACCATGCAAACATCGCTGCGCAAACGCTGAGCAAGCGTTTGAATGCGCTGCTTCAGTCCTAAAAGAGGCATGCATGCAGCTCACAGCACAGCAAATTGAGCAGTTTGACGAGCAGGGTTTTCTGTTTTTCCCCGGCCTGTTTTCGCCGCAGGAAATCAAAACGCTACAAGATGAAGTGCCGGCGCTCTATGCCATGTACCGGCCGGAAAATGTGCGCGAAAAAACCGGTGATGTGGTGCGTACCAACTTTGCTGCGCACATGTACAGCGCGCCGTTCGCGCGGCTGGCGCGGCATCCGCGCATGATCAAGCCGGTCGAGCAAATGTTCGATGAAAAGCTCTACATGCACCAGTTCAAGATCAACGGCAAGATGGCCTTTGATGGCGACGTGTGGCAATGGCATCAAGACTACGGCACGTGGCTGAACGATGATTTGATGCCCAGCCCGCGCGCTATGAACGTGGCGATTTTTCTGGACGAAGTCACCGAGTTCAACGGCCCGCTCATGTTCATCCCCGGTAGCCACAAGCTGGGCGCGCTGCCGGCCGGGCACGACACCGCCACCACGAGCTACCCGCTTTGGACGATTGATCATGATTCGATCCGCCAGCTTGTGGAGCAAGCGGGTGGCAAGGGGTTGAATGGCAAAGGCGGCGGCATCGTCTCACCCAAAGGCCCACCGGGCTCGATGATCATGTTCCACAGCTGCCTGGTGCATGCCAGCACCAGTAATCTGAGTCCGTTCAACCGCGTCAGCGTGTATCTGAGCCTGTGTGCCGTGTCCAACCACATCCGCCGCCACAAGCGCGTGGAATACATCGCGCACCGCGACTTCACGCCGATTGAATGCTTGCCGGATGATTGCTTGATCAAGCCCTATCCGGTTGATTTGCCTTGGGAGCATGGTCTGCCGCCCTCGGCACTTGTTACCTCGCTGGAAGAGCTGCGGCAGGCCGCATGAATCTGCACAAATTGCTGCTCGCGCGCGCCGCGCAAGGCAAACCGTTGCGTATTGGCCTGATTGGCGCGGGCAAGTTTGGCTCGATGTACTTAAGCCAGGCGCGCAAAACCCCGGGCATTCATTTGGTGGGCGTAGCCGATCTTGCACCACCGCGCGCGCAGGCCGCGCTGATCAACGTGGGCTGGCCTGCTGCGCAATTGAGCGCGGCTAGCTTTGAAGACGCAGCCAAGCAGGGCACAACGCATATCTCGCCCGACAACATGGCACTGATTGCCAGCGCGTTTGTTGATGTGGTGATTGACGCCACCGGCTCACCCGCGGCCGGCATTGCACACGTTCTCGCCTGCTGCAAGTATGGCAAGCATATTGTGATGGTGAATGTGGAAGCCGATGCACTGGCCGGCCCGCTGCTCGCGCAAAAGGCGCACGAGGCCGGCATCGTGTACTCGCTAGCCTATGGCGACCAGCCCGCGCTGATCTGCGAGCAAGTGGACTGGGCACGCGCCTGCGGTTTTGAAGTGGTGGCCGCCGGTAAAGGCACCAAGTACTTGCCCAGCTATCACGCAAGCACGCCAGACACGGTGTGGCAACACTACGGTTTAACGGCGGAAGAGGCGAAAGCCGGCGGCATGAACGCGCAGATGTTCAACAGCTTTTTAGACGGCACCAAGAGTGCGATTGAAATGGCCGCCGTGGCCAACGCTACTGGGCTGACGACGGCGCCGGACGGCTTGCAGTTCCCGCCCGTGGGCGTGGACGATCTGGCGCGCTGCTTGAAGCCGGCCAGCGAAGGCGGGCACCTGCATCATCGCGGCCAGGTGGAGGTGATTTCCAGCCTGGAGCGCGACGGCCGGCCGGTGTTTCGCGATCTGCGCTGGGGCGTGTATGTCACGTTTGCGGCAGACAGCGATTACGTGCGCCGCTGCTTCAAAGAATACGGGCTGATTACGGATTCTTCTGGCAACTATTCGTCGATGTACAAGCCGTTTCATTTGATCGGGCTTGAGCTGGGCATCAGCGTGGCCAGTGCGGGCTTGCGTGGCGAGCCCACCGGGCAAGCGCTGGCGTGGCATGGCGATGTGGTGGCTACTGCCAAGCGCGCGCTCAAGGCCGGCGAGATGCTGGACGGTGAGGGCGGCTACACCGTGTTTGGCAAGTTGATGCCTGCAGCGGATTCACTCGCGGGCGGCTACTTGCCGCTGGGCCTGGCGCACAAGGTCAAGCTCAAGCACAACATCGCGGCCATGCAGCCGGTGCGCTGGAGCGATGTGGAGTTTGACGCAGCCAGCCAGGCCGTGCAATTCAGGCGTGAGATGGAAGCTGCCATGCTGCAAAAAGCGGCTGAATAGAGCACATCCAAGAGCAGTCTACGCAATATCCATGCGCTTTTTGAGCTATTTTTGCCTCAAAAGGCGCATGGATATTGCGTTCCTGTTTGTGGTTTGCAGGCGGTGGGCTGGTCGTTTGTGCGAGTTCTAAGCGGCGGCCACTCTGGCCAGCACGCGATTGCGCCCGCCGCGCTTGGCGGCATAGAGATGCTGGTCGGCGCGGTGAATCAGCGCGTCCAATTGCCCCGCTTCGCGCAGATCGGTCACGCCGGCGCTTAAGGTGATGCAAAGCTCGGCCTGTTCGATCGCAAGCGGGCTGTGCGCAATCGCTTCGCGCAAGCGCTCAAGGGATGTGGCCAGCATCTCTGCGGTGTAGCCGGGCGCGGCGATAATAAATTCATCACCGCCGTAACGGCCGATGGTGATGGCGATATCAAAATGCCGGCGCAGAAGCTGGGCAACATGCATCAGCAACTGGTCGCCCACAAGGTGGCCGTGCGTGTCATTGATCTCTTTAAACCGGTCGATATCGATCATCGCGAGTGCAAACTGCTCGCCATGTACGTGTGCATGGTCAAACAAGGCGGCGAGCCTGGCCGGAAAACCGCGGCGGTTCATGAGTTGGGTGAGCGGATCGGTCTGCGCATCGCGCTGCGCGTCAGCAGCGCGATGTAGTGCATCTTGCAAAGCGCGTTTGCGCGGTTCAAACAGGCGCGCCAGCTCAAACTGCTGCTCAAATGCCAGCATTCGCTCGCGCTCCATCGCGATCAATTGGTTTGCGGCGCGTGAATAATCACCTTCTTCCATCGCCATATCGATGAGTGCAGCATGCGTATCAGAGCGGGCCACAAAAAAATCCGCGCCGCTGATTTTGTGGACTAAAGACGATTCGAGCAGCGCACGCGCCTCTTCGCGCTCGCCCATCGCGCGCTTGGCTAGTCCCAATCGCGTTTGATAAGCCATCAGCGATGCGCCGCCGCGTTCTTGCGCAACGGCGCGCGCGTGTTCAAACAACGCCATCCCCTGCACCACATGGCCCGCGCGCACCAGTGCCAGCGCGCAATTGCGCTCGACACTTTCGCGTGCGTTGGCAAGTTCTGGCACGGCGGTTAATTTCACCAGCCGCTGCGCAAGCAGCGCAGCCGCACGCAAATGCCAGCGTGTGCGCCGTCGGACGTGATGCGCGGGGTGGATATACCATCGGTTGAGCATCAGCAAAGCGTTGTTCATTGCGGCAACGAGTGCTTCAGCATCGCCCAGTGCGTGCGCCAAGCGCCGGCCAGCGCGGTAGCCGTTGTACACCCGCGCATCTTGCACAAGGCCATAGATGCGAATGCGGCTTTCCAACGCATCGGCATAGCGCACATGTGCCAGCGCCAACCAGCGGGAATTGCTGGCGCGCCGTGCAAAAGCGTAGGTCTGCTCTGCAAGGCGCAAGGCTTCGTCCACCAAGCCTGCCTCGCCATATACGAGTACGAGCGAAACGCATGCTTCGGCGCAGGCGTCGTAGAGATCCAAGGCGACGCCTTCGCGCAGCACCTCTTCACCGCGCAGCGCCGCAAATTCGCTGTCGCGCATGCGCAAGGCCAACGTGGTGCCAAATGCCAGCGCTTTTACGGCGGTGTGCCTGTCACCAGACTGCCGGGCGCGCTCCAGAACCTGTTCAAACAATGCGCCGGCATGTGCCAAGTGGCCGGTACCCATGAGTTGCCGCGCCTGTGCGAGCACGGCCGATGAGGAGTTACGATTTGACCCAGTTTCATCTGGAGGCAGGAACGCCGCTTCTTGAGGCTGCACTGAGGTCATGGCCAAGGATGTTAGCGCGGCAAAATCTGCGCGCTCACAAAAATTTGAACTGCTTGCGCTGCGTGAAGCAGTACGATTGGTTAAATGGTTTCGTGCAGCAGCCAAAGCTTCAGAGGCACCAATTCTGCAAGGCTCTACGCAATATTCATGAGGGTTTTCAGCCAAAAATGGCTGAAAACCCTCATGAATATTG
>JBOFGW010000435.1:0-3911 GCA_051649325.1 Burkholderiaceae bacterium | reverse complement strand
GATTTTGAATTGACCAGCTTGAGCTTGCCCACCGTCGCGCCGTAACCCAAATCATCCACATCCACCACATAGGCTGCATCGTCGTGGTTGACCACGGTCACATCCAGCAACTGCGGCGCGCGCGCCCCGCCGTGCGAAGACGGCACGACAATCGCGCCTTTGGCACCGCTGCCAAACCCGCCTTTGGGCGGAAATTCATTGTTGCCCAGCGTGTTGGCGGACTTGCCCACAATCACCACGCCGTCCAGCTTGCCGCGGTGGATATAGGTACCAGTACCGTTGTCGGCCAGAATGGAATCTTGCAGGCGCGTGACGCGGTCTTCCATCCATGCGCCGCCGTAGTTTTTGTAGCCGGTAAAGCGCTTGAAGACGTGCTCGGTCTTGCTGTTCAGATTGGTGGTGGTCATCAAGCCGTGGCCAAAAGTGGCTTCGGGGTAGATTTCTGCAGCCACACCGCCTGCGCCGGGCCGGTAGTTGGAATGGGCGATATTGTCTTCAAACACAAGGCCACTGCCTTCAGTGTCGCCCACAATATCGGCGGAAAAGCGGTCAAAGAAAAATCCAAAGCCATCCACGCTGCCTGCCGCAATGTTGCCGATGAAGGTGTGGGCAAAGCTGCGGCCCCAGAAGCTGCCGGAGCGAAACTCTGATTGCCCGCTGTTGCCCAGCAAGTTGTTGTTGACGGGGAAGGCAAACTCACTTGCCTTTGGGTTCTTGTTGAACACCGCCAGGTTCTTGATCAGCCGGTTGTTTTTCTCGTTGCCGTCTTCGGCCCACACAAACGCGTGGTTAGTGATGTCAAAGGCCACATTGCCTTCCAGCAAAAGGTTATCTGTGCCGTGCAAGACCATTGCGCGCTGGAACGAATTGCGCACTGTGTTGTTCTTGGCAAAGTCGCCCTGCCGGTCACCGGCCAAGTGCCAATGCAGCGGATAGCGCCCCGGCAGGCCGCGCTGGCCCATTTTGAAAAACTCCACGCCGGTGACCTGCGCCTTGCCGCCGGCCATGATCATGGTGTGGCCGCCAAAGTTGATCGCGTCGGAATCGTCGCCGCCGCGCACCACCAGATTGCGCGTAAGCAGGCCCACCGCCGCGCGCTGGTCAAGCGTTTTGCCCTCAAAAGTTTGCAGCTCACCCCAGTGCGTGTACTTGAGCGCAGGAGTGAAATTGATGGTCTTTGCGGTTACGCCGGTGACGGTCACCACCTCGTATTCTTCTGCCTCAAAACTGCTGGGCGCAATCACCAGTTGATCGCCGGCGCGCCACTGCGTGCTCATGTCGTCTTTAAGCGTAATGCTGTTTGCACCGGGTTGCACCGTGGCGGCCAACTGTGTCCAACCGGTGCGCGGCTCGCCGTGCAATTGCAAGTTGCCGCCGCTCATCACCATGATGCCTTTGGTACCCATGCCAAACAGATCTTGCTTCTTGTCGGTGCCTGTCAGCGTGATCGTGCCTTTTTTCGTGTAGGGCTGCGTCGTGCTGCCGGCGATCAATGCGCCGTGCACCGCAATCCAGTTGGCGGTGAGCTGCGCATCGGCATCGGCAAACTGCAAGGTGCCGCGAATTGTTAAGCCTCCCAGCTTGGCGGTACTGCCCGAAAGCGTGACGGTCTTGCCTGCGGGAATTTCAACAATCGCCCCATCCGGCGGTAAGGTGCCGCCCCAGGTTGCGGGATTGTTCCAGCCACCGGCATCCGCCGTGCTGGTGGGCGGTGGCGGACTCACCGTTGGGGATGGTGCAGGCGAAGATGTGGGTGCAGGCGATGCAGTTACGGAAGGCGTTGGGGCCGGCGTTGCGGAAGGCGAAGGCGATGCTCCGCCGACCGGCGCACCCGCAGTGTCGCTGCTGCCACCACCGCCGCCGCAACCGGCCAACACAGCAGCAAGCGTGATCGCTGCGAAACCCTGCATTATTTTTGTGTACATGGACGTCCCCTGGACATTTTTTACGCCGCAAATTCCCGCTTGCTGGGCATGATTTGCGCGATTCGCCAAGTTAGTGACCGGTCAAGCCGCAAAGTTCCAGCGGCCAACCGAACCAGCCGATTAACGGCACGCAGCTGCACCGGCGCAGGGTTTGCGCAAGGCAAGTTGGCAGCAGGAAGCAAACGTTTCGCCACAGCCTGGAGCATGAAAAAATCATGTCTACGCAATATCCATGCGCTTTTTGAAGCATTTTTGCCTCAAAAGGCGCATGGATATTGCGTAGAGCACTCTAAATACCTCTTCGGCGCCGCGCCGCACACCTATAATCGCCCCATGGAACTGCATCGCGGCCTGCCTCTGCCAACCGCCAACCGCCCCACGGCGCTGGCGATTGGCAATTTTGACGGTGTGCATCGCGGCCATCAGGCGCTGATTGATGCGCTCAAGGCGCATGCCCAGCCTCGTAATCTCGCTTGCGCGGTGATGACGTTTGAGCCGCATCCACGCGAATACTTTGCCAAGCTCTCTGGTGATCCGAGCAAGGCGCCCCTGCGCATCAGCACGCTGCGCGACCGGCTGGATGCGCTGGCCGCACACGGTGTAGACACCACGTTTCTGCTGCGCTTTGGCAAGTCGCTCGCCAGCATGAGCGCAGAAGATTTTGTGCACACGCTGCTGGTCAAAGCCTGCCGCGCGCGCTTTGTGATGGTGGGTGAGGACTTTCGTTTTGGCGCACGGCGCATGGGCGATGTAGCGTTGATCAAGGCCATGGGCGCGCAGTTTGGCTTTGGCGTGGCCACGTTGTCTGACGTGAAAGAAAACGGCCAGCGCATCAGCAGCACCATGGTGCGCACCGCCCTGGCTTCTGGCGATATGGCGCAGGCCGCGGAATTGCTCGGCCGGCCCTACGCCATCAGCGGCCACGTGCTGCACGGCGCCAAGCTGGGCCGCACGCTTGATTTCCCCACGCTCCATGTGCGCGTGCCGTTCATCAACCCTGCGGCGCGCGGCATTTTTGTGGCGCGCGTGCACGGCTTAGGCCCGCAGCCCGTGCCCGGCGTGGCCAGCCTGGGCCTGCGCCCGACGGTGGACGCCGCCACACAACAAAAACAAGGCCGCTGGCTGCTGGAAACGCACCTGTTTGACTGGCAGGGCGACGCCTATGGCAAACTTGTACGCGTGGAACTGCTGAAAAAACTGCGCGACGAAGAAAAATACCTTGACCTGGCAATGCTCAAAGAGGCGATTGCGGGTGATGCTGCTGCCGCGCGCGCCCACTTCGGGCTTGCCGCTGGCAAGGCTGCGATCCACACCCAACCCAAAGATATTGCACGAATTAGCACGTCGAGCGTAGCGGTTTAGCTGCGCTCGACGGTAATCATCGACCTTTGACGTTTGATCCGTTCAAGCGTTGAACCCTCACCCTAGCCCTCTCCCAATCGCTGATGCGGCGGGAGAGGGAAAAAAAATTTCACACACTTCGCGCCATGAACACTGAAACCAAGACCGACTATCGAAGTACGCTCAACCTGCCCGACACCCCCTTCCCCATGCGCGGCGATCTGCCCAAGCGCGAGCCGCAGTGGATCAGTAATTGGGACAAAAAAGGCGTGTACCAGCACATCCGCGCCGTGTGCAAAGGCCGGCCCATGTTTGTGCTGCATGACGGCCCACCGTATGCCAACGGTGATCTGCATATCGGCCATGCGGTCAACAACATCCTCAAAGACATCGTGGTCAAGAGCAAGACCATGGCTGGTTTTGACGCACCGTTTGTGCCCGGCTGGGATTGCCACGGCATGCCGATTGAAATTCAGGTTGAAAAGAAGTTTGGCAAAGGCTTGCCGGTGGCTGAAACGCTCAAGCACGCACGTGAATATGCAGAAGGTCAAATCGCGCTGCAACTGGTGGGCCGCAAACGCCTGGGCATGCTGGCCGACTGGGACAACCCTTACAAAACCATGAACCCCAAGAACGAGGCCGATG
>JBOFGW010000434.1:0-3230 GCA_051649325.1 Burkholderiaceae bacterium | reverse complement strand
GTGTATCACACGCGTATCCCAAAAAATTGATGAAGCAAACCCCACACTGCCAACCCAGCCGCGATACCGGCCGCGCCACCTACCCACACCTCTGCCGCTGTGTGGCGCTTGAGCTGCAAGCGTGACCAGCCGATTGCCGCGGTAAACGCCAGGCCTGCCAAGACGAAGACGCCACCGCGCGGCCACAGCAGCAGCGCGCCAAACGCCGCAAACGCCACATGCAGTGAAAGCTTGAAGCGCGGCAAGCCGGCCCAGCCTGCAGCAATCAATATGGCACCAAGTGCAAAGCCCACGCCGGCCGGGCGCAGCACGGGCAGCGCAAACGCACCGGCTGCCGCGCAGACCATCAGCACCAGCGCCACGCGGTTGAGCGTGCTGCGCTCTTGCGGCAGGCTGGCATCCACATGCTGCCACGTGCCGCGCCGCACTTGCAGCCATGAATACACGCCAATCCCAATCACGAGAGCCAGCAAGAGCGCGCCGCCAGCCCCAGCCATTGCACCACCGCGCGGCCCGGCGAGCATGGATAGCACGGCCGCCGCCGGCGCAAATACAAACGGGTGCCCGGCAATCGACAGCACGCGAGCCAGCCGCAGAGCAGGTTCAGCCACGCCGGAATACCCAACGCGATGCGGTAGAAACCGCAGCGTCATACCGATAGCCCGCCACATCAAACTGCTTGAGCGCTTGCGCGTCCTTCAGGCGATGCTCAATCACATACCGCGCCATCAGCCCGCGCGCCTTTTTGGCCATGAAGCTCACCACTTTGTAGTTGCCACCGGGCCGCAGCTCTTCAAACACGGGTTGAATCACCGGCGCGGTGAGGGACTTCTCGTCCACCGCGCCAAAGTATTCATCGGATGCCAGATTGATCACAATACTTGCGCCGCACTCTGCCGCATCTTGACTAATCAGCGCGGTGACCTGCTTTTGCCAGTAGGCATACAGGTTTTTGCCGCGCGGGTTCTTCAGCGGCCGGCCCATCTCCAGCCGGTACGGTTGAATCAGATCCAGCGGGCGCAGCAGGCCGTACAGGCCGGAAAGGATGCGCACATGCTTCTGCGCAAACGTGAGTGCAGCATCGCCAAGCGTGCGCGCCTGCAGGCCGTCGTACACATCGCCATCAAAAGCGAGCACTGCCTGCTTGATCGCGTGCGGGTATAGATCGGGCGTGGGCTGCGCCGTCCAGCTTTGGAAGCGCGCCACGTTGAGTGCAGCCAGCTTGTCGGATAGCTCCATCAACCGCGCAATCTGCGCCGGCGATTTGGTGTGCAGGATGTCGATGAGCGGCTCAGCCTGCGCATGCAGACGCGGAGCGGACATTTGCGCGGTGTGTGGCGGCGTTTCGTAGTCAAGCGTTTTGGCGGGCGAGAGGAGAATGAGCATTGAAAAGGAGTATTTTTATGAAAGTGAGGTAATGGCTGGCAACAAAGCTGCCAAAATATGGCGAATAGAAATATAGCCAATCTTAAGAACCGGACTTTCATGAACGCCGTTCTCAACACGCTGCCTTCTGCCCCCATCAGCCGCCTGCCCAAGGTGGGCACGACGATTTTCACGGTGATGTCTGCGCTGGCCGCAGAAAAAGGCGCGATCAATCTTGGCCAGGGTTTTCCTGATTTTGAGTGCGACCCGGCGCTGCTCGATGCCGTCAATACCGCGATGCGCAGCGGCATGAACCAGTACCCGCCCATGGCCGGGCTGCCGGTGCTGCGTGAGCGCGTAGCCGAAAAAATGCAGCGCATGTACGGCCGCAGTTACGACCCGGTGCATGAAATCACCATCACCGCAGGCGCCACGCAAGCCATTCTCACCGCGATTCTGGCGCTGGTGCATCCGGGTGACGAAGTGATTGTGCTCGAGCCGGTATATGACAGCTACGTGCCCAACATCGAGCTGGCCGGCGGCAAAGCCGTGCCGGTGCAACTGAATCCGGCTGATTACAGCGTGCCGTGGGACAAAGTAGCCGCCGCCATCACGCCGCGCACGCGCCTGATCATGATCAACAGCCCGCACAACCCCACCGGTACCACGTTCAAGCATGCCGACATGCAGCAGCTTGAAGCGCTGGTGACCAAACATGGTCTATACGTGATCAGCGATGAAGTCTATGAGCACATGGTGTTTGACGGCGTGCCGCATCTTTCCGCCGCGCGCTACCCGGCCTTGGCGCAACGCACCGTGGTCGTGTCCAGCTTTGGCAAGACCTTTCACGTCACGGGTTGGAAGGTCGGCTACGTTGCCGCGCCCACACCGCTCATGGCCGAGTTCCGCAAGGTGCATCAGTTCAACGTGTTCACCGTCAACACACCAATGCAAGCCGGCCTGGCCGCGTACATGCAAAACCCCGCGCCGTATTTGGAGCTGCCTGCGTTCTATCAAAAGAAACGTGATTTGTTCCGCGCGGGTTTGGCTAACACTAAATTCAAGCTCTACCCGTGCGCGGGCACATACTTTCAGCTTGTGAACTACAGCGCCGTTCGCGACGATTTGACCGAGGAGCAGTTTGCCAAGTGGCTCACGACTGAGGTAGGTGTAGCGGCTATTCCTGTGTCTTGCTTTTATGGAGAGCCGACGGAGAACAAGACGGTGCGGTTCTGTTTTGCGAAGAAGGATGGGACCCTAGAAGCTGCTATATCTAAGCTATTGGTGATTTAGGCCGAAGCAAATCCGTTCGTCTATTACTCAAAAGTTCTGGGCAAAAATTGATTTCTTAGTCTCGATAGATCTGTTCCATAGACACTCTTTGGTAAATGCTGAAGCAGGCGATATTTCTCCACTAAAGGCTTCATTTTCCCCTCGGAGTGAACAGATAAGGCATTCACCAAGATCAACCAAAGCTCCGACTTAGATAACTGCGCCCGAAGTACTCCCGCACAAAACTCACGCTGCCAATTGGTGCCGCCGGGCGCTTGGTCAAGATATTTAAGTATTCGATATACCATACGAAAATATGGTCCAAGCTGCTCCTCAAATTTGCGATAGAAGCTTGAATACTGGAGATCGATATCCTCCTTTGTGTTTAACGCAGATAGCTTTATGTATTCGTCGCCATTGTTCATTTTGAATACCGAAAAACACAGAGCTGTTAGGGCATCGACTCCATGCAACTGCCGATTACGAGAATCTTCCGCACGCATACTGTCCTTGATCTCTCGGAACTCCTGAAGCAAGCTGAAAAAAGTCGTTTCAAATCTGATGTGTGCTTGACTTGAATTGGTCAGAACTAG
>JBOFGW010000433.1:0-5241 GCA_051649325.1 Burkholderiaceae bacterium | reverse complement strand
GTCAAGGCGCTGCACGATGCGGATTTGGAAGTGATTCTGGACGTAGTGTTTAACCACACGCCGGAAGGCGAAGCGACTGGGCCTACCATTTCATTTCGCGGCATCGATAATGCGATGTACTACCGCCTGACCGAGCCAGACCGCTCGCACTATGAAAACCTCACGGGCTGCGGCAACACCGTCAACATTGCGCATCCGCGCGTGACGCAGTTTGTGCTTGATTCGCTGCGCTATTGGGTGCAATGCATGGGCGTGGATGGTTTTCGCTTTGATCTCGCACCTGTGCTGGGCCGCACTGCGCACGGGTTTGATCCGCACGCCGCATTTTTTGCTGCGCTAGCGCAAGACCCGGTGCTTGCCAACGTGAAGCTGATTGCCGAGCCATGGGATATCGGTCCCGGCGGGTACCAACTCGGCCACTTTCCCGGCCGCTTTATGGAGTGGAACGACAAGTTTCGCGACACCACGCGGCGCTTCTGGCTGCACGACGGTATGACGCGCGGCGAATTTGCACGGCGGTTCATGGCCTCCAGCGATGTGTTTCACCGCGGGCATCGCCGGCCTTCTGCATCGGTCAACTACGTGTGCGCGCACGACGGCTACACGCTGCGCGATGTAGTGAGCTACGCCAGAAAACACAACCTGGAAAACGGCGAGTCCAATCGCGACGGCCGCAATGGCGAGATCAGCTTCAATCACGGCGCGGAAGGCTTTAGCGCCGATGCCAACATCAACCAAGCGCGACAAGCCGCAGTGCGCGCGCTGCTGGCAAGCTTGATTCTCTCGCAAGGCACACCGATCCTGCGCGGCGGTGACGAGCTGGGCCAAACCCAGCGCGGCAACAACAATGCCTATTGCCAGGACAATGAAATCAGCTGGATTGATTGGGCAACAGCAGACCATGACCTGGTGCAGTACACCGCACGCCTGATTGCGCTGCGCAAGCAGCATGCAGTGCTGCATCAAGACACATGGTTCACCGGCCGCGCGGCGCACGGCAACACGCCGGACTTGCAGTGGTTCGGCAGCGATGGCTGCTTGATGAGCATTGAAGCCTGGCAAGATGCTTCAGCGCATGCCTTTGCTGTGCTGATGCGCGGCAGCGATGCGCACGCGCCGGCCATTTTTTTGACCTTCAACGGCGCTACGCAGCCCGTGCGCTTCACCTTGCCTGAAGGCCTGTGGCAACTAGAGATAGACTCTGCTGATCAGCTGCACGAAGCAAACAACGCACGCGAACACATCAATATTGCAGCGCGCGCCATCGCCGTGCTGCGGCAACTTTCACCATAAGCCAAACGCAATGCTTGACCAACGAACCTCCGGCATATTGCTGCACCCTACATCACTTCCCGGCCCGCACGGCAGCGGCGATTTTGGGCCGTCTGCTTACCATTTTGTGGATTGGCTGCACGCTGCGGGTCAGCGCTTTTGGCAGGTGTTGCCGCTTAACCCAGTCGGGCCGGGCTACTCGCCCTACGCGGGCGCGTCGGCGTTTGCCGGGGCGCCGTCTTTGGTGGCGCTGGAGCCGTTGATTGAAAAAGGGTGGCTTGCACAAACGGCTGCGCAGGAGTTATCTGCCTTCAACGCGCGACGGGTGGACTACGGCAGCACCATGGCGTTTCGCCATCGCCAGCTTGAGCGCGCGGCAGAAGGTTTTTTTGCACGCGCCAGCAAGGCAGACAAAGACGCATTTGACGCGTTTTGCGCGCGCGAGGCCAAATGGCTTGACGACTACGCGCTCTTTATGGCGCTGGATGCCGCGCAAAACGCCGGCGGCGGCGAGTTCCGCGCCTGGCCGCAGTGGGACAAAGCGCTGGCCCGCCGCGAAGCCGCTGCACTCACTGCAGCGCGCAAGCAGCTCGCGCAGCCGCTGCAATTTTGGAAGTTTGTGCAGTGGTGCTTTGATACGCAGTGGGCAAACTTGCGCGACTACGCGCGCGGCAAGGGCGTCGCGATCATCGGCGATCTGCCGATTTTCATCGCGCATCACTCGGCCGACTGCTGGTCACGCCCTGATTTGTATTTGCTGGACGATGCGTTTGCGCCCACGGTCGTTGCCGGCGTACCGCCGGACTTTTTTTCCGCCACCGGGCAGCGCTGGGGCAACCCGCTGTACCGCTGGGACGCGTTTGAGCGCGAGAACTATCAATGGTGGATTGACCGCGTGCAGCGCCAGCTTAAGCTTGCGGATGTGGTGCGGATCGACCACTTCCGCGGCTTTGCGGGGTACTGGGAAATTCCGGCCAGTTGCCCGACAGCGATTGAAGGCCATTGGGTTCCCGGCCCTGGAGAAAAACTGTTCAACGCGATTGCACGTGCCACTGCGCGTGCGGGCGGCGCAGCGCCGATCATTGCGGAAGATCTGGGCGTGATCACGCCGGACGTGGAACAACTGCGTGATCAATTTCACTTTCCCGGCATGCGGATTTTGCAGTTTGGCTTTAGCGACGGCAGCAACCACAGCTTTTTGCCGCACAACTACATTGCCAATACCGTGGTGTACACCGGCACGCACGACAACGACACCGCGCGCGGCTGGTGGAACCATTGCACCGAGCGCGAGCGCGGTTACGCGGCGGCGTATCTGAACACGGATGGCTCCGACGTGCATTGGGCCATGATCCGCGCAGCCAGCAGCTCGGTCGCCAACACCGTCATCATCGCCATGCAGGATGTGATGGGCCTGGACAGCGCGCACCGCATGAATACGCCGGGCACCATGGGCTGCTGGGAATGGCGGTTTGCCTGGGACATGGTGGCGAGCGATGCTGCACGCCAGCTTGCATCCATCAGCGCTGCGTACGGGCGCGCACCCATGTCGCACCTGGCGCTGAAGGATTATCCTGCCGGTACACCGCATCCTTGATCAAACGCATCTCAAATTCAAACACGGAGACACTATGACAACCCTGTTTTTGCGCGCCGCGGCCGCGTGCGCGCTGCTTGCAGCATCCACCGTGGCGCTGGCGCAGCCCACCGCCGGCAGCGGCCGGGCGCTGACCATCGGCAAAGATTCTGCAGCGGAGCGCGTGGTCAAGGTGACCTACCAAGGCAAATACAACTTTGTGCGGATTGAAGCGCGCGAGCCCGGTGCGGCGGAGAATCAACATCCCGTCACCGTCTCTGCCGATGCGATGCGCGCGGCGCTTTCGCAAGTGCAGCTGGCCGGCCGCAAGACCGAACCGCTACTGAATGCAGATGATGTGAACGAGATTGCCGGCCCGATTGCGCAGGCACTGGGCGAGGCAACCGCGGCGCAAGAAGTTTCGTTTGCCGTCACCGGCAACTACGGCGGCTACGGCCCTTTCTCAACCAAGAGCGTGACCACCGGCCGCGTGTTTCAGCAAGGCGGGCAGCTCAACATTATTTTTGGCTTGGTGCGGCAAGAGTTTGAAGGCCAGCTGCGCGCGGCCGGTTACCTGATTCCATTCGAGCCCGGCCAGCGCGCCAAAGCGGTGAGTAGCGGCACGCAAGTCAGCGCTGCAGGCGCAACATCGCAGCGCGCGGATTGGCTCAAGTTCGGCGCCCTGCCCGCAGCGGCTGCGCCGGTGGCTAAACCTGCTGCACCTGTTGCTGCGCCGGCCGCCGCGCCTGCCGCTGTGGCTGCGCCGCCGAGTGCGCCTGCTGCTGCGCCGGCTGCTGCAGTGCCTGTACCCGCGCCTGCGCCCGCAAACTCTGATCAGCTTTATCGCCAGACGGCAGAGCGCCTCAAAGCGCTGCAAAAGCTCAAGGACGATGGGCTGATTACAGAGAAAGAGTACGCAGAAAAGCGCAAGGCGATTTTGGCGGAGTTTTAGCAGCTAGGCACTGCCCACTAAGCTGCCGACAGGGCTTTCTTAGCGCGAGCTTCTCGAGACTTCCGTTCGCGTTGAGCCTGTCGAAACGCATTTGCAATAAGCCTTTGATATCGCTGAAAAGGGAGAGGCTTCGACAGGCTCAGCCCGAACGGTTTGGAGGAGTTTTCATTCGAGGCTCGCAGCACTGCGGCCATCTTTGGCAGGCCGCACCTCGAACCAAGCCCACCCTCACACCGGCAACCACCGCCACCAAAACGGTTGGCGCGGTTCTTTCGCGCCCAGGCTGACAAGCAGCTTCACAAACTCATCGCGGCCATGCAGCTTGGCGGCTTGCAAGGGCGAGAGATTGTCCAGCTCAGAAACCAGGTTGGGGTCAGCCCCGTGCGCAAGTAGATAGTGGGTGATTTCGCTGGTGCCGTTGATGAGGCTGGTGACGAGCAGCGTGCGCAACACTTCGGCATGCTGGAAGTTGGGATCCATCCCTTCATTCATGTAGTAGCGCACCAAAACAAAGTCGCCCGCATCAACCGCTTGGTATAACCTTTTCCAATCACCGCCTGACATCGTGCGCCCTCTTGTGCAAACCGTGCGCATGTCTACGCACCATTGCAGGCTTGTAGCATCACGCCGGGCGCCTGCCTATCCGCCCAAAGTGCAGGGTGTGGCAAAGATGTGGCAATCTCAGCTGCTTCTACGCAATATCCATGCGGTTTTTGAGGCATTTTTGCCCCAAAAACCGCATGGATATTGCGTAAACGATGTTTGATATTGCGAAAACTTACGGCCTGGGCAACCCAAACATCACCTCACGCAGCCACTGCTGCGCCGGCGCGCGGTCATTGCGCCTATGCCAAAACACATCCACGTGCACATCTGAAATGGCAAACGGCAAGGGCTGCATGACAAGCTGATCGCTGTAGCCGGTCACTTCAAAAAACGTTTCGGGCAGCACGGTGAGCAGATCGGTTTGCGCCACTACGCGGCCGGCGGTGAAGAACTGATTCACTGTGAGCAAAATGCGGCGCTGGCGGTTGATGGCGGCGAGCGCTTCATCCACAAACCCAAACGGCTTGCCGGAGAAGCTCACCAACAGATGCTGCGCGGCGCAGAACGCGTCCAGCGTCAACTCGCGCTGCGCGAGCGCATGGCCGCGGCGCATCACGCACATGTAGCGGCTCTCATAAATGCGCCGGTGGCGAAACGCTGCGTCATTGCCCTGCGCCACCAGCGCGGCGCTGGCGCTGGGAAAGTAGCCCACAGCGCAGTCCGCCTCACTATCCTCCAGCAAACGGCGCGGGTCGCGCGTGGTGAGCGGCAGCACGCGCAGATTGACCTGCGGCGCGGCGTGCACCACTGCGGTAATCAGCGGCGGCATGATGAGCGCGGCGGTCGCGTCCGCCATCGCCAAGCGGAAGTTGGCGCGGCTTATGGCGGCATCGAA
>JBOFGW010000432.1:0-6436 GCA_051649325.1 Burkholderiaceae bacterium | reverse complement strand
GTCACGCGCGCCTACGGCCAGCATGCGCCCACCGGCCATGCCGACCAAGAACCCGCCGCGCACCGGCACGATGGGGCTGGCAATCCGTAGCGCCAGCGCGGGTGCCGGCCGCTGCACCACCCAGCGGCGCTTGCCGGTGGCTGAATCAAAGCCAACCAGGCGGCCATCGGTCGTGAGTACCGCCGCGGTGCCGTCTGTGACAGCGGGCCGGGCGAGAATCTCTGCATTGAGCGGCGCACGCCACGCCTCTTTGCCGTCCATGCTCCAGGCCATGACATCGCCGGCGCGCGTTGCCGCAACGATCAACTCGCCATCGCTGCCTGCGCCGGTGGACAGTGTGGCGGGCGCCTCAGCCCGAGCCAACACTGCGCCATTGGTAGGATCAATCACGCTCACACGTTCACCAGCCGTAGCAAGTAGCCGCAGCTGCTGGGCACTAGTGGTAACTAACACGGGCGAGCCTACAGACTTCGCGCCAAGCGAGGCCTGCCAGGCCTGCGTCAGTTTTGCGGAGGCAGGAAAATCCGTCAGCTCCGCCGGTTTGGTACGCGGTGGATCAGCAAACGGATTCAAGCTGCCACAGCCGGTGAGACCAGTCGCTAGCAAAATCAGGCACGCAGTGGAAAAACGCGCAGACATGCGCATGGCAGAACCTTTCAAAATACGGTGCTCAAGCACCTATTTAAGGCATCTACGCAATATCCATGCGCCTTTTCAGCCATTTTTGCCTGAAAAACCGCATGGATATTGCGTAAAGCCATTTTTAACTGCACCACAAAGGCATCAAAACGCCTTAACCCACCTTAGGCGCTTGCTCCGGCACGGCGCCGCCCAGTGCTTCAAGTTTTTGCTGCACCAGTGGGCGCATGGGATCGGTGTCTTCCATGCCTTTGTACGCATCCAGATACGCAGCTTTGGCTTCGTCACGCTTGCCCTGCGCGGTGAGCACATCGCCACGGCGGTCATTGACCAGCGGCGCAAGCTTGTCGATCTTGGCCGGGCCAAGCAAGGCGAGCGCTTCGTCGTATTTTTTCTCGTCCAGCAGCAAGCCCGCGAGGCGCACGCGCGCGATGATCCGGTACGACTCGTCGCGCGACTTGTCTGCAGCCCATTGCAACTGCGCTTTGGCCCCGGCAACGTCTTTATTGTCAAACATCGCTTTGGCGGCCTTGAGCGCGGCCATTTGTGCGTACGCGGTGCCGGAATACTTTTCAAGAATCTGCCCGGCCGCATCTTTGACCGTCGCAAGATTCTTTTCAGTCACCGCTTTTTCCAGCTGCTCATAGATTGCACCAGCAGCCACCGCCTCACGGCGCTGATACCACTGCCAGCCGTAGTAGGCCGCGATCGCGGAAAAAATAATCGTCAGCACCCAGGTAATCGGGTTGCCCCACTTGGCCCAAAATGCCTTCAGGCTGGCGAGTTGTTCCTGCTCTTCTAAGTCGTAGGCGGCCATGCCGTCTTTTCCTTCTAAAAAATCAATCCAATGCGCCGGCCAGATCGGCCAACGCCACAAACTTTTGTTCTTGCGCGTGCTCTTGCTGCACACGCAGTGGCTTAAGCGTTACGCCGCCTTTGGCCACTTCATCACTGCCGATGATGACTGCATAGCGCGCCCCGCTGGCGTCGGCCTTTTTCATCTGGCTTTTGAAGCTGCCGCCACCGGCATGCAGCACCGCATACTTGCCGGCATCGCGCAGTGCTTCTGCAACCTTTCGCGCCACTGCGTCTGCATCTGCGTGCACTACATACACATCAGGTACATGCGCTGCACCGGCTGCCGCGCTTTGGCCCAGCGCTTCCTGCAGCGCCAGAATCACCCGCTCAATGCCCATGCCAAAGCCAATGCCGGGGGTTGGTTTGCCACCAAGCTGCTCAAACAGCCCGTCATAGCGGCCACCACCAGTGATCGTCAGCGGCGCACCCAGTGCAGTGGTCACCCACTCAAATACGGTGCGATTGTAGTAGTCGAGGCCGCGCACCAGGCGCGGATTGACCGTAAAGTGCAGGCCCGCCTCTGTAAGCAAAGATTTCAGGCCATCAAAATGCTTGAGCGAGGCTTCGCCCAGCAGATCAAGCAACTTGGGCGCGGCGTCCACCATCGCCTGCATTTTGGGGTTCTTGGTGTCCAGAATACGCAGCGGATTGGTATGCAAGCGGCGGCGTGCATCTTCATCCAGCAGCTCTTGATACGCTTCAAAGTGCGCGATCAGCTTTTCGCGGTGCGCCTTGCGTTCTGCAGCGTCACCGATCGAGTTGATCTCAAGCTGCACGTTGGCAAGACCCAGGCGCTTCCAGATGCGCGCGAGCATCACAATCTGCTCGGCATCTACGTCTGGCCCCTCAAAACCCAGCGCCTCGACATCAAACTGATGAAACTGCCGCTGGCGGCCCTTTTGGGGACGCTCGTGCCGAAACACCGGCCCCACGCTCCAGACGCGCTGTGGCCCGTTGTACAGCCAGTTGTGCTCAATGGCAGAACGCACGATGCCTGCGGTGATTTCTGGCCGCAGCGTAAGCGCGTCGCCATTCAAACGGTCTTCAAAGGAATACATCTCCTTCTCGACAATATCCGTTACCTCGCCAATGGAGCGCACAAACAGACCGGTAGGCTCCACAATCGGTGTGCGCACGAGTTTGTAGCCGTACTGGCGAAATACGTCGCGCACGGTATCTTCAAACCACTCCCACAGAGGTGCTTCGTCAAGCAGCAAATCATTCATGCCCTTGACTGCCTGAAGCTTGGCAGCTTGGTTCTTATCTGTCATGAAATTGTTTTTATGCGGTCGCGTGCTCGGCAACGGCCTGCCGCGATCCGTATTTGGTGCGAACGTAGTTTTCAACAATCGCTTGAAATTCCTGCGCAATGTGCTCGCCCTTGAGCGTGACATTGCGCTGGCCGTCGATGAATACCGGTGCTACAGGTGCCTCGCCCGAGCCTGGCAAAGAAATGCCGATATGCGCATGCTTGCTTTCGCCCGGCCCGTTGACCACGCAGCCCATCACCGCCACACGCATCTCTTCCACGCCTTGGTACTGGCCGCGCCACACCGGCATCTGGTTGCGCAGATAGCTTTGAATCTGCGCTGCAAGCTCTTGAAAATAGGTGCTGGTCGTGCGGCCGCAGCCGGGGCAGGCAATCACCATCGGGGTAAATGCGCGCAGCCCCATCGTCTGCAAAATCTCCTGCGCCACAATCACTTCTTGCGTGCGCGAACCGCCGGGTTCAGGCGTGAGCGAAACGCGAATGGTGTCGCCAATGCCTTCTTGCAGCAGCACCGACAAGGCCGCGGTTGAGGCAACAATGCCTTTGCTGCCCATGCCAGCCTCGGTCAGACCCACGTGCAGCGGATAATCGCAGCGCTTGGACAGCTCGCGGTACACACTCACCACGTCCTGCACATTGCTGACTTTGCAGGAAAGAATGATGCCTTCGGGCGATTGGCCGATTTCTTCAGCCTGCGCTGCGCTTTCCAGCGCAGAGGTGACGAGCGCCTCGCGCATCACTGCCTGCGCTTCCCAGGGTTCTTTGCGGGCGGCATTCTCATCCATCAAGCGCGCGAGCAAGCCTTGATCCAGGCTGCCCCAGTTCACGCCGATGCGCACCGGTTTGTTGTACTTACAAGCCACTTCAATCATTTGCGCAAAGTTGCTGTCGCGCTTACTGCTGGAACCCACGTTGCCGGGATTGATGCGGTACTTGCTTAAAGCCTGTGCGCAATCCGGGTACTGCGTCAGCAGCTTGTGACCGTTGTAGTGAAAATCACCGATCAGCGGCACATCTACACCCATTTTGTCGAGCTGCTCGCGCACCTTGGGCACGGCAGCTGCAGCTTCCGGTGAGTTGACGGTGATGCGCACTTTTTCGCTCCCCGCCTGCGCCAGTTCTTTGACTTGAATCGCGGTGGCAATATGGTCGGCGGTATCAGTATTGGTCATCGACTGCACCACCACCGGCGCACCGCCGCCCACGAATACTGTGCGACCAGCCCATTTGACCGCGACCAAACGCGTGCGCTTACGCGGCGTAGGACCGACAGGCATCGGCATGCAATTGATCTGCGTGTCTTCGCTCACGTCAATTCACCACAAAGCGGGCCACATCGTTTTTCAAATGCGGACCCATATCAAAGTTGCTGCCATCCACCTGCAGCGAAACGTCTTTTGCCGAACCTACCGTAAACCGAAGTGGTGGTTGGCCGGTAAACGCGTGCTGCGAGCCCGCTTTATTCAGTTGCGAAACCAAGGTTTTGCCGCTGCTATCACGCACCTCTACCCACGCGTCCGCCGCAAATGCGAGTGTGATGGCTTTGTGGCCAGCAGGTACATCCAGCCGTGGCTCGGGTGCAGCCGGCGTAGGCGCTGCGGGCGTGGGGACTGCTGCCGCCGCAGCTGGCGAGGCAACACCATCGACCGCGGCTTGTGTTTGCGCCGGCAAGGTGATTGTCTCCGTGGTTGAGCCTGCTGCTGGCGATGGTGCAGTTGCAGGGCCTGGCACTGAGGCTTGCACAGATTGATTGGGCAGCAAACCCTGCACATGCGGCAGCCATGCACCTCTTTCCCACCAGGCCAAAAACAGTGCGATGGCGACCACGAGCGCAGCAGCACCCCACCACATCAGCTGCGCTGTCATGGCCACGCTGCGGCCGGTATCGTCAAAAGCAGCCAAGCGGCGCGGATCGTCCGGCAATGCACGCGGCGCCGGCGGTAGCGCAGCGTCCAGCAAGTTCAGCCATGGCGAGGGATCGGTTTCCAGAAGCCGCGCATAGTTACGGATAAAGCCGCGCGTGTAAGGGCCATCTGGCAGCGCTGCAAAATCCAGCTTTTCGATCGCACGGACTTTTGCGACTGAGATCTTCAAACGCTCGGCCACGTCTTGCTCGGACCAGCCGCGCGCGCTGCGTAGCGTTGCAAAGTCCGGCGACTCCGGTGGTGGCGGTTCAACCCCCTCCAATACCAACTGGCTACTCATCGAACGCGCCTCGCTGATACGCGGCCCACTCGCGCGACGTGATAAAACCGCGCCGCAATTGCGTGGCCAATTGCTCTTTAGTGGGTTGGTCGCTGCGCTTGTGGGCAACGCGAATGGCCAACCAGAGCGATTCGGCACTGGGCTGCATCATTTTATTCAAGCGCTCGGCGTAGTACCAAGCCCGCTCGTAATCACCGGAGCGCAGATATAGCAGGCCAAGGTTGTACACACTGATCACATTGCCCGGCTCAAGCTCAAAGGCGCGCATCAAAAAACCTTCAGCGGTCTTCCAGTCTTTGACGCGCATGGAGCAAATGCCGGCGTTTTGCAGCGGCTTGTCCGGCGTTTGATATAGCGGATTGCGCGCGGCCAGCGTGAAATAGCGGATCGATTCAGCCTCGCGGTTGGTCTGGCACAGAAACCAGCCAAAACTGTTATTGATGTCTGGCTCTTGCGGCGCTAGTTGCAGCGCACGCCGAAAATCGGTTTCTGCGTCGCGCATCTCACCGATATCGAACAGAATCAGCGCACGCAGGCTGTAGGCATCTGCAAAGTTGGAGTCGATCTGCAGCGCCTGACGGATTTCATCCAGCGCAGTTTTGACCTGCTTTTCACGGAAGTAGTTGTACGCCAGCTCAAGGCGGATACGTGCGCGTTTGCGCTCGTCGCTGTCGTTGGTGGACAAAGACGCGCCGCTGTTTATCACGGATGTGTTCTGCGCGTCCGCCGGCCCCGGCGGCATTTGCGCGCACGCACCCAGCAGCGCTGCCAACACCGCAGCACACGCAACCCTAAGCGCCCGCATGTTCATCCCCAGCCTTCCCTTAGCTCGCGACCTGTGCAATTTTGCCAAACTTTGCCTCGCTCGCGTGCACCGACCGCTCGCTGCGCCGCGTGCGGTCCTGCACCTCGCCAGCGAGTTGGCCGCACGCTGCATCAATATCATCGCCACGGGTTTTGCGCACGGTAGTCACAATGCCTGCATCCATCAAGATTTTGGCAAATGCTTGAATCCGTCCGCGCGGCGAGCATTTCAGACCGGAGCCAGGAAACGGATTAAAAGGAATCAGATTGAACTTGCACGGCACTTGGCGCGCAAGTTTTACAAGTTCACGCGCATGCGTATCAAAGTCGTTGATCCCGTCCAGCATGACGTATTCAAAGGTAATGAAGTCGCGCGGTGCATGCTCAAGATACAAGTTACATGCAGCAAGCAGCTCTTTGAGCGGGTATTTTTTGTTGAGCGGCACCAGCTCATCGCGCAGCGCGTCGTTGCTGGCGTGCAAAGACACTGCTAATGCCACAGGCAGATCTTTAGCCAACCGCTCAATCATCGGCACTACGCCGCTGGTGGACAGCGTTACACGCCGGCGGCTTAAGCCATAAGCGTTGTCGTCCAGCATCAGCCGCATGGCGGTCACCACCGGCTCGTAGTTGAGTAGCGGCTCGCCCATGCCCATCATG
>JBOFGW010000431.1:0-3124 GCA_051649325.1 Burkholderiaceae bacterium | reverse complement strand
AGGCCCAGCAGATCGCCACGTATCTAGGCACATTCAAGAAATGAGCGGCGCGCGCTTTGCACGGCAACGCGCAGCGGTATGTGCAGGGCTGACTGCATGTGCGCTGCTTTGTTTAAGCGCCTGTGGCGGGTCTGGCGATACTTCTGCGCCACCGCAAGGTGCCGCGCCGCCAAGCAGCGCGACTACGCCTAGCCCAACGCCGACACCTAGCCCGACCTCTAGCGCTAGCCCCACCCCTACACCTTCGGCAAGCCCACAACCCACACCCACAAGCACGCCCAGCGCAACGCCCACACCGGGCAGTACCGCACCGCCCTCGGCCAGCGCGCTGTGGAGTCCGGTCGCAGGGTTTGCGCCGCCGGCTGCGGGCGAGCATCCACGCCTGTTCTTTCGCCGCGCCCAGATCGAAGCCATCCGCGAAAAATCCCGCACGCCAGAAGGCGCTGCGATCGTCGCGCGGCTGCGGTTTTTGCTCAACGGTGGTGACGGCCAAAACCTGCCGGTCGTCTTCAATTCCGCCAAGGGCGCGTATCAAGGCTTTAAGCCAGTGACCGTGGCCAAGCCCGGCGATCATCCGGGCACCGGCGCACCCGGTGGCAGCGACAAGCCGGGCGTATTCACACTCTGGCACGCCAGCGGCTACGCCATGCTTTACCAACTCACCGGCGAGGCGCGCTATGCCGACATGGCGCGCATCTGCGTGCAATGGATGATGGAAGGCTGGCGCGACCGCGATGACCGCTACGGCCTCGTCAACCCCGGCGGCCTGCTGCGCGCTGGCCCTTCTGTCGCTGCGCTGGCGATCGCCTATGACCTCGCGTATGACGGCTGGGACTCTGCGTTTCGCGAAAGCGTGGCCAAGTTCCTGCTCAACTACAACGGCGGCGCCACAGAGCCTGGCGGCACCGGCACGCAAACCATGGCGCAACTGTCCAAAACACCGCGCCACAGCCCTAAGTCCAACCATTGGGGTGGGCAAGTGGGCGGTGCTGGGCTGGCGATGCTCGCCATCCGCGGCGATGCAGGTGCCGACCCCGCCTTGGTGCAAGACTATCTGAGTGCTATCGAGAAAAACACGGCGCGTGCGCTGCTGGAAGGCTTTGGCTCGGGCGGCTACTTTTGGGAACACCTCGGCCCCGGCGGCATCGCCACAGAGACTGCGTTTGTGCCCTACCTGCAAGCGCTGCGTGTTGCGCACGGGCAGGACTGGACAGCCGGCAGTGTGGCGCATGGGCGCGCGCTCGCCGGCAAATGGATTCATTTGATGACGGTGCGTGGTGGCAAACCGTTCTATACCAACCCCAACCCGTCGGGCAGCTACGGCACCGAGGCGTTTGACCGCCACGGGATTTCTCGCGCCGGACAGTTTGCGCAAGGCTTTGGTGTGATGCCCGAGGCGTGGAAACCCGCCATGCTCTGGACCTACAAGACATTGGTCGAGCCGGGCGAGCAGCAAAGCTACGGCAAACTGCTGGGCGGCAAACCGTCGTATGACGCCATCGACTACCCGCACCGCGCCGTGCTGGCGCTGATCAATTGGCCGATTGGCACCACGCCCGAAAACCCCAGCACGCGCTTTGCCAAAGTGCTGGACGATCCTGAAATGCGCTTTACGGTGATGCGCGATCAATGGAAGGACGATACCGATTCATTGGTGGCGCTGCTGGCCGGTGCGAACGACTTGGGCCACGATGCGGTGCTGCCCATTCAGGTATGGGCCGCGCAAGGGCGCGCGCTATTTGGGCACATCGAAAAATCCACCGTCACCGCAAAACAATTTGCGCAAGATGGATCGGGCTTGCTGGCACTCAAAGACGACTCGGCCATTGCGGTGGATTTTGGCAAATCCTCTGGCGCGCATGTGCTCATTGCGGTCGCCGGCAAAGCGGCGGAGCTGCGGGGCACTGCTACGTCCGTCTTGCGCATGCAAAGCGGCGATGCTGCGCGGTTTCGCGCCACGCGGTTCACCTTGGGCGGCGTGCCCGCTGAGATTCTCACCGTCGCACCAAACGGCATGCATCCGGCAGTAACGGTTGTAGATGCGTCCGCCGGCAAAGTGGCCGTGGGCGCGCAAACGCTCACGCTCAACGCAGGCCGCTGGACGCTGGCAGCGATGGCACCGCCGATCAGCGCACAAACCGTTGAGAGCGATTGATTCCAGGAAACAAAGACGGAGTCGCACTTGAATAATTTTGCGCAGCATCACGCAAAGGCAGTAAATCAATTCAGTGTCGAACGCTTTAGAAAAGGTGCTGCCTAGTGCGTTTCGTGCGCTTTAACTTGAATGAATTTGCGCTTCTTTGCAAGCGTTGAACTTGTGATCCGACCACCAGTCAATTGCATGCGTTATCTACACATCGCCAATTAATTTGGGGAGCAAAAATGAAATCGCCTTTAGTTCAAGTTGCCAGTCATTCGCGCGCCGCGGCAATCATTCTCGCCGTGCTCATTGCCGGATGTGGCGGCAGCGGCTCTGAAGACTCCGGCACAAATGCTCCCCCAGCCGGAACGGCACCCACGGCATCGCCTGCTCCATCACCGACTGCTGGGCCTACCGCATCACCTGCGCCTACTGCATCACCCACGCCAACAGCCTCTCCTTCGCCTGGTGGTGGTGCGACACCGGTGCCAACACCAACAGCTTCGCCTTCACCGACCGCAACGGTTAGCCCAACGCCGCCACCCACAGGCGTCACTGCCGTGCCGCCGCGCGCAGCTGCATTGCCGTGGTCTGACCCCGCCAGCTGGGGCGGCACGCTGCCGCCTGCCGGCGCGCAGGTGTTGATTCCCGCAGGCCGCGCCATCGTGCTTGATGCCGACACGCCCGCGCTGGCCGGGCTGCAAATTGATGGTGCGCTGTACTTTGCCGATAAGAACGTCAAGCTCACAGCGGGTTGGGTCATGACCACCGGCTTGCTGCAAGCTGGGACTGAAGCAGAGCCGTATAAGTACAAATCGTCGATTACCTTGACAGGCACCAATGAGTCTTTGGATTTGCAAGGGTTTGGCAACAAGTTTTTAGGCGCCATGAATGGCGGCCGGCTTGAAATCCACGGCCACCGGCGCGATGCGCTGGCGTTCTCGCAGCTTGATGCACACGCGAGCCCTGGCGACACGGCGATCA
>JBOFGW010000430.1:0-3962 GCA_051649325.1 Burkholderiaceae bacterium | reverse complement strand
AGGCCCAGCAGATCGCCACGTATCTAGGCACATTCAAGAAATGAGCGGCGCGCGCTTTGCACGGCAACGCGCAGCGGTATGTGCAGGGCTGACTGCATGTGCGCTGCTTTGTTTAAGCGCCTGTGGCGGGTCTGGCGATGCTTCTGCGCCACCGCAAGGTGCCGCGCCACCAAGCGGCGCGACTACGCCAAGCCCAACACCGGCACCTAGCCCGACCTCTAGCTCCAGCCCCACCCCTACACCTTCGGCAAGCCCACAACCCACGCCCACAAGCACGCCCAGCGCAACCCCTACACCGGGCAGTACCACGCCGCCTTCGGCCAGCGCGCTGTGGAGTCCGGTCGCAGGGTTTGCGCCGCCGGCTGCGGGGGAACATCCGCGCCTGTTCTTTCGCCGCACCCAGATCGAAGCCGTCCGGGAAAAATCCCGCACCTTAGAAGGTGCTGCCATCGTCGCGCGGCTGCGGTTTTTGCTCAACGGTGGTGATGGCCAAAGCCTGCCGGTTGTCTTTAATTCCGCCAAGGGCGCGTATCAAGGCTTTAAGCCAGTGACCGTGGCCAAGCCCGGTGATCATCCGGGCACTGGAGTTCCCGGCGGTGCCGACAAACCGGGCGTATTCACACTCTGGCACGCCAGCGGCTACGCCATGCTGTACCAACTCACCGGCGAGGCGCGCTATGCCGACATGGCACGCACCTGCACGCAATGGATGATAGAAGGCTGGCGCGATCGTGATGACCGCTACGGCCTCGTCAACCCCGGTGGCCTTTTGCGCGCTGGCCCTTCGGTCGCGGCGCTGGCGATGGCCTATGACCTCGCGTATGACGGCTGGGACTCTGCATTTCGCGAAAGCGTGGCCAAGTTCCTGCTCAACTACAACGGCGGCGCGACCGAGCCTGGCGGCACCGGCACGCAAACCATGGCGCAACTGTCCAAAACCCCGCGCCACAGCCCCAAGTCCAACCACTGGGGTGGGCAAGTGGGCGGCGCAGGGCTGGCGATGCTCGCCATCCGCGGTGATGCAGGTGCCGACCCTGCTTTGGTGCAAGACTATCTGAGCGCCATCGAGAAAAACACGGCGCGTGCGCTGCTGGAAGGTTTTGGCTCGGGCGGCTACTTTTGGGAACACCTCGGCCCCGGCGGCATAGCCACAGAGACCGCGTTTGTGCCCTACCTGCAGGCGCTGCGCGTTGCGCACGGGCAGGACTGGACAGCCGGCAGTGCGTCGCATGGGCGCGCCCTCGCCGGCAAATGGATTCATTTGATGACGGTGCGCGGTGGCAAACCGTTCTACACCAACCCTAACCCGTCGGGCAGCTACGGCACCGAAGTGTTTGACCGCCACGGGATCTCCCGTGCTGGGCAATTTGCGCAAGGCTTTGGTGTGATGCCCGAAGCGTGGAAGCCCGCCATGCTCTGGACTTACAAGACCTTGGTCGAGCCGGGCGAGCAGCAAAGCTACGGCAAACTTCTGGGCGGCAAACCGTCGTATGACGCCATCGACTACCCGCACCGCGCCGTGCTGGCACTGATCAATTGGCCGATTGGCACCACGCCCGAAAACCCCGGCACGCGCTTTGCAAAAGTGCTGGACGATCCTGAAATGCGCTTTACGGTGATGCGTGATCAATGGAAGGACGATACCGATTCTTTGGTGGCGCTGCTGGCCGGTGCGAACGACTTGGGCCACGATGCGGTGCTGCCCATCCAGGTATGGGCCGCGCAAGGGCGCGCGCTATTTGGGCACATCGAAAAAACCGCCGTCACCGCAAAACAATTTGCGCAAGATGGATCGGGCTTGCTGGCACTCAAAGACGGCTCGGCCATTGCGGTGGATTTTGGCAAATCCTCCGGCGCGCATGTGCTTATTGCGGTCGCCGGCAAAGCGGCGGAGCTGCGGGGCACCGCCACGTCGGTCTTGCGCATGCAAGGCGGCGATGCGGCGCGCTTTCGCGCCACCCGGTTCACGTTAGGCGGCGTGGCAGCAGAGATTCTCACCGTCGCACCAAACGGCATGCATCCGGCAGTCACAGTCGTCGATGCGGCCGCCGGCAAAGTGGCCGTGGGCGCGCAAACGCTCACGCTCAACGCAGGCCGCTGGACGCTGGCAGCGATGGCACCGCCGATCAGCGCACAAACCATTGAGAGCAATTGATCCCATCAGGAAATCCAAGACGAAGTCGCACTTGAATAATTTTGCGCAACATCACGCAAAGACAGTAAATAAATTCAGTGTTGAATGCTTCGAAAAAATGCTGCCCGGTGCGTTTCGCGCGCTTTAACTTGAATGAATTTGCGCTTCTTTGCGAACGTTGAACTTGTGCTTCGACCACCAGTCAATTGCATGCGTTATCTACACATCGCCAATTACGTTGGGGAGCAAAAATGAAATCGCCTTTAGTTCAAGTTGCCAGTCATTCGCGCGCCGCGGCAATCATTCTCGCCGTGCTCATTGCAGGATGCGGCGGCAGCGGCTCTGAAGACTCCGGCACAAATGCTCCCCCAACCGGAACGGCCCCCACGGCGTCACCTGCTCCATCACCGACCGCTGGGCCTACCGCATCACCTGCGCCGACTGCATCGCCTTCGCCTGGTGGTGGTGCGACACCTGTGCCAACACCAACAGCTTCGCCTTCACCGACCGCAACGGTTAGCCCAACGCCGCCACCCGCAGGCGTCACGGCCGTGCCGCCGCGCGCAGCTGCGTTGCCGTGGTCTGACCCCGCCAGCTGGGGCGGTACGCTGCCGCCCGCCGGCGCGCAGGTACTGATTCCTGCAGGCCGTGCCATCTTGCTTGATGCCGACACGCCTGCACTGGCCGGGCTGCAAATTGATGGTGCGCTGTACTTTGCCGATAAAAATGTCAAGCTCACTGCAGGTTGGGTAATGACCACCGGCTTGCTGCAGGCTGGGACTGAAGCAGAGCCGTATAAGTACAAATCGTCGATTACCTTGACGGGCATTAATGAATCCCTGGATCTACAGGGGTTTGGAAATAAATTCTTGGGCGCCATGAATGGCGGCCGACTTGAAATCCACGGCCACCGGCGCGATGCGCTGGCGTTTTCGCAGCTTGACGCACATGCCAACCCTGGCGACACGGCGATCACGTTGAAAGAAAGTGTTGATTGGCGCGTGGGTGATCAAATCGTCATCGCACCTTCCGGCTTCAATGCATTGGAAGCTGAAAAAGTGACGATCAGTGCGGTGACGGGCAACCGTGTGAGCTTCTCGCCGGCACTGAAATATCGCCACTTTGGCCAAACTCAAACGTTTGAAGGTCGCGTGCTCGATTCGCGCGCGCATGTGGGCCTGCTCACGCGTGACTTTGTGATTCAAGGCGCGGCGGATTCTGATGCCAGCCAGTTTGGCGGCCACGTGATGATCATGGGCGGCGGCTTTGCACGCGTTGCCGGTGTGGAGTTTGTGAGAATGGGGCAAATGGGCCACCGTGCACGCTACCCGATGCATTGGCATTTGGTAGACCGCCAGCCGGCCAACGGCATCACGGGCAACGGTCAATATGCAGTGGGCAACTCGGTACACGGCAGCTTTCAGCGCGCGATGGTGATACACGGCACTTCAAACGTTAAGCTGGAGCGCAATGTGTCTTATGACGTCAGCAACCACGCCTTTGTGGCCGCTGAGTCAGGCGATGAAGAAAATAATGTCCTGCGCAAAAACTTGGCGGTTCTGACTAAGGCCCCTACCTACGCGCAATCTGCGTTTTTGCCCACCACGCGATTTGGCGGACCAGACAACGCAAAGACCCTGCAGAATGAACAGCAGTCCAGCGCATTCTGGCACCGCAACACCACCAACGTGTTCATTGACAATGTGGCTGCGGGCTCGGTCGACGGCAACGGCTTCTTTTACGACGGGCAGTTGCAAGTCGATCCTGATGAACCGCGCACGGGCGACTTGTTCACCATCCTGGACATCGCTGTACAAAAACCTGCGCG
>JBOFGW010000429.1:0-5192 GCA_051649325.1 Burkholderiaceae bacterium | reverse complement strand
TGCATTCGAAGTCTTAAATCGATGATTTTATTGAGTTGCAAATAGGCGGAGACAGGCTCAGCCCGAACGGGTTGTGGAGATTTGTATGAAGCTAAATGGCTCTACGCATATTCCATGCGCATTTTCAGGCAAAAATGGCTGAAAAGGCGCATGGAATATGCGTAGAGTGTTTCAGGAGAACGCTTCTTTAAGTGCTTCTTGGGTACACAGAAGCACCTGATCGTCGCCTGCGCTCACAGACAGCCATGTTACGGCCAAGTTGGGAAACGCGGCTTCAAAGTGCGCGCGCTCGTGGCCGATCTCAAGCACCAGCAGGCCGTGGCGTTTCAAATACGTTGCCGCGCCCTGCAGAATGCGGCGCACGATCTCCATGCCGTCAGCACCGCCGGCCAGCGCCAGCGCGGGTTCGTGCATGAATTCTGCGGGCAGGGCGGCCATGGACTGCGCATTTACGTACGGCGGATTGGACAAAATGATGTCGTAACGCTGCTTTTTCATTGCGGAAAAAACATCTGACTGCAGCAGCCGCACGCGGTTTTGCAGCCCGTAGTCCGCCACGTTACGCGCAGCCACTTCCAGTGCGCCGGCAGAAACGTCCAGCGCATCGACCTTGGCATTTTCAAACGCGTGCGCAGCCTGGATCGCAATCACGCCGCTGCCGGTACACAGATCGAGCACGCCGGCAATCGCAGCCGGATCTTGCACCCAGGGAGCGAGCTGCTGCTCGAGCAATTCGCCAATGAAAGAGCGCGGAATCAGCACCCGCTCATCCACGTAAAACTTGCAGCCCAGTTGCCACGCTTCATGCGTGATGTAGGGCGCGGGCAGGCGGGTCTTGATGCGCTGCTCAAACACATGCAGCACTTGCAGCAGCTCGGGTTTGGTCAGTCGCGCATCAAAAAATGGCTCCAGCTTATCGAGCGGCAAATGCAGCGTGGAAAGCGTTAAATAAACCGCTTCATCAAACGCGTTATCCGTGCCGTGGCCGTACGAAAGCTTGGCGGCGTTAAAGCACGATGTGCCGTAGCGCACAAGGTCACGCACCGTGCGCAGCTGCGGCGCGAGATCTTTTGCCATGAGTCGGCCCGCTACGCGTTGAGCGTGAATTCCTGGAAGGTTGGGCCGTCTGTGGGTGGCGGCTCCGGCTCGCGCTGCTTGCGCTGATTCTGCTGCAACGCGCCCTGATTGTTGATCAGCCAGAGCAGGTTGGTGGAGGAGTCTGCATTGGTCAGTGCTTCTTCCTGAGTGATTTTGTCGGCGCGCAGCAGATCGAGCAGCGACTGTTCAAAGGTTTGCGAGCCGGCGGCCAGGCTCTTTTCCATCGTTTCTTTGATCTCGTAAATCTTGCCTTTTTCGATCAAATCGCTCACCAGGCGCGTGTTCAGCAGCACTTCCACCGCCGCCACGCGGCCGCCGGACTTACTGCGCACCAGGCGCTGCGACACAATCGCCTTGAGCGCAGCCGACAAATCTGCCAGCAGCGCCGGGCGGTTTTCAGGCGAATAGAAGCTGACGATACGGTTGAGCGCGTGATAGCTGTTGTTGGCGTGCAGCGTGGCCAGCACCAGATGGCCCGAGAGCGAGTAGGTCATCGCCGCGGTCATGGTGTCGCGGTCACGAATCTCACCGATAAAAATCACGTCCGGCGCTTGGCGCAGCGCATTTTTCAAACCCGTTTGCAGTGTTTTGGCATCCGAGCCAATCTCACGCTGATTCACGATCGATTTTTTGTTTTTAAACAGATATTCGATCGGGTCTTCAAAAGTCAGAATGTGGCCGGAGCGCTGTTCATTGCGGTAATCGATCATGGCCGCCAGCGATGTGGACTTGCCGCTGCCGGTAGCGCCCACCATTAGCACCAGGCCGCGCTTTTCCATGATCAGCTCGCCAAGAATGTCTGGCAGATTCAGCGAGTTCAACGTGGGCACATCATTGGGGATATAACGCAGCACTGCCGAAACCGTGCCGCGCTGGCGAAAGGCGGACAAACGAAAGCTGCCGATGCCTTGCACCGGAATACCGGCATTGAGTTCTTGATCCTCTTCCAGAGCATTGAGCTGGCGTTCGTTGAGCACTTCCTTGAGCAGCGCCAGCACAGCGGCGGGGGCCAGTTTTTCTTGATTCAGCGGAATCGCCACCCCGTTGATACGGATGGTGATGGGCGCGCCCGCAGACAGGTAAATGTCCGAGGCTTTTTTCTCCGCCATCAAACGAAACAATTGGTCCATCGCCATGCAAATTCTCCCTTGGGCTGGCTGTTCTCTGCTGTTCAATACAGCGGTGAGATCAGTCTCGCAGCAGATCGTTCAAGCTGGTTTTAGCCCGTGTCTGCGCGTCAACCTTCTTCACAATCACCGCACAGTACAAACTGTACTTGCCATCGGCGCTTGGCAGGTTGCCAGACACCACAACTGAGCCCGCCGGGACGCGCCCATACAACACTTGGCCTGTTGCACGATCGTAAATTTTGGTGGATTGACCGATGTACACACCCATCGAAATGACTGAATTCTCTTCCACAATCACGCCTTCCACCACCTCGGAACGGGCGCCGATGAAACAATTGTCCTCAATGATGGTGGGATTGGCCTGCAGCGGCTCCAGCACGCCGCCAATGCCCACACCGCCGGACAAATGCACGTTTTTGCCGATCTGCGCGCACGAACCCACAGTTGCCCAGGTGTCAACCATAGTGTTTTCGTCCACATACGCACCAATGTTTACGTAAGAGGGCATCATCACCACACCCTTGGCCAGGTAGCTGCCGCGGCGCGCTACCGCGGGCGGGACGATGCGCACACCAGCGGCTCGCACCTGATCCTCCGGGATATGCGCAAACTTGGTGCGTACCTTGTCAAAGAAAGCCAAGTCGCCGGCATGGCTGAGCTGGTTATCGTTCAAGCGAAAAGACAGCAGCACTGCTTTTTTCAGCCATTGATGCGTGACCCACTGGCCATCGATTTTTTCTGCTACGCGCAAGCGGCCGCGATTCAAATCGGCAATCACGGATTCCACTGCGTCGGCCACATCTTTCGGGGCATTGGCAGGGGAGAGTTTTGCGCGGTCTTCCCACGCGGCATTGATAACGTCAGTCAGGCTGGACATGGAGTTTTTATTCGATCGGGAAGTTGATGAACGGCGCTTGTTGTGAGCATTAACGTGAGCACTCATGCGCGCCGAAGTTGACTCAGATTGCGCGCTCGCATTGATGCTGCGCGGATTATACGTTTTCGGGTTGATTTCTCTCTCAAAACCGCTCTGGGCAGGTGTTAACATGCAGCCTGCCTTGCTAGAAGAAACCCGTAGCAGCGCGGTCATTGTGCCGATTGCGGCGGGTTTCATGAATCGAATCTGTGTGCGCACCACTTTGCTAACCAGGTGTGCGCCATAAAACAAAGATATTGAAACGTGCGTCTGAACCAAATCAAGCTTTCAGGCTTTAAATCCTTTGTCGATGTGACAGCGCTGCAAATTCCTGGGCAGATCGTCGGTGTGGTCGGTCCCAATGGCTGCGGTAAGTCCAACATCATCGACGCGGTGCGCTGGGTGCTGGGCGAGTCCAAGGCAAGTGAGCTGCGCGGTGAATCGATGCAGGACGTGATTTTCAACGGCTCATCACAGCGCAAACCCGCCGGCCGCGCCAGCGTGGAGCTGGTGTTTGATAATGCCGCCGGCCGCGCCGCCGGACAGTGGAGCCAGTACAACGAAATTTCGGTCAAGCGCGTGCTCTCGCGCGACGGCACGAGCAGCTATCTCATCAACAACCAGCAGGTGCGCCGCCGCGACGTGCAGGACATTTTCATGGGCACGGGCCTGGGGCCGCGCGCGTACGCCATCATCGGTCAAGGCATGATCAGCCGCATCATCGAGGCGCGGCCCGAAGAGCTGCGCGTGTTTCTCGAAGAAGCCGCGGGTGTGTCCAAATACAAAGAACGCCGCCGCGAGACTGAGAACCGCCTGCAAGACACGCGTGAGAATCTCACCCGTGTCGAAGATATTTTGCGCGAGCTTGGCAGCCAGCTAGAAAAGCTCGAAACGCAGGCCGTGGTGGCGCAGCAGTTTCAAGATTTGAATACGCAGGCTGACGAGAAGCAATTGCTGCTGTGGCTGGTCCGCCGCGAAGAAGCCAAGACCGAGCGCGACCGCGTCAACGCGCAGATTGAAAAAGCGCAGACCGAGCTTGAGGCGGAGATGGCCAAGCTGCGCGAGGCTGAAAGCGCGCTCGAGACGATTCGCAGCGCCCATTACGCCGCGGGCGATTCAGTACACACCGCGCAGGGGCATTTTTACGAAGCCAATAGCGAAGTCAGCCGCTTGGAATCCGAGATTCGTGTGGTAGTTGAATCCCGCACACGCCTGGCCGCGCAGTCTGCCCAGTTAGAGGCGCAAAAGCAGCACTGGCTCAGCCAGCTTACGCAGGCCGATACCGAGCTTGAAAACGCACTGGCGGAGCGCACCCGTGCAGAAGAAGCGCTTGCCGGCTGCGAAGAAAAATCTGTGCGCATGCAAGATGCACTGCCTGAAGCAGAAGCCAAGCTGGCCGATAAAACCGCTGTGGTCGAGGCCGCGCGTACGCACGCCGCAGAAGCCGACCGCGATTTGCGCGCGCTGTCCACCGAGCGGCAGACCATTGCGCAGCAAATGCAGCAATACGCCAGCCGCAAAGAGCGGCTTGAAGCCGAAAAGCGCGGGCTGACAGCGCCTGACGAACAAAAACTCGCCGTGCAAGACACTGAAGCCAAGCGCCTCACGGCTGAGCTAGACACCGCGCGCGCGCAGCTCGATGAAGCGCAGCATCGCCTGCATGATTTGGAAGAGTCGCGCAGCACCACCGCGCAGGCCATGACCACTGCGGCGGCGCTGCTCTCGCAACTGGAAGCGCAGCTTTCCACACTCACGCGCGTGCAAGAAGAAGCGCAGGCGAGCAACCGATTGAAGCCGTGGCTGGCCAAGCACGGATTGGAATCCGTCGCGCGCCTGTGGCAGCGGCTGCATACCGAGCCGGGCTGGGAAAACGCTGTGCAAGCAGCGCTGCGCGAATCTGTCAGCGGCGTGGAGATGAGCGATCTGTCTCGCGCGCAAGGCTTTGCGCAAGATGCGCCGCCGGCGCGGCTCACGTTCTACACAGCGCAAGTGGCTGCGCCGCAAGCAGCATCCGGCACGCTCACGCCGCTGCTGGAGCGCGTCAAGCT
>JBOFGW010000428.1:0-22461 GCA_051649325.1 Burkholderiaceae bacterium | reverse complement strand
CCAATCGTCTTCTACTGGTACTTGCGCAGGCAAGGTATGACATTTACTCGAGAGGGCATGATTGCTTTTCACTTCTATTTGTCGATAAGCATCCCCTACTTTTTGGCGGTAGGGTTTGCATATAGTGATCGGGTCGCGCTGTTGTCTTGGCTGCTACTTCCATTCATCGTTAGTGTTTATAGCCTAGACAAAACCGCGCGACAGAAGATCCTTCAAACGCGCGCATGGATTGCGGTGATTTGCATGCTGTCGATTCTTGCCCCTGTAGTTTTTTGTTATTTCTACTTTGTTCGAGACCATCTCCCAGAGCTATAGATTCTGAACATGCTTGTCAAACAGCACTACCTACAAAACCTTGGGGGAAAGCCTGCAACGATTGCAGTCACCGGAGGTAGTGGCTTCATTGGTCAGGCACTGACCAATCGTCTCATCGCAGAAGGGTTTAGACCGAGATTGCTGACCCGCTCACCAAAAAGCCGCGGCTTGCAAAACGCCTCTTATATATTCGGTGACTTGGTTACGGGAGGCCCTGCCCTACTTGAACTCTTAGAAGGCTGCGACGTTCTATTCCACTGCGCAGGTGAATGGCAAAACCCAAAGGCTATGCGGGCGCTGCATGTCGACGGAACTAGAAATTTATTAGATGCGGCCGCTACAGTAGGCACCTACACATCTACCAAGATACACTGGGTACAACTTAGTAGCGTTGGCGCTTACGGGCCATGTACCAGCGGGGCATCGATCGAACGCACTGTGACAGAGGAAACACCGTTAAATCCTGTGGGAATCTATGAGAAGACGAAAACCGAAGCAGATGCGCTTGTCAGCGCAGCAGCCACCTCTGCTGCCGTCAGTCATTCGGTACTGCGGCCATCGAATGTTTTCGGCCCGGGGATGCGCAACGAATCGTTGCGCAGCTTGATACATACGGTCAAAGCCCGGCGCTTTGCGTTCATTGGTCGCCCTCAATCAATTGCGACCTATATCCATGTAGACGATGTAGTTGAATGCTTAATGCGCTGCGCATTTGATCCGCGAGCAAAAGGTCAAGTCTTTAACCTTTCGAACGACTGCTTGATGGAAGATTTGATCCAGTCTATCTCACAGTTCACCGGTGTTATGCCGCCACGACTACGTATCCCCGAAGCGCTTGCCCGGGCTTGCGCCTTTGCGGGCCGTGGTATCAAGTCCTTCCCTTTAACAAGAGGTCGAATCGACGCACTTGTTAACCGCACCAGCTACCCCACAGAAAAGCTCGAACGACTCCTTGGATTTTCCCCTATCAAGAGCTTGCCTGGTTCAATCATGGATGTTTTCCAAGCATCGAACCAAAAGACGAGCGTTATGGATTGATGGGTCAAAGCGCAGGTTGCATATAACGTTTCAGATTGGATGAGGATTTGGACACAAAACGCAAGCGCGTGTGCATAGTTGCTACGGTTCCGATGCCACTTAAGGTCTTTATGCAAAAGCATATCGAACTGCTAGCTGAACGCTATGATGTCACTGTAGTTTGCAGCGGCGCGGATACGTTGCGGGCAACCTTTCCGCCCATAATCAACCTTGTATCCATTGGCATTCCACGACAGGTATCGATTCTTCGAGACGTCAGTGCGTTGCTTCGACTCACCCATCTCTTCAACTTAAACAAGTTCGATCTTGTTCACTCTGTAATGCCAAAGGCTGGGCTACTTGCAATGGCAGCAGCTTTTTTGGCGCGAATCCCTTGGCGTATCCACACATTTACAGGGCAAGTCTGGGTCACTAAATCTGGTTTGTCGAGGATCGTACTCAAGCGTTTGGACTGGGTCCTGGCTCGATTGGCGACTCATACTTTAGCGGATAGTCCGTCCCAGCGAGAGTTTCTGATTCAATCCAAGGTCGTCGACTCAAAACGTGTGCAAGTAATTGGCAATGGGTCTATCGCCGGGGTAAATACAACGCGATTTCGTCGAAGTCCAGAGCACCGTCAGAACATTCGCCGCGATCTGGGGTTGAGCGAGAACGATCTCATGTTCCTTTTTGTAGGCCGTTTGTCGCGGGACAAAGGAGTGTTAGATCTTGCGAAGGCATTTTCCCGGCTCGCGCCTAACTATGAGCAACTACACCTTATGGTCGTGGGTCCTGACGAAGAAGATATTGATTCAGAACTTCATAAGCTCTCCACCCACTTCCCCAATAGAGTACATCGTGTCGGATTCACAGAATGCCCAGAACACTATATGTCCGCGGCAGACGTCTTTGTTCTGCCGAGCTACCGCGAAGGCTTCGGTACAACGATCATTGAGGCAGCATGCGCAGGCCTTCCAGCAATTGCGTCAAGAATATATGGTGTTACTGACGCAGTAGAGGACGGTATTTCTGGCTTATTGCACGCACCAGGTAGCGTAGATTCTTTATGTCACTCTATGGTTCAGCTAATCCAACATCCAAAAATTATTGAGAAGATGGGAAGCAATGCTACGTTAAGAGCCAATGAGCTCTTCTCGGAACAGGCGGTTACTAAGGCTTTTCAAGAATTCTATTTGGAATTAATTGGCACGCCTACCAGGCCCCGCTGACAGCCGACGCTTTGGAAAGTATTCGTATTCAAGGATTTCTATCTTCCTTCACAAAGGACCATATCAAAGAAACAACGTTGCTATTTATCCCACTTTAAGCTGTGTTGATCTAGCTAGGACAAATCACGCAAGAATGTACGCGGCTAAATTTTGGGTTTCTCAACAGAGAACAATGAGTGGCTGCTAGCGGGTAAAATGATTTTAGTCGCTGGCATAGCAAACCACTTGCACTCTGTCGAATTCCCGACAATCTGGCGAAAGCAAAATTCTATCGGTCAGTGTCCTGTCTTTATTTATTTGCTTGCATCCATATCGTCTAAAAAAGCACGGAGTTTGCTAACAGAAAGCCAGCGTATATTTTGTGACTAAGCGAATACTGCCTATGTGCGAAACTCAATGCTGAAGCGCCTGTTTGATGTAATAGTGAGTGTGCTCGCCCTGCTCGTTGCAAGCCCACTTCTTCTACTGCTTGCTGCTCTTATAAGAGTAAAACTGGGATCACCCATACTCTTTGGCCAGATTCGCCCGGGAAGGTTGGGTCATCCATTTCGAATGATCAAATTTCGCACAATGGTAGATACCCTAAATCGTGAAGGAAACCTCCTACCGGACTCGGAGCGCATTACAACGGTAGGCAGATGGCTAAGGAACAGCAGTCTGGATGAACTCCCTGAGCTATGGAATGTGCTGAAGGGGGATATGAGCCTTGTTGGACCGCGGCCATTACTCATGCAATATATGGACCGCTACACAGCTGAGCAAGCACGAAGACATGAAGTCAGGCCCGGTGTTACCGGTTGGG
The DNA here is from genome assembly GCA_051649325.1 of Burkholderiaceae bacterium. Classification (GTDB taxonomy): domain Bacteria; phylum Pseudomonadota; class Gammaproteobacteria; order Burkholderiales; family Burkholderiaceae_C; genus JBJOQV01. The sequence goes on along the minus strand of JBOFGW010000428.1, from coordinate 19,098 downwards.
CACAAGTAAATGGCAGAAATGCGATTACATGGGACGAGAAATTTAAACTAGACGTTTGGTACGTAGATAATCAATCGTTTTGGTTGGATTGTAAGATTCTGTGGATGACTATTGTTCAAGTACTTCAGCGAAAAGATATCTCTGCCGATGGCCATGCAACCATGCCGGAGTTCATGGGCAGCAATGATGGGCATAAGCGATGAAGAGGTCAAAACTTCTAATCGTTGGCGCAGGTGGGCACGCAAAAGTCGTGATAGATGCTGTTCGAGCAGGTTCGTCACATGAAGTGGTCGCAGTTTTGGATGATGATGCAGAAAAGACTGGCAGCTCACTTTCAGGAGTTCCTATTGTGGGAACAACGAGCGATGCGGTGCGTTTTACAAACAAATACGATACAAACGAAGTTTGTGTTGCCATCGGTTGCTGCAATACTCGAGCCCGAATAGCAAAGTTTGTCCAAAGTCAAGGGTGCGAATTGATCTCGGTAGTTCACCCATCTGCCGTCATCGCATCGGGGGTTCATATTAAGGCCGGCACGGTGGTACTCGCGGGAGCCGTCGTCAATGTAGATACCTCCATCTCATCCTTGGTGATCATAAACACCGGCGCAACTGTCGACCACGATTGTCAGATTGCGGAAGGCGCGCATATCGCGCCTGGAGTCAGTTTGTGCGGGAACGTGACTATCGGAGCGCAAACGCTTATTGGCGTTGGAGCTTGCGTCGCGCCCGGCCTCACCATCGGCAACAATTGCGTTATCGGTGCGGGAGCGGTTGTGATTGATTCTTTACCGGACCGAGTAGTAGCGATAGGGACGCCTGCGAAGATACTTCGCCCATCGCTTACGCGAAAAGTATAGAGGCATTTGAGGAGCATTCATTTGTTAGATCACCCCACATTCAAGCCATGGCCTCAATTCGCACCCGACGAAATCGAGGCTGTTAGTGGCGTCCTGGCCTCTGGCAAGGTCAATTACTGGACTGGGGAAATCGCTCGCGAGTTTGAACGTGATTACGCTTCATATACAAATCGCAAGCACGCAATTGCGTTGGCAAATGGAACGGTCGCTTTAGAGCTCGCGCTGATGGCATTCGGTGTTGGAGAGGGGGCCGAAGTCATCGTTCCCAGCCGCACTTATGTGGCCTCTGCAAGCTGTGCAGTTATGCGCGGAGCAACACCTGTAGTGGCAGACGTTTGCAAAGAGTCTCAAGCGCTTACAGTAGAGACAATAGAAGCTGCTTTGACACCGCGCACCAAAGCAATCATTGTGGTTCATTTAGCTGGCTGGCCAGCCGATATGAACAGCATCATGCAGCTGGCACGCAGGCATGACTTGATTGTAATAGAGGATTGTGCTCAGGCCCATGGTGCTCTCTACAAGGGACAACCAGTGGGCGCGTTTGGTCACGCCGCAGCATTCTCGTTTTGCCAGGACAAGATTATTACCACGGGTGGAGAAGGCGGCATGCTTCTGCTCGATGATGAGGACGCGTGGAAACGCGCTTGGACGTATAAAGATATCGGTCGGAGCTTTGATGCGGTTTACCACCGCACTCATCCACCAGGATTCCGTTGGCTCACGGAGGATTTTGGTACAAACTGGCGTATGACCGAGATGCAAGCAGCAATAGGCCGTATTCAGCTAAAAAAATTGCCGCAGTGGGTTGCAAGGCGCCGCGCGAACGCCAAAACGCTAGTAGACAACTTTGTAAAAGTTAAAGGCCTACGAGTTCCGGTTCCGCCAGACGATATCGACCACGCTTTCTACAAATTCTATGCATTTGTTGAACCTGAGCAGTTGAAACATGGTTGGGATCGAGACCGGATTATGGAAGAAGTCAATGCTAACGGCATACCCTGTAGCGTGGGCTCGTGCAGCGAGATCTATCTTGAAAAAGCATTCAAAGATCGTGGCTGGGGACCAAAGACCCGCTTGCCGATAGCAAAGGAACTCGGAGAAACAAGCCTAATGTTTATGGTACACCCTACCTTGAGCCGCGAGAATATAGATGCAACATGGGCTGTTCTACAAAAGGTCATGTCGACTGCTTGTCGGTGATTCGTAGCTAATCTCTCAACCAACGTTCTGGCACTCCGTGTCACTCATACATTCCGCTTCAGCGTTGCCCAGGCCAGCAAAAAGTCTGATCATGATGACGGCTGATGCGGTAGCGCTACCCTTTTGCTTTGCTCTTGCAATCTTCCTTCGCGTCGGGCAGCAACCTATCAGCGGGTTCGATCTGACGGGTGGCGTGGGATTAGCCTCTCTTCTTGCAGTTCCTGCTTTAGCACTTCCGCTGCTATGGTTTTCTGGTTTGTATAAGTCGGTAATACGCTATCTCGACTTTAAGACAGTGATATTGAGTAGCGCCGCGCTTGGCGTGGCTGTCTTAATTGTCTATGCAGGAGCTCGTTATTTTTTAGGTGCAGCCTTTCCCCGTAGCTCAATCCTTATCTTCTGGTTTGTTTCTTTCTCATATCTTGTTTGCTCGCGGTTTGCTGCACTGGTGCTCCTTCACAAGTATCGCAAACTAGGCGCTGTGGCAAAGCGAGTTGCAATCTATGGAGCGGGCGTAGCCGGTGCACAGACAGCACAGGCACTGCAGGCGAGCGCGGAGTTTGTACCCGTATGCTTTTTTGATGACGCGCAGTCGTTAACAGGTAGCGTTGTCTCTGGTTTGAAGGTGTTCGGCTCCAGTAAAGCCGCAGAGGTTGTCTCACAGCTAGAGGTGGAACAGATTGTGCTGGCCATGCCGTCAGCCACCGAGGGGCGCAGACGCGATATCTTGCGGCGGCTGGAAAAGCTACCTGTGGAGTTAAAGGTGCTGCCCGGCATTGCAGACTTAGTGGATGGCAAAGTGTCGGTATCTTCTCTTCGCAAAGTCGACTTGCACGACTTGCTCGGGCGCGAGCCAATACCGCCCAAACCGCATTTATTTGCTCGCTGCATTAGCGGCAAAGTGGTGATGGTCACTGGAGCAGGTGGATCGATTGGTTCTGAGCTTTGCAGGCAAATAGCCAGCCAGAAGCCATCTCGGCTGATTTTGCTAGAGATCAGCGAATTCAATCTCTATGTAATTGAAGCGAATCTGCAAAGACTACATCCCGGCCTGGCGATTACCTGCATTATGGCCAATGCAGGGGATCATTCAATGCTGGATAGAATCGTTTCTAGTTTTCGCGTTCAAACGATCTATCACGCTGCAGCTTATAAGCACGTTCCTTTGGTTGAAGCCAACCCTGGTGCGGGTGTATGCAACAACGTTGCATCAACGTTTGCTGTCACGCAAGCCGCTGCCAAGCACGCGGTAGAAACCTGTGTCCTCATCTCAACAGACAAGGCAGTGCGACCAACCAATGTGATGGGCGCGTCAAAGCGCGTTGCCGAGTTGATCATGCAGGCACATGCGGCCATACCTGAGATCAAAACCGTATACAGCATGGTCCGGTTTGGCAACGTACTTGGGTCCAGCGGATCGGTTATCCCAAAGTTCATGGAACAGATCAACGCAGGTGGGCCCTTGACCGTCACCCATCCTGACATTATTCGTTACTTCATGTTGATCCCAGAGGCATCTCAACTGGTCATTCAGGCAGGCGCGATGGCGCAAGGCGGTGATGTGTTTGTACTTGATATGGGAGAGCCTGTAAAAATCGCTGACTTAGCGCGCCAGGTGTTGCATTTGGCGGGTCGCACAGAGCGCACACCGGAGAACCCCGGTGGCGATATTGAAATTCAATTTACCGGCCTGCGGCCCGGTGAAAAGCTGTTTGAAGAGCTTCTGATTGGCGATAACAGCGAGCCATCAGAGCACCCCCGCATCATGCGTGCACGTGAATCCTTCTTGCAGCTTGAAGAGCTACGCCCGATGCTAGATGGGTTGCTCCAAGCAGCGCGGGCAAGCGACGAGTTAGCGATTTTGACCCGGCTTAAGGCGCTTGTACCCGAGTTTGACCATCAGCCAAATGATCTGTAGCTAGTTCATTTATTTGCGACTAGCTCATTCATTAAGCTCTGGAGCGGACAGGAAGAAATCCCCGTATTTCTACGGGGAACCCATGCGCCTTCTGGATCAGCGATAATTACACATTGAACTGCGCCGACCTATAGTTGGTTCGAAAGTAGATGAATGAAATTGGATCGCAAAATCAGTCTTTTGGTTGCTTCAATCGCGCTGGGTGCCGCGCTGGGTGCGGTTGTCTATTACACCGTGGCGCTGAAATACCGCAGCATTGGCGTGCTGGCGTTGGAATCTACGCTGGCGGAATACAAGCGGTTTTCTGATGTGCTCGCCAACAAAACCTCGCTTGCGCAATTCATTTCTCAAAGCGCTGTACCAGAAAAGGTGCGCAACGCGCTGAACGATCTTAATAGCCAAGCAGATCCATTTCGGCAGGCGTTTACGCCAATTTTCAGAGTTTCAAAAGCCGACCTAAAGGAACTGGGGGAATCTCCAAAAGAGTCCGATTTTTCAAGCAGACAGATTCTTGGTGCGCGCTTAACAATCACGCATCGAGACCCTGCAGTTGCTCGAGAAAGCATTGTTCTGCTCGCAAATTACACGCGAGAAGAACTGCTGCGCTATCAGCTCGTAGAAAATGTTTCTCAGCGGCTTGTAAAGCTGCGTGAAGACATACCTCGGCTTGAAAACGAAACGCTCGCTGAGCGCTTTAATATTGATCAAATGCAATCAAAAATAGCCGAGCTCAGAAAAATAGTGGATGCTTATCCAAAATTGCCAAATTTTGAATCCAGACAGGTGATCAGCATAGACCGCGGTACCGAGAAATTCCTTTCTCCTCTAGCGCAACAGGTTGCTGCTGAAAGTGAAGTAGTTCAGATTCGACAAAATCTCAACGCCAAGGAGCGCGAGCTTAGGATGGCTGCGCTTGAGCTGCAGTACCTTGGAGAAGCGCAAAAACTCATCACTGCGGAAGCCAGCGGATCAGCGCTAGCCATCAAACTGTCTGATCTCGCAACGAAAACACTCAAGCCTGCAGCCGACAAAGATGAATGGGCGCGTGTCGTGTTCAACCGCTCCATGATGGATATTGACACCGCGCGCGAGCGTTTCGAACGGCAAGTACGTTTCATTTCAGATCCTAGCCTTCCAATTCATCCGGAAAAGCCGGGCGCGCTAACCTTCATCTTGGGACTTGCGCTTTTGGGATTCTTTGGAACCGCACTGGTGCTGTATAGAAAGCTAGTCATACGCTTCTTGCTTGGCGATGGTCAAGACTCCACCGTCGCACGATAGACTGGGCTTGTGGGCGTCACTTTAGAAACGTGCTCGGTCGAAAACCTAGCTGATACAGCTCCAAAAAGAGCTACTCACATGTTTGTTCCGTCTTCGCTCATCGTAACTAAGTAGTTGACCGTCGTCTTAGCCCGACTTTTTGTACATGCATCTGGATAGCGTTAGAGCGGATAAACTTAGGCAAGACCTCCCACAATGGATTGTGGGCGACATTCAAGGCTGCCATACGCCCCTGCATGAATTGGTTGCGCAAAACAGCGGACAACTCTTTTGTGTTGGCGACTTGGTCAACCGCGGCCCAGATTCTCTTGCCACGCTACGTTTGATGCGCGAGGGCGGTCATACATCTTTACTGGGCAATCACGATCTGTATTTGCTAGTTTGCAGCGTGGGTGCGCTGCAGCCAAAGCCTGGCGATACGATCAGCCAAATTCTCAATGCGCCGGATCATGATGAGCTGCTGAACTGGTTGCGGCTGCGGCCGATGGCGCAGATGGTAGATGGCCACTTGCTCGTGCATGCCGGTGTGGTGCCGCAATGGAGCGCGCAAGATACGCTGGAATGTGCGGCGGAGGTTGAAGCTGCTCTGCGCAGCCCGCAGTGGCAGGAGTTTCTGCGCAATCTGTGGGGCAATGTGCCGCTGCAATGGAACGACCATTTGCGCGGCTGGGACAGGCTACGCTGCATTGTGAACATTCTCACGCGCATCCGCTACGTGCGGGCAGACGGCACGATGGATCTGCTGACCAAGGAGAGCACCGGCGGCGTGCCGGCAGGCTACATGCCGTGGTTTGATGTGCCCGGCCGGCGCACGGCAGACACGACTGTGGTGTTTGGCCATTGGTCGACAATGGGGCTCATCAATCGGCCAAATCTGGTTGGGCTGGATACTGGCTTTGTGTGGGGCGGCAAGCTCACCGCGGTGCAGCTGTATGCAGACTGGACACAGCGCAGATTTGTGAGTGTTGCAGGGCTTGGTCGTGCTGATGCGGCAGCGATCACCTAAAGAGAAAATTTCTAATGACCGCCGTTCACGTTGAGCCCTTCGCCAAGCTCAGGACGGGCCTTTCGAAACGCACTCGCTTTAAGCCATTGATTTCACTGAAAAGATGAAGGGCTTCGACAGGCTCAGCCCGAACGGTTCCAATTTCAACATCGGTTTCAAAATGCGCTACGCAATATTCATGCGGTTTTCCAGGCAAAAATGGCTGAAAAACCGCATGAATATTGCGTAAACCCTCTCAAAACTATGCGTAAATTCTCTCAATCGGTCGGTAGCTACTCCGCCTTTTGCACCACACCTGCACTCACCAGCGCCGCAAGCATCACGCCCTGCGCCTGCTCGGCAAGCTGATGCCGCGTCAACCCATCCACGGGCAACGGCGGCAATACATCGAGGCGCGCCACGTGCTGCCGTGCGCGCGCAATCCGCGTGATGGACTGCAGCAAATTCATGTCACCGATGTAAGCGGCAGCAAGTGAATGCCGCGCGCCTTCAAAGTACGACAGTGCAATCGGCGTCACCGGCCGCCCTGCTTCCACGGCCGCTTGCAGCAGATTCGCATGGAACGGCAGCAGTTGCCGGCCATCGCTGGTCGTGCCTTCTGGAAACACTGCCACACTCTCGCCAGCCAGCATGCGGTCGCGCACGCGATGCAAGGTCGCGCGCACCGCATGGCGCTTGCCGCGATCAATAAACTCAGTGCCGGCCATGCGCACCAGCCAGCCCAGCAGCGGCCAGCGCGCGATTTCAGATTTGGCCACAAAGCAGCTGGGCGCGCAGGCCATCAGCACGAAAATATCGATCCACGACACATGGTTCATCACTACCATGCTGCCGGTCGCAGGCACATTACCGTGCCGCATCAGGCGAATACCGCAGATAGCCAGCAGTATGCGCGACCATAGCGCGATGATGGGCAACCGCGCGCCGATCGGCAGCCACCAGAAGCTGATCAGTTGAATTAGCAGCCCCACCAGCACATGCAACAGCAATAGCGGCCAAACCAGTATCAAGCGCATGCGAGCGTGTTACCGCGCTTCGTACACGATGCGGCCGGCCACGAGCGTTGCGCGCACCACGCCGGGCAGCTCATGCCCCGCAAAGGGCGTTTGCCGGCTTTGCGAAATCAAGCTATCGCGCGATACGGTCCATTGCTGCGCCGGGTTAAACACGCAGATGTCCGCGCCCTGGCCGGCCAAAAGGCTGCTTGCGCGGCCCGTGGCGATCTTGGCTGCTTTACTGCTCACAGCCGCTAAGGCCTGCGGCAAGGGCAGCTTGGCCGCTTCTGCATATTTGAGCGTGAGTGAAAGCAGCAGCTCCAGGCCAGAAGCGCCGGGCTCAGCCTCGCCAAAGGGCAGATTTTTGGCGTCGTCATCCACCGGCACATGGTCAGAGACAATTGCATCAATCGTGCCATCGGCCACCGCTGCGCGCAGCGTGTCGCGGTCGCGCTGGCCGCGCAGCGGCGGATCAAGCCGGTAGCGCGGGTCAAAATAGCCGATGTCGATATCGGTCAAATGCAGTTGGTGCGCGGCCACGTCGCACGTCACGGGCAGGCCTTCTGCCTTGGCTTGGCGCATCAAGTCCACGCCGCGCGCAGAACTCAAGCGGCACACATGCACCGGCGTGGGCACGCTGCGCAGCAGCTCAAACAACGTGAGTAGCGCCACCGACTCTGCCGCCACCGGCACGCCGGATAAGCCCATGCGCGAGGCCACCGCCCCGCTGGCCGCCACGCCGCCCGCACCCAGGTACGCATCCACCGGCCGCAGCCAGACCGGAAAACCAAAGGTCTGCGCATACTGCAGCGCGCGCATCAGTCCTTGCGTGTCCGCCATCGGCACATCGGCCTGCGTAAAGCCCACACAGCCGGCACCGGCCAGCTCTGCCATCTCGGTAATGACTTCACCCTTGAGTCCCACCGTCAGTGCGCCCAGCGGCAGCACATGCGCGCTGGCCAGCGCGCGTGCGCGATGCTTGAGCATTTCTACCAGGCCCGGCTCATCCAGCGGCGGATCAGTATCCGGCGGGCACACCACAGTGGTGATGCCGCCCTTCACTGCTGCGGCAAGCTCGGTTTCCAACGTGCCGCGGTATTCGTAGCCGGGTTCGCGTAGGCGCACGGCGAGATCGGTGAGGCCGGGGCAGACGATAAGGCCTGCTGCATCAATCGTTTTATCCACTGAAAAACCCGCGGGCGCAGCGCCGATTGCGGCAATCACTCCGGCTGCGATAAACAGGTCAGTGACTTTATCCGTGCCCGATGCAGGATCAATCAACCGCCCACCTTTGATATGGATATTCATACCCCCGCCCCCGCCACCATGCTCATGACCGCCATGCGCACCGCAATACCAAAGGTCACTTGCGGCAGAATCACGCTGGCTTTGCCATCTGCGACGGCGGAATCAATTTCTACGCCACGGTTCATCGGACCGGGGTGCATCACAATCGCATCCGGTTTAGCTACCGCAAGCTTCTCTTGCGTCAAGCCGTAGTGCTTGAAGTACTCCTGCGCGCTGGGCAGCAACGCGCCGCGCATCCGCTCGTTTTGCAGGCGCAGCATGATGATGACATCGGCGTCTTTCAACCCGTCTTCCATCTTGGTAAAGACGCGCACCCCCATCTGCTCAAGCCCGCCCGGCAGTAGCGTTTGCGGGCCGATGGCGCGCACTTGCGGCACGCCGAGCGTGGTGAGCGCATGGATGTCGCTGCGCGCTACGCGGCTGTGCAAAATGTCGCCCACAATCGCCACGGTGAGATTGGTGAAATCTTTTTTGTAATGCCGGATGGTGTACATATCCAGCAAGCCTTGCGTGGGATGCGCGTGCCGGCCATCGCCCGCGTTGATCACGTGCACATGCGGAGCCACATGCTGCGCAATCAGAAACGGTGCGCCGCTACTGGCATGGCGCACCACAAACATGTCGGCTTGCATGGCGGCAAGATTGTCGATCGTGTCCAGCAGGCTTTCGCCCTTGCTGGTCGAGGATGCGTTGATGTTCAGGTTGATCACGTCTGCAGACAGACGCTTGGCGGCAATCTCAAACGTGGTGCGCGTGCGCGTGGAGTTTTCAAAGAAGAGATTGAACACGCTCTTGCCGCGCAGCAGCGGCACTTTTTTCACGTCTTGATTGCCAACGCTGACAAAGTTGGCGGCCGTGTCCAAAATCTGCGTGATCACGGCTTTTGGCAGGCCTTCTAGTGTGAGCAGATGCGTCAGCTCACCGTGTTTGTTCAGTTGCGGGTGTTTAGCGGGCACCGCGTTCCTCCAGAGCGAGTGTCAGCGCGCCATCAGCATTTTTTGACAGCACGATATTTTTATCTTCCGGCAGCTCAAGCCGCGCCGCGCAGGCGTCTGCCGCAATCGGCAGCTCACGGCCGCCGCGGTCGATCAGCACGGCGAGCATCACGCGCGCCGGCCGTCCGTAGTCAAACAATTCGTTCATCGCTGCGCGGATGGTGCGGCCGGTGTAGAGCACATCATCTACCAGCACGATGGTTTTATCTTCCACGCTGGCCGGCATGGAGCTGGGCGTCACGCGCGGATGCAGGCCGATGCGGTTAAAGTCATCGCGATAAAACGCAATGTTCAGCGATGCCAGCGGCGCGGCAATCTGCAAGTCGCGGTGCAGTTGCTCCGCAATCCAGGACCCGCCGGAATGAATGCCCACGAGCACGGCGGAGGCCGGGTCGATCTGCGCGGCAAGTTGCGTGCGCAGCTTGGTGTACAGCGCGTTGTAGTCAAGGTTCATCGGTTGGCCAGGTACTGTTCGAGTAGCAGCGCGGCGGCGTGATCGTCCCGCCCGCCGGCTGCAGTTGAGCTGTAGCGTTCATCCACCAGATGCACCGGTTTGGCAAAACGCTTGCCCAGGTCTTTGGCAAAGTTGCGCGCGGCGCGGGTCATTTCATGTTCCGCGCCATCGGGCTGCGTGGGCAGGCCGACGATAAATTCTTCCGGCGCCCAATCATCCACTACGCGCGCGAGTTTCTCAAGCAGCACTTTGCGGCCAGACGCAGCCACGACGGCAAGCGGCTGTGCAGTGCAGGTGACGGAATTTCCAATGGCAATACCGGTGCGTGCGAGGCCCAGGTCAAATGCCATGTAGGTGGTCATGCGTGGCCGGCTCCGGGCGCGATGCGGGTGGGATCAATGCCCAGCAACTTCATCGCGCGGGCAAAGCGTTCTTCATACGGTGTGTTGAAAATAATGTCCGCATCGCCCTTGACGGTGAGCCAGGCGTTCTGCGCAATCTCATTCTCCAGCTGGCCCTCAATCCAGCCGGAATAGCCCAGCGTGATCAGCGTTTGCAGCGGCCCCTGCCCGCGCGACATTGCTTCCAATACGTCTTTTGAGGTGGTAAGTGCGAGCTTGTCGTCCACTTGCAGCGATGAGCTGAACTTCTCGCCCGGCGTGTGCAGCACAAAGCCGCGGTCTGTTTGCACCGGGCCGCCGTAGTACACCGGCGCGCGGCCGATCAGTTCAATTTCCAGCTGCAGATCAATCTTTTCAAACAGGCTGTTGACCGTCAACTCGGTGGGCCGGTTGATCACCAGGCCCAGCGCGCCTTTGTCGGTGTGTTCGCACAAATAGATCACCGTGCCGGCAAAGTTGGGGTCTTGCATCGACGGCATGGAAATCAAAAAGTGGCCCACCAGATTCATGGCCATAAGTTTACCGCTGCGGGGTCATGCAGCACTTAGCGCTGAGCCGCTAGAGTCGTTTAGAAGTGTTTTCAAAAGGCTTCTACGCAATATCCATGCGCTTTTTGGGCCATTTGTGCCTGAAAAACCGCATGGATATTGCGTAGAGCACTATGGGGTTGACCCTGATTGAATTGTGCGCGTTGCGGCGCACATGCTTGTGTATTGTCTTAACGGAGTTTTGCCATGCTCACCGCACTGCTACTGCTCATTTGGCTTGCCATTGGCGCTGTTCTGGCGTTCTGGACGCTGGGCGCCTGGGGTATCAGCGCGCTCGCCAAGGTGGACTGGACGTCCTCTACGGCGGCAGAAACCGCGCTGAAGGACACTCTGGGCAAATGGCTGACCGGCACGCCGCTCGAATCCTGGCTGCCGATGCTGGAAGAGTTTGCGCGCTCCGCGGTGCAGTTTGCCGCCGGCGCGGGAACGTGGCTGCCTACGCTCACCTGGACGGTGTGGGGCATTGGCACCGTGGTCATGCTGGTGCTGGGCATTCTGGCCAGCCTGGTTGGCGCGTGGGTGGTGCGCACCTTCAGGCCATCCAAACCCGCTACCACCTAGAGGCGCCATCACCCTTACCGCTATGCTAGCTGCGCATTCCATCAGAAAGCGCAGCACAAATGACGCAGGCACGGCATGACATTGGGTTGATATGGTTCAGGCGCGACCTGCGCATGCAGGACAACGCCGCGCTGTATCACGCGCTCAAACAGTGCCGGCGCTTGTACTGCGTGTTTGTGTTTGACACGGACATTCTCGCCGCCCTGCCCCGCCAAGACCGCCGCGTAGTGTTTATCTGGGACAGTCTGGTGCAACTGAATGCCGCGCTCGCCGCGCACGGTGGCGGCTTGATCGTGCGGCACGGTAAAGCGGCCGAGTTGGTGCCGGCGCTGGCGCAGGAGCTTCATGCGCAAGCCGTTTTTGCCAACCACGATTACGAGCCCGCCGCGGTGGCGCGCGATGCGGCCGTAGCGACCGCGCTCGCGGGCGCAGGTCGCGCGCTGCGCACCTTCAAAGATCAAGTCATCTTCGAGCGTGCAGAAGTACTCACCGCGCAGGGCAAGCCCTATGGAGTGTTTACGCCCTACAAAAACAACTGGCTTGCCAAGGTGAACGATTTTTACCTCAAGGTCTATCCGGTGCAAACCTATGCACACGCGCTCGTCAAGCCGCCGGTACACAACTGGCCAAGTTTGGAATCCATGGGCTTTGATGCAGACTTTCGCATGCCGGTGGCAGCAGGCGCAGACGGCGCGCATGTCCTGTTTGACGAGTTTTTGGCGCGGATGGATGGCTACCACGACACGCGCGACTTCCCAGCCGTCAAAGGGCCGTCTTACCTGTCGGTGCATCTGCGCTTTGGCACCATCTCCATCCGCACACTGGCCCGCGCGGCTTGGCAGCGCGTCATGGGTGGCGGCATGGCCGGCAGCGCAAACGGCGTGCAGGGCGCGCAAACCTGGCTATCTGAGCTGATCTGGCGCGACTTTTACTTTCAAGTGCTGCATCACCACCCGCGCGTGGCTACACACGCCTTCAAGTCTGAGTACGACCGGATTGTGTGGGACAACGACCCAGCGCTCTTTGCCGCCTGGTGCGAAGGACGCACCGGCTACCCGCTGGTGGATGCCGCCATGATTCAACTGAACACCACCGGCTACATGCACAACCGGCTGCGCATGGTCACCGCGAGTTTTCTCACCAAAGACCTGGGCATTGACTGGCGCTGGGGCGAAAAATATTTTGCCGAGAAACTCAACGACTTTGACTTGTCCGCCAACAATGGCGGCTGGCAATGGGCTGCGTCAAGCGGCTGCGATGCGCAGCCCTACTTTCGCATCTTTAACCCGATCAGTCAGAGCGAAAAGTTTGATGCGCAGGGTAAGTTCATCAAACGCTATCTGCCGCAACTGGCCAAGTTCGATGCCAAGCAAATTCATGCACCCTGGATGGTGGAGCCGATGCTGCAGCGCGCCGCGGGCTGCAGCATTGGTACGGACTATCCGGCGCCGGTGGTGGATCACGCCACTGCACGCGCGCGCACGCTCGAACGCTATGCCGTGGTTAAACGCGCTGTGAGTGAGGAATAACGGATTTTTGAGCGCTTTTTTTAAGAGTTTTGAAGCGCTCTACGCAATATCCATGCGGGTTTTGAGACATTTTTGCCTCAAAACCCGCATGGATATTGCGTAGCACTGTTTCAAACTCTGTAAAACTTACGTCATTGCGAGTGCAGCGAAGCAATCTCATCGTGCAATGTGCAAACACGCAGATTGCTTCGCTGCGCTCGCAATGACGGCTTGCGTGGAATGCAAGTTGATTGCGCTTTGGTAACTCACCACTAGCAAAAAGGCCCGCATACGCGGGCCTTTTTATAAGAACAGATTCGCTTACGCGCTCTGCGCAAGCTTGTGACCCAAGTAGCTGCGGATGTGCCCGAGCAACTCTTCGTCTTGATAGGGCTTGCCCAAGAACTGGTTTACGCCCAGCTCCATCGCCATGTTGCGGTGCTTGTCCGCCGTGCGCGACGTGATCATGATGATCGGCGTGTTCGCATAGCGCGCATCACCGCGCACGTTGCGCGTGAGGTCAAAGCCGTCCATGCGCGGCATTTCAATATCCACCAGCATCACGTCAGGCGTAACGTCTTGCAGCTGCCGTAGCGCGTCCACACCGTCTTTGCACAGCACGACCTGGAAACCTTCACGCGAAAGCAAGCGCTGCGTGACTTTGCGCACGGTCAGAGAATCGTCCACCACCATCACCACCGGCAGCGTTTGCAGGCCAACGGCAGCTTCGGAGGTCGGCGTGTCGGCCGAGCTCTTGTTCACGAGTTCTGCCACCGCGCCGCCCACCATGACTGCGCCAGGCGCAGAAGTTTCCTGGCGGCCAAAACGCTGCGCAAGCGGAATTGGGTTGATGATGAGCACCACCTCGCCCGAACCCAGCACGGTCGCGCCGGCAATGCCAAGCACACGGGCCAGTTGCGGGCCGATGTTCTTCACAATCACCTCGCGCGTGCCCAGCACTTCATCGACGTGGATCGCGGTGCGCTCTTCACCCTGCGCCATCACGACTACCGGTGAATAACGCTGCGCCATTGCGGTGGCATCTTCCAGTGCGAGCAACTGCGCCAGATAGTGCATGGTTACGCGATTGCCGCGGGAAAGAATTTGGCCTTCGTTATAAGCAGCCGCCAGCGCCTGCGCCTTGAGCTGCTGCACTTCGGCCACCAGCGCAGCCGGCAGAGCGACTGTATGCTCGCCCACCTTGACCAGAACCACCTGCGTCACCGCAAGCGTCAGCGGCAGGAAGACGGTGAACTGCGAGCCTTTACCTTGCTGTGACGACACGCTGATGCGGCCGCCCAAGCTGGCGCTTTCTGCACGCACCACGTCCATACCCACGCCGCGGCCGGCCAGTGCGGTCAGCTCAGTCGCAGTGGTGAACCCCGGCGCGAAGATCAGTTCGGTCAGCTCGTTGTCAGCCGGATTTGCATCGGCCGTGAGCAGGCCGCGTTCAATCCCGCGTTGACGAATCCGTGCAAAGTCCAAACCATTGCCGTCGTCATTGAAGGTGATGCGGATCTCATTGCCTTCTTGGCGCACGTCGATATTGAGCTGGCCGGTATCGGCCTTGCCGCGCTGCGCGCGCATCTCAGCCGATTCAACACCGTGCGCAACCGAGTTGCGCAGCAAGTGTTCAAACGGCGCAACCATGCGCTCCAGCACGCCGCGGTCAAGCTCCACCTGGCCGCCGCGAATATCCAGATTCACGCGCTTGCCGGAGTCACGCGAGGCTTGGCGCACCACGCGGTACAAACGGTCTGACACGCTGTCAAACGGCACCATGCGCACGCGCATCAAGTCTTGCGTCAGATCGCGCGTTAAGCGGGCTTGCGTGCCCAGATCGCGGTCTGCTTCGCCCAGGCTCTTCACCAAGTTTTGCTGCACCGTGGCCACGTCGCTGACCGACTCGGCCATCAAGCGCGTCAGTTCCTGCAGGCGCGTAAACCGGTCGAATTCGAGCGGGTCGAAGTCTTCGGTGTGCTCCTTGGCAAAATCAAGGCGCGAGGCCATTTGCGATTCGGCCTGAATTTCAATTTCACGCAGCTGGTTGCGCAAGCGCGAAACGTTTTCCGTCAGTTCGCCAAGCGCGCCGCGGATGCCTTCTACTTCGCTTTCAACCTTGGTGCGGGCAATCGCGACCTCACCGGCCTGGTTCACCAAGCGGTCAAGAATGTCTGAACGCACGCGCACCAGCGCCGGTGCTTGCGCTTGCTTGGTCGCGACAGCACGCTGCGCTGCGACAGCCGGCGTACCCGGCGTCAGTACAACCACATTAGAGGCCGCTGCCTCTTGCGCGGGCTGCGTTGGCGCAGGTTCTACGACTTGCTCCGCCACATCAGCATCTGCCAAATCATCGTCCGGGCGCCGCAGCGCAGACTCGGGGGCGTGGCCGCTCGCAACATCAAACAACAATTGCATGCGGTCGGCGCGGCGCGCTAAATGATCAAACAGATCCGCAGGCAAACTCGGTGCAGCAACCGCCGCCTCAATCTGCGTTTCCATTTCATGCGCGCTTTGACCGACGCGCAGCGCGCCGGCCATGCGGGCACTGCCTTTGATGGTATGCAGCAGACGCATCAGCGCTTGCGGATGGCTTTGCGCTTGCGGATTTTCCTGCCAGGCACGCAGTTCGCGGTTCAGTGCGGGCAAGCCTTCTTGCGCCTCGGCAGAGAACACTTCGAACAGTTCGGGATCGATCTCATCTTTGATCGCCTCTTCGGCCGTGAGCCGGCTGTCTGAGCGCCGTTCAACAGGCGCTGCTGCTTGTGCTGCTGGCGGCAGAACAACCTGTGTCGCTTCTGCAACCGGAGGCTGCGACACAACCGCCTGAACAGGAATCTCTTCCGGCTCGATTGCGGGCGCGGCTTCGATCACCACTTCATCAAAGACGGGTGGCGTTTTGGTTTGTACCTGGACAACGGGCTCTGTGAGCGCGGCGATCGTCAATTCCTGCGGAACATTCGCCTGCGATGCTTGCGACTGCTCGTACAGATAGTCTTCGATTTTCACCACTTCCGCAGCTGGTGCGATGTGGGTGAACTCTGCGTGGCCGTCTTCAAGGCGCGTACGCAAGGCGGTAAGCGATTCAAGCAGCTCGGTTGCAGCCGGCGGATACTCGCCAAAGGCAACTTGCCGCAGCATTGCTGCAAAGTGCTCACTGGCTTGTTGCAGCAGCGTGTGCTCTTCTGCACGCAGATGAACACCGGCGCGCTTACCTGCAAGGAGCACCTGCTCAATGCTGTGGCCAAGCGCATGCAGCGATTCCAAGCCAACAGTTGCAGAACTGCCTGCCAGCGTGTGGCTCAGCCGCAGCGCAAGCTCCGACACCGGACGCTCGCCCTCGTGCTGCCATTCAGAAAATTCCTGCACCAGACGCCGGGCATTCTCATCGCTTTCGGCCATGTAGATGTTGAACAGCGGCAAACTGATGGCAACCGGCCCAACTTGCTTGACGTCTTCGAGCGCAGCAGGTGGCGCTTGTTCAGGCATTTCGGCGGCAACGTCGGCAACAGCGGCGGGCGCTACGTGCTCCGGCCAGGCAAACCCGTGGCCCTCACGCACCGCAAGCGCGGCAACCTCAAACGGCGCTGCTTTGCGTTTGGAGTAGCCATTGAGCGCAATCTCATCGATCCACAAGCGCATTTCATTCGAAGCGCGATCGATCAGCTTGAGCAAATCGTCCGAAGCACTCTTGCCTTCAGACAGCCAGTAATTCAGCACCTGCTCGAGCGACCAAGCGGCTTCGCCAAACACATCCAGCCCGACCATGCGGCCGCTGCCTTTGAGGGTGTGAAAGCCGCGCCGGATCGTGGTCAACACCTCAACACTGGCGGGATTGCGCCGTGCGTGCGCTTGCGCCTGGGCAAGCGTGTCCAGCACTTCCTGCGCTTCCATCAGGAAAATCTCAAGCAGCTCTGCATCGACGCTGGCTTGATCTGCTGGAACATCAACGACCGCGGCAACCTGGGGCTCGGCGGGCACGATTTCGCTCATCGCAGAGGCAAGCGACTGCATTGTCGATTGCGAGCTGTCTTCGCTCTGGGTATCAGCTGCCGTCGTTTTCAGTGCTTGCAGCGCTTTGGCGGAAGACGACGCGAGCTGCGCATCGTCCATCAACGCTGCGCTGTCGCGCATCTGCCCGAGTGATTCGGTCAGTTCAGCGCGCAGCTCCTGATTCTCAGGCGCACGCTCAAGCGCTTCAAAGATCGCTAGTGTTTTTTTTTGCTGCTCGACCACCTGCGTTTCGACTGACGCAGTGTCATCAGCCAATTTCACAGGAACGAACTCTTGTTCAGAAAAGAGCGTATTTGGCCGCGCTGCTTCTTTTTCTTTCAGCAAACCGCTGGCTGCGTCAAACACATAGCGGTCGCGCTCGCCCTGCGGGTCGCGCGCGTAGGCCTCGACCGTAAGCGTCAGGCGGCCGTAGGTTTCGGCCAGTGCGCCAAATTCTTCGCTGCTAGGCACATACTCCGGCGCCATAAACCGCGCCAGTTGTGCGCGCACGTGCTCTACTGCCTGCTGAGCAGGCTCCAGACCCAGCAAGCCCAGTGCGCCCTGCACCTGAGAAAGCGGCGCATCTGCACTGCTGATCGCAGCACGGTCAGCCGGGTTGCGGAAGTACGCGTCCAGATTTTTTTCAATCGAGCCAAGCTGGCTGGACAACTCGCCAGCCAATTGCTGCAGCGTGCTTTTCTCTTGCTCTTTGCGCGCGAGATCATTCAGCCATGGTTCAACCGTGCCAGGGGCCATGCCGCTGGCTGCTGCATCCACGCGCGCGATAATGGCTTGTACGCGCTCAACCCGGCGATCATCCTGGGTATAGATCGATCCCAGCAGTATTTCCATGAACAGCAGAGCGGAGGCAACTTCAAGGCCAAGCGCATCCGGCGGCGCAGTGCCTTGGGCGCTTTGCATCGCTGCGATGCGCGCCAAATTGGCTGCAAGCTGCTGCGCGTGCGGTTGCTTGAGTTTTTCCAGCAGATCGGCCAGCACGTTGGCATCGGCCGCAAACTGCTCCATCACCTCGGGCCGGGCGCGAACACCGTCCTGGCCGTCCGGACTGCCGGCCGCCTGATTCCAAATGCCCTTGAGCTGCGCGACTTTTTCTTTGGCGCTCGTAAGCAAGTCACGATCCACGCGAACAAATCGCGCAGATTCAAAACCTTGCGGAACTGACCCTGCGAGCCCAAAGGCCTGCTGCACCTGCATCACAAGCGGTGAGCCTGACTGCGCTCTGGCCACAAAATAGAGCGCATCGCGTAGCAAACGCTCAGCGATATTGGGAGTACCTTCTACTGCGCGCTTAAGCTGCAGGTTCAGGCGCGCTGCCAAGCGCTTAATGTTTAGATCAACAGCAATTGAACGGTCGCGCAGGGCGTCAAACAGCGCAACACTGACCGCCCAGAACGTGCGGGCTTGCGGCCCCGGTTGAACCTGCGCAATCGTCCACAGCGCCTCGCGCATGGGCAAAAGCGTGGGGTCGCCGACTTGATCGGAAAGCAGCCCAAGCAGGCCCATCTCATACTCGCGCCGCTTGCTGCGCAGCTCTTCGGAAGAAGTGGTGCGCGCTGGCGCGTCAAACGACAAACGGGTACTGAGCGGCGGAAAAAATAAGTCTGCCGGATGAACGCGCTCTGCACCGCGGGAGGTAAGCACATCTTCCAGATACGGGTACAACCGCAGCGGCTGATGTGCTGCGCCAGCCAGTAGCTCTTCGCTATAGGCCAGCAGCGCGTTCAATGCTTGCTCAACCGCGTTCAGTGCTTGCGGCGTAGCGACATCGGGGGCTTGGTCAAATCGGGCCAGAAGCGCTTCGATCGCTTCAGACAGCACGGCCAAGCCGGGAATATCCAGCATCTGCATCGCGCCATGAATTTGATGCACATGGCTTTTGGCCATCCGCAAGCTGCCGGTGTCGTTGCGCGAGGCGCGGTACTTGGCCAGAGCTTCCTGCGCCTCGCCGGTAGCGGTGCGCACTTCCTCTATGACCCAGGACAGCGGTGCGGTATCAATGCTGTTCATGCAAACTTTTCCGTCTCAGTTGTGAGCCTATGCGCGCAACCAG
>JBOFGW010000427.1:0-3403 GCA_051649325.1 Burkholderiaceae bacterium | reverse complement strand
GCGTATGCTGCACCGCTGTCATAAACCCGGTCTTATCCGTGCGCGCCTTGGCCAGCTCGGTCACCAGTTTGATGCGCTGCGCTTCGCCGCCAGAGAGCGTGGGCGAAGGCTGCCCAAGCGTGAGATAGCCCAGACCGACATCCTGCATGAGCTTGAGCGGGTGGCTGATGGAAGGCGATGTGGCAAAAAACTCCACCGCATCATCCACATTCATGTTCAGCACTTCGCCAATGTTCTTGCCGCGCAGCTGCACTTCTAGCGTAGCGGCATTAAAGCGCTTGCCGCCGCACGCGTCGCACAGCACTTTTACGTCCGGCAGAAAATTCATTTCAATCGTGCGCATGCCCTGGCCATCGCACACCTCGCAGCGGCCCGGGCCGGCGTTGAACGAAAACCGGCTGGCTTCAAAACCTCTCGCGCGCGCGTCGAAGGTATCGGCAAACAGTTTGCGAATCGTGTCCCAAAAGCCGATGTAGGTGGCCGGGCAGGAACGCGGCGTTTTACCGATCGGCGTTTGATCTACTTCCAGCACGCGCGATACAAGCGCCGCGCCTTCAATCGACGCGCAGCCGTGCCACGCTGTTTTGCTGCCGCGCGTGGCGCGCTTGGCGTCTGCAAGCACGCGCTCGTACAAGTTAGTGAGCAGCACATCGCGCGCCAGCGTGCTCTTGCCGGAGCCGGAGACGCCCGTGACCACGCTTAAGCAATCCAGCGGCACGCTGACATCCACCTTCTGCAAGTTGTGCAGATCGGCGCCCTTCACCTGCAGCATGCGCGCCGCATCCGGCTTGCGCGGCGCGTACATCGGGTGTGCGAGCGGCTTTTTTAGATAGCGCCCGGTGATGGAATCTGCATGCGCCATCAATTCATCCACCGTGCCCTGCGCCATGATGCGCCCGCCGCGCACGCCGCTGCCCGGGCCAATGTCAATCACATGCTGCGCGCGATGGATGGTGTCTTCATCATGCTCCACGACCACTAGTGTGTTGCCTTTGCTCTCCAGATTGGACAGCGCATCCAGCAGCACGCGGTTATCACGCGGATGCAGGCCGATGGTCGGTTCATCCAGCACGTAGCACACGCCTTGCAGGTTGCTGCCCAACTGCGCTGCCAGACGAATACGCTGCGCCTCGCCGCCCGAGAGCGTGGGTGCGGCACGGTCCAGCGTGAGATAACTGAGCCCTACTTCGTGCAAGAAGCTCAGCCGGCCACGAATTTCTGCCAGCGCGTCACGGGCGATTTCTGCTTCACGGTCATTGGGTTTGAGCTTGGTAAAGAAAGACGTCGCTTCTTCCACGCTCATGGCGCCAATCTGCGCCAGATTCGTGTCTCGCAAACGTACATTCAATGAAACCGGATTCAAGCGCTGGCCATCGCACGCGTCGCACACTTCAGTTTCATAGGCATCTGCGCTGACTTCAGATTCGGTAAACGTTTGTTCGCGGCCGCCATCGTCATCCGTCTTTTCTGCATGCACCGCGGCAAGCAAACCGGTACCTTGGCAGCTCACGCACCAGCCCAGCTTGGAGTTGTAGGAGAACATGCGCGGGTCAAGCTCCGCATAGCTCGTGCCGCACGTCGGGCATGCACGCTTGACGCTGAACACACATACTTGCAGCTTGGCCGTGATGCCCAGCGGGTCACCGCGATTCAGCGCATCGGTCAGCCGCTGCAAGCCATCGGCTACGTGCACCACACCCTTGCCGTATTCCAGCGCTTTGGCGAGCGCGTCGCGTAGCTGCGCTTCTGTGCTTGGGCCCACAATCAAATCCGCGACGGGCAGTTCAATCGTATGTTCCTTAAAGCGGTCCAGCCGCGGCCAGCGCGCGGTGGGAAAGAAGCTGCCGTCCACGCGCAAATGCGTATAGCCCTTGCCCGCGGCCCACTTGGCCAGATCGGTGTAGTAGCCCTTGCGCGCGAGCACCAGCGGCGCAAACACGCCCACGTGCTGGCCCGCATAGTCCGCCATGATCTGCTTGGCCATGGCATCCAGCGTTTGCGGCACAATGGCGGTGCCGTC
This sequence comes from Burkholderiaceae bacterium, assembly GCA_051649325.1. Lineage (GTDB taxonomy): Bacteria > Pseudomonadota > Gammaproteobacteria > Burkholderiales > Burkholderiaceae_C > JBJOQV01. The sequence goes on along the minus strand of JBOFGW010000427.1, from coordinate 1,383 downwards.
GTTAGGGCAGTACTGCACGCCCAGCTTTACAAACATCAGCCGCAAAAAGTGATGCAGCTCGGTCACGGTGGCCACTGTGCTCTTTTTGCCGCCCCGGCTCACGCGCTGCTCAATCGCCACCGTGGGCGGAATGCCGTAGATCGCATCCACATCCGGTTTGCCGGCTGGCTGCACAATGCTGCGCGCGTAGGCGTTGAGACTTTCCAGATAGCGGCGCTGGCCTTCGTTGAACAGAATGTCAAAGGCCAGCGTAGATTTACCCGAGCCTGAAGGCCCGGTGATCACCGTAAACGTGTTGCGCGGAATATCAACGTCGATGTTCTTGAGGTTGTGCTCCCGCGCTTTGCGGATTTGAATTTGCAGCGGTTTGCCGTGATCGGCAGCGTCCACCGCATAGCGCGCGCGCGGCTCTTCCACTTTGAAGCCGCCGGATTGGTTCAACTGACTTTCATATTGCGCCAGCGCGCGCCCGGTGTGCGAGGCTGCATTACCCATCACTTGCCGCGGCGTGCCTACTGCAACAATCTGCCCGCCGCCATCGCCACCTTCCGGCCCGAGATCGATCAACCAGTCGGCGGCGCGGATCACATCCAGATTGTGTTCAATCACCATCAATGAATGCCCTGCATCCATCAATTTGCGAAAGGCGCGCAGCAGCTTGGCAATATCATCAAAATGCAAACCCGTCGTCGGCTCGTCAAATAGGTACAGCGTGCCACGCGAGATGACATTTTTCCTTTGCACCACCTCAGCCAAAAAGCCAGCCAGTTTCAAGCGCTGCGATTCACCGCCGGATAACGTGGGCACAGGCTGCCCGAGCTTGACGTATTCCAGGCCCACATCACTCAAGGGCTGCAACACGCGCTTGATTTCTACGTCACCTTCAAACACGGCGAGTGCTTCTGAAACGGTGAGATTGAGCACATCAGAAATCGAATACTGCTTGCCGAAGCCGGTGAGCTTGACTTCACGCACCTCGCTTCTAAAACGCGTGCCATCGCAATCTGCGCAGCGCAGGTACACATCACTGAGAAACTGCATTTCGATGTGCTCAAACCCCGTGCCGCCGCACGTGGGGCAGCGGCCATCACCGCTGTTGAAGCTAAATGTGCCTGCGGTGTAGCCGCGCTGCTTGCTTTCCGCGAGCGCGGCAAAGCGGTTACGCACCGCATCCCAGCCGCCCACATAGCTCACCGGATTGCTGCGCGCGGTTTTGCCAATCGGCGATTGATCGACAAACACAATATCGTCAATTTGCTCCGCGCCCAGCACTGCGTTGCATGCGCCGGGCGATTCAGTCGGCTTGCCCTTGGCGCGCAGCAGCGCACGGTGCAGCACTTCATCCATCAACGTCGATTTACCGGAGCCGGATACGCCGGTGAT
>JBOFGW010000426.1:0-8299 GCA_051649325.1 Burkholderiaceae bacterium | reverse complement strand
CCGAGTCCGACGCCGACGGCTACACCACCGGTGGGTTCAACACCAACGCCTACAGCTACGCCGACTGCAACACCGACAGCGACGCCAACCGCGACACCGACCGCGACACCGACGGCGACACCCTCTCCGGTCGGTAATGTTGCGAACGGCAAAGTTTTGTATGAGAACAACTGCATGGGGTGCCACACTGCAGGAGGCGGGCCAGATATACGGATTTTGAAAGGTGCGGGTGATCCGAATTTCATTCTGAGCGCCTTGGGTAGGAACTCAATGAGAGCCCTCAATTTGAGATCAGATCAGGGCGGACCAATTGGGCCAACACAGGCAGCGGATATCGCCGCGTTCTTGGCAGCCCCCTAGTTACAACTTGAACGCTAGCTTGGAGCCGGGCATGCCCGGCTTTTTTACGATTTTCTGCATTTCATCAATGTGTCACGTATACACCTCAGACTTAGCATGGGGATGTTTACCTGCATGAGTTGGTTTGATGAAATCTTTTGGTGCGATACCTGGGCACATCGCGATCTGGATAAGCGTCGTTCTACTGGCCTCCTGCGGCGGAGGTGGCACATCCAACCCGGAAATCGCAACTACTCCATCGCCCACCGCAACGCCCACTCCTGCGCCAAGCTTTCCGCCCGGTGATCGCGCACGTGGAAAAGCGCTTTACGAATCAATCTGTGCGCAATGCCACGCACCCAACCCCGTGCAAGATGTAAATGGCGTGCTTGGAGGTGCCGGCCAGCCGCAGAACATTCTGAATGCGATCGAGAAAATCGCCCGTATGCAGTTTTTGCGCGGCACTGTCAGTGCGCAAGACGCGAGTGATCTTGCTGCTTATTTAGCCAACCCTTAACGCTGCGGCAACAAGATCGGCAACAACTGCAGAAATAAAAAAGCCGGGCATGCCCGGCTTTTTTGCAACCATAAACGCTTTTATTCGATACCTTTGCCGATGTCTTCCACCACTTTTTTGGCATCGCCAAACACCATCATCGTCTTATCCATGTAAAACAGTTCATTATCCAAGCCCGCATAACCCGCTGCCATGGAGCGTTTGTTCACGATCACTGTTTTGGCCTTATAGGCTTCCAAGATCGGCATGCCATAGATCGGGCTGCCTTTCACGTGCGCAGCAGGGTTCACCACATCGTTGGCGCCGAGGATGATGGCTACATCGGTCTGGCCAAACTCACCGTTGATGTCTTCCATCTCAAACACTTGGTCGTAAGGCACTTCTGCTTCGGCCAGCAGCACATTCATGTGGCCGGGCATGCGGCCCGCCACGGGATGGATGGCGTACTTGACCGTGATACCCTTTGCAGTGAGTTTGGCCGCGAGTTCTTTCACGCTGTGCTGCGCACGCGCTACGGCCAAGCCGTAGCCGGGCACGATCACCACGCTCTCGGCGTTGCCGAGCAAAAATGCGACGTCGTCCGCGCTACCGCTTTTGGCCGTGCGCTGCGCGCCACCGCCCGCTGCGGCTTGACCGGATTCACCGCCAAAGCCGCCCAGAATCACGTTGAAAAAGCTGCGGTTCATCGCCTTGCACATGATGTAAGACAGAATCGCACCGCTTGAACCCACGAGTGATCCGGCGATGATCAGCATCGGGTTGTTCAGCGAAAAGCCAATGCCCGCGGCCGCCCAGCCCGAATAGCTGTTGAGCATAGAAACCACCACCGGCATATCTGCCCCGCCGATCGGGATGATGATGAGCACGCCCAGCACAAAAGACAGCGCCAGCATCAGCAAGAACGCTGACCAGTTTTCTGTAAACGTGAAGTACAGGCCAAGGCCAACGGTGAGCAAACCCAGCACCAGATTGAGCATGTGCTGGCCGGAGAACACGACCGGCGCACCCTGAAACAGGCGGAACTTGTATTTGCCCGACAGCTTGCCAAATGCAATCACCGAGCCGGAAAACGTAATCGCACCAATCGCCGCGCCGAGAAACAGTTCAAGCCGGTTGCCTTTGGGAATCGGCTCATCTAGCGGCGTGATCCCAAAGGCCCAAGGCTCTGCCACCGCCGCGACCGCGATGAATACCGCGGCAAGACCAATCATGCTGTGCATAAAGGCCACCAGCTCGGGCATCTTGGTCATCTCCACCCGCTTGGCCATGATCGTGCCTGCCGTGCCGCCAATCAGCAGGCCCAGCAACACGTAGCCCAGCCCGGCCGTGGGGTTGATCGATAGGCGCACGATCAACGCCACGGTCGTGAACGCCGCAATCGCCATCCCCACCATGCCGAAGATGTTGCCGCGGATGGACGTTGTGGGATGCGACAGGCCTTTGAGCGCTTGGATGAAGCAGACGGAGGCGACGAGATATAGAAGAACAACAACGTCCATCGACATAGCTATTTGCTCCCCTCAGACTTCTTTTCTTTCTTCTTGAACATCTCTAGCATCCGCCGCGTCACCAAAAACCCGCCAAACACATTCACCGCCGCGAGTGCAACGGCCAGCACACCCATGATCTTGCCTAGCGGCGATGTGGTGAGCGCTGCAGCGAGCATGGCGCCCACGATGATGATGGCGGAGATCGCGTTGGTTACAGCCATCAACGGGGTATGCAGGGCCGGTGTGACGTTCCACACCACGTGGTAGCCCACGTAGATAGCGAGCACAAAAATAATCAGATTGATGACGAGGGGGCTGATGTCGCTCATATTCTTCTCCAAACGTGTGACGCGCTAGCTGTTATGCGTCACGGCTTCGTAAGTTGTCCATCCCGGCTCATCAAACACGCTGCCACAATCTCGTCTTCCATATTGATCGCGAGGTTGTTGTCTTTGTCTGTGATGAGTTTCAAGAAGTCGAGCAGATTGCGCGCGTAGAGCGCGGATGAATCGGTGGGCACGCTGGCGGGAATGTTCACCGCGCCGATGATCGTCACGCCGTGCTTGACCACGGTGGCGCCTTTTTCAGTGAGTTCGCAGTTGCCGCCTTGCTCGGCAGCCATATCCACAATCACCGAGCCCGGCTTCATGCCGGTCACTACATCCGCAGCAATCAAGCGCGGCGCAGGTCGGCCGGGAATCAGCGCGGTGGAAATGACGATGTCAGCCTGCTTCATGCGCTCGGCCACAATTTGGCTTTGCCGCTGCATCCATGCAGGCGGCATGGGCCGCGCGTAACCACCCACACCTTGCGCGATTTCGCGTTCTTCATCGGTTTCAAACGGCACGTCAATGAATTTGCCGCCGAGCGATTCCACTTGTTCTTTGGTCGCGGGGCGCACGTCGCTGGCCTCCACCACCGCGCCCAAGCGCTTGGCGGTAGCAATCGCCTGCAGTCCGGCCACGCCCACGCCCAGAATCACAACGCGTGCGGCTTTCACCGTGCCGGCGGCGGTCATCAGCATGGGCATCAACTTGCCGTAGGTGTTAGCGGCCATCATCACGGCTTTGTAGCCGGCCACGTTGGCTTGGGACGAAAGCACATCCAGCGACTGCGCACGACTGATGCGCGGCGCAGCTTCCATGGCAAATGCTGCCAGGCCGGCGCTCGCCAGTTTTTGCAAGCCATCTTTGTTGAAGGGCTCCAGCATGCCAATCAACACGCTGCCGGACTTCATCAACTTCAGCTCGCTGTCGTCCGGGCTGCGGACTTTGAGCACGACGTCCTGCCCAAATGCGTCTTCTCGGCTGCCCAAAGTGGCGCCCGCGGCGGCATAGGCCTCGTCGGTATTGAAACTGAGTGCGCCGGCACCACGTTCTACAACAACCTCGTGTTTGGCAGCGAGCTTTTTAACGGTTTCTGGCGTGGCGGCCACGCGGGTCTCGCCGGCACGTGATTCTTTCGGTATGCCGAACTTCATCCGTGCGTTCTCCTGTTTTAGCGTTGTTTTGCGGCGCAGCAAATGAATGCCGCAGTCGCTAGAATATCAACTAATCGCCAAACGTGAAATGAAGCGTGGAATGCAGCCTGAAATGGCGTTCTGGAAGCCCTCCGTTACCGTTGCCGCCGTCATTGAGCATCACGGCAAGTTTTTGCTGGTCGAAGAAGACACGGCGGATGGCGTTCGCCTGAACCAGCCGGCCGGCCATCTTGACCCGCACGAGAGCCTGATTGACGCCGCGATCCGTGAAACGCGTGAAGAAACCATGCGCGATTTCACGCCCACGGCCTGGTTGGGCGCTTATATGAGCCGCTATACCTCGGCGCGCAACGGCGAAGATGTGACCTACGTACGCTTTGCTTTTTCCGGCAGCGCAAGCGAAGAAGTAGCCGGCCGCACGCTGGACAAAGAAATCCGCCGCACCTTGTGGATGAGCGCGGATGAACTGCGAGCTGTGCCCGATCAACACCGCTCACCGCTGGTGATGCGCTGCGTGGATGATTACCTTGCGAGCGTGCGCTTGCCGCTAAGCGCGCTATACACGCATGACTCGATCTTCCGCTCTCCCCTCGCGGAAGAGGGTAGGGTGAGGGGGGCGTTTGTCTAAACGCAAAGTCGTGATCGGCATGTCTGGCGGCGTGGATTCGTCCGTGGCGGCGTGGCTGCTCAAAGAGCAGGGCTACGACGTGACCGGCTTGTTCATGAAAAACTGGGAAGACGATGACGACAGTGAATACTGCTCGTCCAACCAAGACTTTATCGATGCCGCGAGCGTGGCCGACGTCATCGGCATTCCACTGGAAGCCGTGAATTTCGCCGCCGAATACAAAGACCGCGTGTTCAGCTATTTTCTGCGCGAGTACGAAGCGGGCCGCACGCCCAACCCGGATATTCTGTGCAATAGCGAAATCAAGTTCAAAGCGTTTTTGGAGCACGCCGTCAAACTGGATGCAGACAAAATCGCCACTGGCCACTACGCCGGCGTGCGCGAGGTGGATGGCCGCTTTGAACTGCTCAAGGCCAAAGACGCCAGCAAGGACCAAAGCTATTTTTTGCACCGGCTCACGCAGCAGCAACTGAGCAAAGCGATTTTTCCGCTTGACGGCATTGAAAAAACGCAGGTGCGCAAAATCGCTGCGCAGATTGGCTTGCACAACGCCGGCAAAAAAGATTCCACCGGCATTTGCTTCATTGGTGAGCGGCCGTTCCGCGAATTTTTGAATCGCTATCTGCCCACCAAACCGGGGCCGATCAAAGATGACGCCGGCCGCATCATCGGTGAACATGTCGGCCTGGCGTTCTACACGCTCGGGCAGCGCAAAGGTATTGGCATCGGCGGGCAAAGCACGGGTTCGGGTGCGCCGTGGTTTGTGGCCCGCAAAGACATCGCGGCCAATACGCTGTTTGTGGTGCAAGGGCATGATCATCCGTGGCTGCAATCGGCCGTGCTCAGTACCGAGCAAGCGCACTGGATCGCCGAAGCACCACCGGATGCCGCAGCGCTCGCAGCCAAAACCCGCTACCGGCAGGCAGACGCGGCATGCATGCTGCGCGCTACGGCCGACGACGCGTTTGCACTTACCTTCAGCCAGCCGCAGTTTGCAGTGACGCCGGGGCAAAGCGCGGTGGTGTACGACGGTGAGATCTGCTTGGGCGGTGGCATTATTTCAACATAGACTACGCAGTATCCATGCGCATTTTGAGGGAAAAATGCCCTGAAAGGCGCATGGATACTGCGTAGAGCAGCATTGATTTGTCTTGAGAGCGCAAAAACACAGCCCGCACCTCGGCGGGCCGTTGTATTTGAATGACCAACTCGCATTCACTGGAACTGATAGTTCACCGAAGTGAAGAAGAACCGGCCACGAATGTCATGTACCTGCGCAAAACCCAACGTACGTGGATCGTTATTGGCAAAGGGCGGTACGCGATCAAGCAGGTTTTTGACGCCTACTTGTAGCTTCAACCCCTTAAAGCCGGCATATGTGGCGGACAGATCGATGGTTTCAAAATGCCCAATCTCTTTGTCGGTAGATAACACTGGTGTGGATGCGGTGGCTTGCGGCTTATCAAACATGCTGGCCAGATTGTTGTAGAGCAGGCTGCCACTCCAGGCGTTCCACTCCGCGCCTAGCGTGAGCTGCGAGCGCCAGCGCGGCAAATTCAGTAAGCCCACGCGGTTAAACAGCGGCTGGCCGGGCAGGTCTGCATAGTCATACTTGCTGTAGTAGGTGCCACTGCCGCCCAGCGTCATCTTCACTGGCCCCACATTAAAGCGCAAAGTAGTCGATAGATCGACGCCGCGGATTTTGCGCTCACCCAAGTTCTCGTTGCCGGTGTTGATCGCGGTGATCGTACCGGCTGCGTTGCGCGTTACGCCAAACCCTGGAGCGCCGCTGGGTAACTGGGTAAAGGTGTTGACGGCATAGGGCGTGGAATCAATCACAAATTGCGTGGGTACGAGATTGATTTCATCGGTCTTATTGATGATGAAGTAGTCCAATCCCACATTAAACGCAGGAGTAGGCTCAACTACGATCCCGAAGTTGTAGCTCTTGGATTGTTCCGGTTCCAAATCCGGATTGCCGCGTGAAAACCGGTCATATTGCAAGCGTGCGCAACTCGTCTGCCCGCGCGCGCGGCAACCAGGAAAGTCTTGTACCGAGTCTGCACTTTGATCTTGGCCGCCAAATAGCTGGCGCAAAGTCGGCATTTTGAAGCCTTCCGCATACGAGGCACGCAGCACGACCTCAGTCACAGGCTGATACCGCAACGCGAGTTTGGGTGTTGTGGATTTTGTGCCGCCTTCGTAACGGTCGTGGCGCACTGCAACCTGCGCCTCTAGGTTTTTTAGCAGCGGAGCGGCGATTTCAGCGTATCCGGCAGTTAAGGTGCGATCGGCCACCGCAGGCGATTGACGGATCGATCCAAAAATATTGCTTTGCCCGGCAACCGGTCCTTGACGCTGCTGATTGGGGCCGGGAATGTCGTTTAACTCTTCTTTGCCAAAGGTTAGGCCCACCGCAAAGCCCAGCGGGCCTGCGGGCAGTTGCATGAGCTCACCCGACAGTTTTCCGTCCGCAAAGCTATACGTGGTTTCGCCTGTGCGTTTGTCGGTCGCGACCAGTGAAGCAACTACCGCAGAGTTGTTGGTGGTGACAAATGGGTTGAATGTGCCATTGCCGATGGCGGCAAACATGCGGTCGGCCAAGAAGTAGCCGCCGTCATTGTTGGTTGTTTTGTTTTTTGCCTGACCCAGCGCGATGTTGTAGTTGTACTTGCCAATCAACCCGTCCATCCCCGCCAAGATACGCGTGGCTTCCGACACATTGTCTGTAGTGCGGGGGCCGGCTTGCAGCGGGCGGCCACGCACGGTAATAGCAGTGCCAAAGCGGTTGAGCGGATTGGTTGCGCTCAGTGCGATGTTGCCGGGTGCTGGTGCGGCGGACAAAAAGCTATTGTTGCGGCTATAAATCAATTCACCAAATAACCGGTGGTTTTCGGCTAGTTTGAAGTTCAACCCAAGCATGCCGCCAATCCGCTCTGCCGGGAAGTTGGTCGGGCGGAAGGGGGCAAAGTCAAATACGCAAGAAGATCCAGCGCCAAGCGGCGAAGGCGTGACAAGCAGATCAGCCGACGGGCAAGGCTGATAAGGTTCCCACTGGTTGGTGGTTGGATTGAGAACGTTGCCCGTTGGCGCAAACGTGGAGAGTTGATTGCTGCCTCCGAACCGCCGAAAGTCCGCCGAACGCGTGCGCTCGCGATCCAGGTTGGTGATGACTTCACGCTTGAAGTAGTTGAGGTTGAACAAGACATTGAATCTGCTGTTGTTGTAGTCACCATAGCCGCCGGTCAGGGATGCACTGGTTTCAGCACCATCGCCCTCAGAGGAAACGCCGTAGCCGGCGGTGGCGTCAAGACCCTGATAGTCGCGCCGCGTAATGAAGTTGATCACCCCGCCAATTGCGTCGGCGCCGTAGATTGCTGAAGCGCCGTCTTTCAACACCTCCACACGCTCGATAGCGCCGATAGGGATATTGTTCAGGTCAGTAAACGCACCGTCAAAACCATAGTTTGCGAGGCGGCGGCCGTTGATCAGAATCACGGTTTGATCGGCCCCCAGGCCTCGAAACCCTGCTGCAGCTGTGCCGGATGTGTTGGGGCTATTCGATGTGAGCTCATCATTAAAACTGGACATATAGCTCAAGCTACGGACCAGCTCGTTGGTCGAGGTAGCGCCTTTGCGGCGAATCTCTTCACGTGTAATGACTTCAACCGGCTGCGGCCCTTCCAGTTGCGTGCGTTTGATGTTCGAGCCTGTAACCTCTACCCGGTCAATGCGGGCGGAGGTGTCTTGCGTCTGCGCCCACAGCGCTGGAGAGGCAATACACGCGACGCAAGATATGACCGCAACAGCGGTGTGAGATTTTTTGAACAACATGAATTTCCCCT
>JBOFGW010000425.1:0-27450 GCA_051649325.1 Burkholderiaceae bacterium | reverse complement strand
CGGCCCAGCAGGTCGTACAGGCAATGCTCCAGCTTGCTGACGAGCAGCATCACGCGGCGGCGCACGCCGGTGTCGCGCACCTGCCATTGCATGCCGAACTCTTGCGCGATGGGTGCAAAGCGCTGCGCCAGAGCCGCTGCATCAAAGGGCAGCGATGATGCAAGAATTTCCTGCCGCATGAAAAACAGGTTCGCGTCGCGCTCGGCATGGTGATTGGCCTCCAGAATCCAGCCGGAATGCTCAGACAAAAACGTCGACACCCGCGCCACAATGCCCACACGGTCGGGGCAGGAAAGAGTCAGGATCAGGCGGCGCTCGGCGTGCATAGTGTCATCTGTGAATGAGGTCGGCGCATTGTAGAAGTACCTTTTCACGCCCTGCGCAGCACGCTCAGATAAACTCAACCATCAAAGACACGGCCGCCGCATCATGGACAAGACTGATTTTCTTAATGACCTGCAAGACAAGCTGCGCCAAGTGCTGGCAGGCTCGCCCGCAGCCGAGATTGAGCGCAACGTCAAAACACTGGTCGCTGCACAACTAGCCAAGTTTGAACTGGTGACGCGCGAAGAGTTTGATACGCAGAAAGAACTGCTGCTGCGCCTGCGTGAACGCGCCGCCGAGCTTGACGCGCGCGTGGCAAAACTTGAAGGCAAACCGCCCACAGATTCCGCCAAACAATGAGCCTCGCCGTTGTCAAAAGCCGCGCGCTGGCCGGCATGAGCGCGCCTGCGGTGGACGTGGAGGTGCATCTGGCCAACGGCCTGCCCGCGGTCACACTGGTGGGCCTGCCCGAGGCGGAGGTCAAAGAAGCGCGCGACCGCGTGCGCTCCGCCATTCTCACCAGCGGTTTTGAGTGGCCCAGTAAGCGGATAACTATCAACCTTGCACCGGCGGATTTGCCCAAAGAATCCGGCCGCTTTGATCTGCCGATTGCGCTGGGCATTCTGGCCGCGAGCGCGCAGATTCCCGCTACCGAATTGGATGGCTATGAATTCGCCGGCGAGCTTTCCTTGTCCGGTGAGCTACGCGCCGTGCGCGGCGCACTCGCGATGGCCTACGCGGTGGCGCGCGACGGCGCAGGCGGCCGCGCCTTTGTGCTGCCCACCGACAGCGCGCAAGAAGCTGCGCTCGTGCACAGCGTGCAGACGCTGGCCGCGGGAACTCTGCTAGATGTGTGTGCGATGCTCGCCGGCACCAAGCCGCTCGCCGCAGCGCATGCGGCGCCCGCGCAGGCCACATCACATCTGCTGGACATGGCCGACGTAAAAGGCCAAGGCGCCGCCAAGCGCGCACTCGAAATCGCCGCGGCCGGTGGCCACTCCGTGCTCATGCTCGGCCCGCCCGGCACCGGCAAGAGCATGCTCGCGCAGCGCTTTGCCTCGCTCGCACCGCCAATGACCGAAGATGAAGCGCTGGAATCTGCGGCTGTGCTTTCACTGTCCGGCAAGTTTGATGCAAGCGCATGGAAAGCTCGCGTCACGCGCAGCCCGCACCATACGGCGAGCGCGGTGGCGATGGTGGGCGGCGGCTCGGTGCCGCGCCCTGGTGAAATTTCCCTTGCGCATAAAGGCTGTTTGTTCTTAGATGAATTGCCCGAGTGGGACCGTAAAGTTTTAGAGGTTTTACGTGAACCACTGGAAACTGGTCGCATTACGATCAGCCGCGCGGCGAGACAGGCGGATTTTCCTGCGCAGTTTCAACTCATCGCCGCGATGAACCCTTGCCCGTGCGGCTATTTAGGTCACAAAGTGCGCCAATGCCGCTGCACGCCAGATCAAATCGCACGATATCAAGGAAAAATCTCTGGCCCGCTGCTGGACCGCATCGACATTCAAATCGAAGTGCCGGCGTTGGCAGAAGATGAGCTGCTCACCATGCCGCGCGGTGAAACTTCAGCGCAGATCAGTACGCGCGTTGCCGCGGCACGCAGCATCGCACTCGCGCGCCAGGGCAAGCCCAACGCGCTCTTGGCAGAAAAAGATATCGATACGATCTGCGTGCTCGATGATGCGGCGCAGACGCTCGTCAAAAACGCGATGGCGCGCATGGCCCTCAGTGGCCGCGCGGTGCACCGCGTGCTCAAGCTCGCGCGCACGGTGGCAGATTTGGCTGGCAGCGCAAACATTTCTGCAGCGCATGTAGCTGAGTGCATTCAGTACCGGCGGGTGCTTTCGATTAGCTAGGTTCTAAGCACGCCTACGCAATATCCATGCGCCTTTTCAGGCCAAAATGGCTCAAAAGGCTCATGGATATTGCGTACTGCTTCTCTAGGCCTGTGCTTTGAACTTCCGCGACAAGCAAACCTTCACAATCTGGCGCGCTGGTGGCAGACTTGCGCCACAACTTGAAGGGAGACTCGCATGAAACTCGTTCTCGCACTGACTGCAGTGTTGCTCGCCGGCTGCGCCAGCACCGCGCCCACCACGCCGGAAGTTGCCGGCTGCATCACCACCGCGCAAGCAGAAGACATGGCCAAACGCTACGCCGCGCTTGAACCGCTGCCTAACCCGGATGCGGCGATGACCATGGAGCAAGCGCGCTGCGGCGCCGCCAAGTTTGCGCAGGCGATGACGGCAAGCCAAGGCAAGATCGTCGGCTACAAGGCCGGGCTGACCAACCCCGCCGTGCAGCAGCGCTTTAACACGCCGCACCCCATCGCCGGCCCGATGTTTGAAAAGACGTTTCTGCAAGACGGCGCAAAAGTGCCAGCCAAATTCGGCGCGCGCCCGCTGTTTGAAGCAGACTTGGTGGTAGAAGTAGGCGATGCCGCGATCAACAACGCCAAAGACATTTACGAAGTGCACAAGTCCGTTGCCAAGATTTACCCATTCATCGAGATGCCGGACTTGATGGTGCAAGACCCCAGCAAACTCGCCGGCCCGCAGGTACAAATGATCAACGTCGGCCCGCGGCTGGGTGTGCTGGGCAAACCCTTCAGCGTCGCGGGCGATAAGGCCGCGATTGATTCACTCGCCACCATGACCGTCAAGCTGCTGGACGCAGAAGGCAAAGCGTTTGATGAAGGCAAAGGCGCGGCGATTTTGAATCACCCTTACAACGCGGTGATTTGGCTGGCCGGTGAAATGAAATCGCGCGGCATTGCGCTGAAAAAAGGCGATCTACTGTCGCTGGGTTCATTCACCAGGCTGCATCCGCCCAAGCCGGGTATGACGGTGAAGGCGGTGTATGAAGGTGTGAGTGGCGCAGCGGCTGCGCCGAGTGCGACGGTAACGTTTCAATAAAAACGGCAAGCGAGTACGCAATATCCATGCGGATTTTCAGGCATTTTTGCTTGAAAACCCGCATGGTTATTGCGTTGTCTTATTCATTCGCCAGCGCCCGCCCAATCAAAATCTTCTGAATATCGCTGGTACCCTCATAAATCTGCGCCACGCGCACATCGCGGTAAATCCGCTCGACTGGAAAATCGCTCACGTAGCCGTAGCCGCCGTGTACTTGAATCGCGTCTGAACACACGCGCTCAGCCATCTCGCTGGCAAACAGCTTGGCCATGGCGGCTTCTTTCAAACACGGTTTGCCGGCGTCTTTGAGCGCCGCGGCGTGCAGGATCATTTGCCGCGCCGCTTCAATCTGCGTCGCCATATCGCTTAGACGAAACTGCACCGCTTGATGATTGAAGATCGGCTGGCCGAAGGCGGTGCGGTCTTTTGCATAACGCAGCGCCGCCTCAAACGCCGCGCGCGCCATGCCCACGCACTGGCTAGCGATGCCAATGCGCCCGCCTTCCAGGCCACTGAGTGCCATCTTGTAGCCCGCGCCTTCTGCGCCGAGCAAATTTGCGGCCGGCACCCGGCAGTTTTCAAACAGAATCTGCGCGGTGTCGCTCGCATGCTGGCCCATCTTTTCTTCCACGCGGGCTACTACATAACCAGGCGTTTTAGTTTCGACGATAAACGCGCTGATGCCCTTTTTGCCCGAGGCCTTGTCGGTCACGGCAAACACAATCGCTACATCGCCGTTTTTGCCGCTGGTGATGAACTGCTTCACGCCATTGAGCACATAGTGATCGCCCTCTTTCACCGCGGTGGTGCGCAGCGCAGATGCGTCGCTGCCCACATGCGGCTCGGTCAGGCAAAACGCACCGAGCATCTCGCCTTTGGCCAGCGGCACCAGATACTTTTGCTTCTGCGCTTCATTCGCAAAACTCATCAAAATGCTGCACACCGGGCAGTTGTTCACGCTGATGATGGTGGAGGTAGCGCCGTCGCCCGCCGCAATCTCTTCCAAAATCACCGCGAGCGACACGTAGCTCATCGCCGCGCCGCCATACTGCTCCGGCACGCAAATGCCGTAACAACCCAGCTGCGCCAAGCCGTGCAGTTGCGCTTTGGGAAACGTGGTGTGCTTGTCCCACGCCGCAGCGTTGGGTGCAATCTGGTCTTGCACGTAGGCGCGCACGGCATCGCGCACCATGGTTTGTTCTTCAGTGAGCAGCATTTGCTCTGATCTCGCTTAAGTTTTCTTCATAGGCCGTGCACAACACAACCCGAATTGATCTCGCCGGTTCACTTGCAAAGCGCTGCAGGTTGTAGCCGGTATTGAACGATTGAATCACACGGCCATGCTGCCCTTCAATCGTCCAGGCGACATTTACAAACGCTGCATCGGCACCCATCGACACATGGCCGGTGATTCGATGGGTCGCGCGCACATAGCCTGCCTGCCGATACACCTCGCACAACTGGCGCATGTTTTCTTGCATGGGTTCGCGCACCGGCCACCATGTAGTTTGCTCGCCGGAGCGAATGCCGCTCGCGTCGTGCCAAAGCCTAGCGACCGCATCGCAATCCAGGGCATCAAATGCGGCGTTGTAGCGCACAAAAAATTCGCTAACTTCTTGCAAGCTCATGGCTTAGCTCCTCGCCCGGTTCATCCACACCACGCCTGCAATCGCCAGCGCACCGCCAATCAAGAGCGATGCATCCAGCGGCTCAGACAGCACCACAGTAGAAATTGCCACGCCAAACACCGGCACTAGGCTAATGTAAGAGGCAGCCGTGCCGGCGCCCAGCTTGGCAATGCCTTCGTAGTACCACGCGTACGCCAGCACGGTGGAACCGATCACGATAAAGGCCATAGAAAAGATACCGTGTGCATCCAGCACAGACAGTGCATTCAACACCTGCGGCCCTTCAAACGTGAACGCGGCAATCCACAGCAGAATCATGCCGAACACTGCCGTGTAAGCGGTGCTGGCGAGCGAATCAATATTCTTCATCGCCGCTTTGCCGATCAGTGAATAGCCGGTCCAGCACAGCACGCAGCCAATCAAGAGCCATTCGCCCAAGCCGATTTCACCGGTAAGAATTTTCCAGGGCGCGCCATGCGTGAGCACGGTGGCGGCACCGAGCACGGCGCAGGCCATGCCTACGCCAATCTTCCAGTTGAAGTGTTCTTTAAACAGCCACACCGCAAACAGCGTGGTGAACACCGGGTTCACTGTGACGATCAACGCGGCGCGGCTGGCGGGCACGCGCTGCAGGCCAAACATGAAGAACACCGCATAGCCAAACACGCCCACCGCGCCACCCGCAGCCATGGCCAGCCATTGATTGCGCGACAGTGTTGGAAAGCCGCCGCGCGCTTGATACAGCCACGCCAGCAACAGCACCACCGCAAAACTAAAACGCCACGCCGACGCAGCGAGTGCCGGCATCGCCTGCGCAATGATTTTGCCGGCCGGCCACGACGCACCCCAGAGCAGTGCCATGCCGGCAAGGCGCAGATGCACGCCCAGATGCGGCGCGCCCTTTATTGCGGTACTGGTCATTGCGCTGTTGCCTGCTCAGCTTCAAACAGCGCCACACCTTCTGGAGAAAACCGCCGCTTAAAGGTAAACGCATGCGCCGTAGGGCCATGCGCCTGCAGGTGCTGCGCGCGCTGCATGGCTTCTGCCGCACTTGGAATATGGCCGGCGGCAATCCACCACAGCGCCACATTGCTAGAGGCCAGGCGCGCCTGCCATTCGGTAAACCATTTTTTGCGTGCCACAAACAGTTCTGCATGCACGGTCTTGTAAGTGAAGTGGTGCAGCGCTTCCACGCTTTGCCACACACTCATGTTGAACAGAATCAGCGGGTCATCAAACTCGCGCTGCGCCGGGTCGCGCGAATCTGTGATGTAGCGCCACACAAAGCCGGGCGATTGCTCCGCCAGCCCATTGATTTCATCCAGCCGCGCGGCAAAGTCTGCAAGCAGCGCGGATTCCATCGGCTCGCGCAAATACGCCACGTTAGCTTGCGCCAGATGCCATTGCGTGCTCATGGCTTGCCCGCCTCTGGGATGCGCGCGGTCACTTCAATTTCAATTTGCATGCGCGGATCCACCAGACCCACAATCATCGCAGTTGCCGCCGGCCGCGCTTTTTTGAAGTACTCGCCAAAGATGGGGGCGAGCGTGTTGAAGTCGCGCGCGTCAGTCAGCAGATAATGCACGCGCACCACATCATCCAGCGACGCGCCTGCTTGTTTGAGCGCCGCGCTAATGTTGGCAAAGCACTGGTGCGTTTGCGCGACCACATCATCGCTGATGGTCATGGCCGCGTAGTCAAAGCCGGTGGTGCCGGACACATGCACGAGGCCATGCTCCACCACAGCGCGCGAGTAGCCGGCCAGCGATTCAAAGGTGGAACCGCTGGAAATGAATCGTTTTGCAGACATAGGGGGCATTTGAAAAGTGAGCACGCAATATCCATGAGGGTTTTGAGGCATTTTTTCTCCAAAACCCGCATGGATATTGCGTAGAGGCAGTTTTACTCAGCGTTCTGAGGCTGCCTACCAGGCAATGGGAGTTCCATCGTAGTTGAGAAACGCGCCATTCTGTGCCGCACCGGCCGCCGATAAGGCGCTGCGCATGCCGCGCGCGCTTTCTTCTACCGAAATGTCCGCGCCTGCACCGCCCATGTCGGTGCGCACCCAGCCGGGGTGAAAGCTGACGCACACCACGCCCTGCGGCTGCAGCACGGTCGAAGCATCTTTCAGCACCGAATTCAGCGCCGCTTTGGAAGCGCGGTACAGCCAACCGCTGCTTGAGGTGCGCGCGCCAATCGAACCCATGCGCGATGAAATCACTGCCAACTTGCTGCCGGCGCTCAGCGCACCGGTAAGCTGCGGAACGATCTGCATCGCGGCCAGCACATTGGTGTGCATCACCGCATCAAAATCCTGCGCCAGCGGCGGCTCAAGCGCGCTGGTACGCGGGCCATAGACACCCGCGTTGATGAATACGGCATCTAGCTTTTCACCATCGAGCTTCCACTCGATGCTGCTGACCGACGCCGCATCCGTCACATCCAGCTTGAACGGCTCGCAACCCAGCGCCACAAGCTTGTCGATGCCCGCATCATCCCGCGCCGTGGCCAGCACCCGCCAGCCGTCCGCACGGTATTGCCGCGCAAGCTCGAAGCCGATGCCGCGCGATGCGCCGATGACTAGGGCGGTGGTCAAAACTTACATCATCTCGATAGCCGCAGCCACCGCCTCACCACCCCCAATACACAGCGCAGCCACCCCTTTTTTGCCACCAGTCTTTTTCAGCGCGCCCAGCAGCGTGACCAAAATGCGTGCACCGGAGGCTCCAATCGGGTGGCCAAGCGCGCAAGCGCCGCCGTGGATGTTGACTTTTTCGTGCGGGATGTTGTGTTCTTTCATCGCGGCCATGGTCACGGCGGCAAAGGCTTCATTCACTTCCCACAGATGCACGTCGCCGGATTTCCAGCCGGCTTTATCGAGCGTCTTTTGAATCGCGCCCACCGGTGCGGTGGTGAACCATTCCGGCGCATGCGCGTGCGTGCTGTGCGAGACGATGCGTGCGATTGGCTTGAGGCCCAACTTCTCTGCCTTGGAAAGCTTCATCAGCACGAGTGCCGCCGCACCGTCAGAAATGCTGGAAGCGTTGGCCGCGGTGATCGTGCCGTCTTTCTTAAACGCGGGTTTGAGCGTGGGGATTTTGTCCAGCTTGGCTTTGAAGGGTTGCTCGTCTTTGTCAAACACCGTATCGCCCGCTTTGCCGGCGATGGTGACGGGCGCCATCTCCCACGCAAAGCTGCCGTCTTTATTGGCGGCCAGTGCACGCTGCGTAGAGGCAATCGCAAAATTGTCTTGATCTTCACGGGAAAAGTTGTATTTGGCCGAGCAGTTTTCTGCAAACCAGCCCATGGCTTTGCCGCGCTCGTAAGCATCTTCCAGCCCGTCCAGCGCCATGTGGTCAAACGTGGTCACCGCGCCGTAGCGAAAGCCCTTGCGCGAGCCCACCAGCAAATGTGGCGCGTTGGTCATGGATTCCATGCCGCCGGCAATCATGATGTCGTGGCTGCCCATCGCCAGCATGTCGGCCGCCATCATCGCCGCCTTCAAGCCGGAGCCGCACATTTTGGACAGCGTCACCGCGCCAACGCTTTGCGGCAGGCCGGCACCCAGCACCGCTTGCCGCGCGGGCGCTTGGCCCTGACCGGCCATCAGGCAGTTGCCAAACAGCACTTCGCCAATGTCTTCGCCCTTTACACCTGCACGCTCAACAGCAGCCTTGATCGCCACCGCGCCCAGGGTGTACGCGGGCACATTGGCAAAGTCGCCCAGCATGCCGCCAATCGGTGTGCGGGCGGCGGAAACAATCACAATCGGGTCGGCCATGAATTTTCTCCTAAGGTCTCAATCACTTTAAAAGCGGTTCTATAAAACTGTTCGTTTAATGCTCAATTCTGCTGTTGCGCTTGCAGCGCAGCCACTGCCGCGGTCACTGTTGGCTGCACTGCGTCGGCTGCCGAAATGGTTACATCCAGATCGCGCAGCGTACCATCGGCCAGGCCGTATACCCAGCCGTTCACAAACAGTGTTTGCCCGCGCGCCCAGGCATCTTGTACCACCGATGTGCGGCACACGTTTTGCACTTGATCAATCACATTCAATTCTGTCAGCGCATCGGCGCGTGCAGCTTGCGCAACGCTGCCCAGGTAACTGCCATGCACCTCGGCCACGTCTTGAATGTGCCGCAGCCAGTTGTCCACCAGCCCCAGCCGCACCCGTGAAAGCGCGGCGCTCACGCCCGAGCAGCCGTAGTGGCCGCACACAATGATGTGGCGCACCTTGAGCACATCCACCGCAAACTGCAGCACGCTCAGGCAATTCAAGTCTGTATGCACCACCACGTTGCCGATGTTGCGATGGACAAAGACCTCGCCCGGTTCCAGGCCGGTGATTTCATTGGCGGGCACGCGCGAATCCGAGCAGCCGATCCACAGAAACTGCGGCGTTTGCTGATGCGTCAGGCGCGAGAAGAATTCCGGGTCAGTCGCAAGACGCTTTTCAACCCAGTCTTTGTTGTTTTCAAGAAGCTTGAGCGCGGCTTTCATAGCTTGACATGGTAGCGGTTTGAAAAGCGCCGCTGCGTATCGTAGGGAAACACATCTTCGATATGGCCGGTCTTGATGCGCGCCTGCCGGTTGGCCCAAAAATCGCGCGTGAGTAAATCAGCGTGGTGTTTCATGAACGCCGCGCGCACGCGCGCGTTGCCGAGCAAAAAGCGCTCAAACTCTTCAGGAAACACATCGTTGGGGCCAACGGAATACCACGGCGTATCGGACATTTCTGCTTCTTCGTTCGGCGCGGGCGGTATGACGCGAAAGTTCATCTCCGTCATGTACTGCACCTCGTCGTAGTCGTAAAACACCACCCGCCCGAGCCGGGTCACACCAAAGTTTTTGTACAACATGTCACCCGGGAAAATATTGGCGCTGGCCATGTCTTTAATGCTGTTGCCGTAGTCTTTCACGGCGCGCTCAAGCTCTGCGTCGTCTGCCTGCATCAAGTAAATGTTCAGTGGGCGCAGGCGCCGCTCGATGTACACATGCTTGATGACGATGGTGGCGCCTTCATCCTCATAGATAGAAGGCGAGAGGCTCGTGAGCTCATCAATCACTTCTTGCGCCACGCGCGCCTTGGGCAAAGCAACATCAGAAAACTCCCAGGTATCAGCCATGCGGCCCACGCGGTCATGCATCTTGACCAGTTGATACTTGCCTTTGACAAACTCGCGCGTCACATCCTTGCTCATCTTGTCCTTGATGATCTTAAACACGTACGGATAAGACGGCAGCGTAAACACGCTCATCACCATGCCCTTGATGCCCGACGCGATGATGAGCTTGTCGTGCGAGTGTTTCAGATGATGCAGAAAGTCGCGGTAGAACAGCGTCTTGCCCTGCTTTTGCAGGCCAATCATCGTGTACAGCTCGGCCTTGCTGCGGTTGGGTAGCAGCTCGCGCAAAAAGCTCACGTAGGCGGCGGGCACATCCATGTCCACCAGAAAGTAGGCGCGCGTGAAGGTAAAGAGTTTGGATAGATCGTCTTGCGAAAACAGCAGCGTGTCTGCGTAAATCCGGCCGCGTGAGTTGCGCAGCAACGGAATGGCGAACGGATAGATCACGCTGCCGTTCACATACTTGCCAATCACATACGCGCCTTTGTTGCGAAAGAACAGGCGTGAGAGCACGGCAATCTGGCAATCTGGTTCTGTGCCACGGCGCTTAGGGGCGATGCGTTTGAGTTCGCGCAGCGCATCGCGGGCCAGCCAGCGCACATCGCGGTCAATGTCCGCAAATGGGCTTGCTAGGCCAAAATCAGACAGCATCTTGGTCAGGCTGGCGCGCAGGCCTGCAGTGGCCGGGTAGTACACGCGAAAACTGGGCGGGTCCGCGTCCATGTGATCTGTAGCCACCGCCGGGCGGACAAAGATGAAGTCGTTCTTAAAGTAGTCGCGGTGCAGAATCTGGCAACACACGGAGTTAAAAAAAGTCTCCGCGCATTCCGGCTGCTTGTGCGCGGCCAGCAGCGCGACAAAGTAGCGCTTTACTGCGGCCCACACTTCATCGCTCAAACTTTCTGCCGCAAATTCTTCCTGCAAGTTCTTGACGCATTCGGCCACGCGAATGTCGTAGTAGTCGATCCGCTCGCGCGAGACTTTTTGAATGCCACGCCAGTCACCGTTTTCAAACAGCGCCTTGGCGCGCTGCGCGCAATAGCGAAACAGGCCGTAGTGCCGGTCAAACCCAGCCAGGATCGCGCGCGCAACGTCGCGCGCAAAGCGCTCGTCGCTGCTGTCAAGCCGCGCGACTTCTAGATCGCGAACTGAGTCTTCCATTGCCGCAGTTTATCTAGGCTCACACCAATGCCACCGCACACCTCTACCAGCGGTGCGGAAAACTTTTCAAATAGCTGCGGATGTGTATCCAGCACCGCCAGCGCAGCGCCGCAAGCCGGCTCCACCAATACGCGAAAAGCGTCGGCAAATTTCAAGCATGCAGAAGCCGCTTGCGCATCAGTAACGACAACGCTAGTCACACGATGCTGCCGTGCCAGCTCAAAAGCCCGGTCACACACGCGCCGCGCGCCCAGCGAGGTAGCGATTGAAGTAATCGCCGGCAGCGTGACAATTCTGCCCGCCTGCAGACTTTGGCTGAGCTTATCTGCGCCCACGGTTTCCACCGCGACCACCGGCACATCCTGCCGACCGTTGCGATGCAAGCCTTCGATGATGCCGGCAAACAAACCGCCGCCGCCCACACTAGTGATCACGCAGTCAAAGTTGACATTGCGCGCTACTACTTCATCAATCAAAGTAGCGTGCCCGTCCCACAGCAGCGGATGGTCAAACGGATGCACGTAGGCTGCTTGCTGTTGCTGCGCCAGAGCAGTCGCATGCGCGTGCGCTTCGTCCCACACGCTGCCGTGCACGATCACTTGCGCGCCGATGGCTGCAATGCGTGCGCGCACTTCAGCACTTGTCGTTTGCGGCACCACAATCGTGACCGGTACGCCCAGCACCTTGCCGGCATACGCAGCGGCAAAACCCGCGTTGCCGCCCGATGCGCACACAATCGCTTTGGCCCCGCGCTCCACTGCATGCGTGCATAGCCGGCCCACGCCGCGCAGCTTGAAACTGCCGCAAGGCTGCAGCGCATCCATCTTGAGCCAGACGGGTTTTGCGCAGGCGGCGTAGTGTGCATCCGCGCGCAGCAGTGGCGTATCAAGATGCATGGTGTTTGAGCAGCTCTTTCCAATGCGGATTGACGTGCAGAATGTCAAAGGAGCTGCACACCACCTCCAGCGACTCGGAAAAGCTGATGCCCAGCAAAGCGCAGCGCTGCTCAAAAAAGTGGCGATGATTCGCTTTCCAGCCCGCCAGACATTCCTCGCCCTGCCCTTCATTCTCGCCTTCGCGCTCGGCAAACCACGCCGGTACATCGCGAAACTTGAACAGATGCAGCGCAATGCAGCGCGTCACGGCAACCGGCTCACCGGCGAACGTGGTCACGATGCCGTAGTCGCCAATGCGGTCAGATTCTTCTGGCTCGGCCAGTTCATCCATCAGCAGGCCCGCCGTGGCGCGCTTTTTCCCCCGCGCGACCAGAGCCGCCAAAGGATTGGCCAGCGCTTCATCCATGCCAAAGAAAAACGCATGATGCGGCGCGGATGGGTCAACATCATGCGCGGCGCAAAATTCTTTCCAAAAGCGGTAGGCAGCGGTCGTCGGTTCCATCGAAGTCATTTCAGGCAGCGCATTGGAAGCGACACGATAGCGAAGCTTGCCGGTAGCGTTCAAAGCCGCATCATTTATGCGAGCATATGCAATATCCATGCGCCTTTTGAGGCATTTTTGCCCTAAAAGGCTCATGGATATTGCGTAGAGACACTTAGAATCACTTGATTTTTGACCAACAGACGCGGTCAATCACCTCGCCATTCTTGAACGCGTTTTTGCGCAGCAAGGCTTCGCGCGTAAAGCCGTTCTTCTCCAAGACCCGCATAGATGCTGGGTTGTACGCATGCACCGGTGCATACACGCGCGTAACCTCCGGCAGTGAGAACGCGTATTCAGTCAACGCGCCGGCCACATGCGTGACAACACCGCGGCCCCAAAACGGCTCGCCAAGCCAGTAACCAATTTCTGCATTGCAGCGCCACGGGCCTTTTTCTTGAATCACGCCGCAGCCACCCACCGCCTCGCCCTGGAAATCAATCGCCCAGTTGTCCCCGCCAAAATCGATGTGGCCGCGCGCCACCCAGTTCTGCGCAATTTCTAGCGTGTACGGATACGGAAAGGTGTCCGACATATTGCGCCAAACGTTTTTGTTGTTCGCATGTTTGGCAAGCGACGGTGCATCGCCCTCGCGCCATGCGCGCAGGCTCCAACCTTCGATGGGCAGGGTAATGGTGGGCAGCGTCACATCGTTTCAGAAAATAGCTCGCGCCCGATCAACATGCGGCGGATTTCACTCGTGCCCGCGCCAATCTCATACAGCTTGGCATCGCGCCACAGGCGGCCGGTGGCGTATTCGTTGATGTAGCCGTTACCGCCGAGAATCTGGATGGCGTTGCCGGCCATTTTTGTCGCAGCTTCTGCGCAGTACAGAATCACGCTCGCGCAGTCTTTGCGCACTGTGCGCACGTGTTCTGCACCCAGCCGGTCTAAATTTTTACCGACTTGATAGCAGTAGGAGCGGCTGGCTTGCAGTGTGGTGTACATGTCTGCCACCATGCCTTGAATGAGTTGAAACTCGCCGATGCTTTGGCCAAACTGCTTGCGATCGTGAATGTAGGGAATCACTTGGTCCATGCACGCTTGCATGATGCCCAGCGGCCCGGCGGCGAGCACGGCGCGCTCATAATCCAGCCCGCTCATCAGCACCTTGGCGCCTTGGTTGAGGCCGCCCAAAATGTTTTCTGCCGGCACTTCAACGTTTTGAAATACGAGTTCACCGGTGTGGCTGCCGCGCATGCCCAGCTTGTCTAACTTCTGCGCGACAGAAAAACCTTTCATATTTTTTTCAACGAGAAACGCCGTCACACCGCGTGCACCCATCTCGGGCTCGGTCTTGCCGTAAATCACCATCGTGTCTGCGTCTGGCCCGTTGGTGATCCACATCTTGGTGCCGTTGAGCACGTAGTAGCCGCCTTTTTCTTCTGCGCGCAGCTTCATGCTGATCACATCGCTGCCGGCGCCCGGTTCACTCATGGCCAGCGCGCCGACGTGCTCACCGCTCACCAGCTTGGGCAAGTATTTTTTCTTTTGCGCTTCGGTGCCGTTGCGCTTGATTTGATTCACGCACAGATTGGAATGCGCGCCGTACGACAAACCCACGGATGCTGATGCGCGGCTGATCTCTTCCATCGCCACCATATGCGCCAGGTAGCCCATGCCCGCGCCGCCGTATTCGTCCGGCACGGTGATACCCAGCACGCCCAGCTCGCCCATCTTGCGCCACAGATCCATGGGGAATTGATCGCTCTTGTCGATCTGCGCGGCGCGCGGGGCGATTTCTGCTTCGCTGAAGCTACGCACCGCGTCGCGCAGCGCGTCAATGTCTTCGCCTAAATCAAACTGTATGCCTGGTAGTTGCATGTGATTTTCCTATCAACCTTTCACGTCTTCACGCCCGAGGATCACCATTTCTGTGGCGCTCATGGTCGCAATCAATTTTTCCTTGCCGCCGTCCACCGCAATCGCTTCGCCTTCGGTCACCACAATCGTACGCCCAGCCTTGCGCACGCGGCCGATTAGGCGAAAGCGCTCGCCTTTGCCCGGCGCAAGTAGGTTGATTTTGTACTCGATGGTGAGAATGCCTGAATCCAGCGGCATGGTGGTCACGGCGCATATGCCGCAAGCGGTATCCAGCGCGGTGGCCAGCATGCCGGCGTGCACAAACCCGTGCTGCTGAGTGATGTGCGCGGAAAACGGTAGTTCTATTTCCGCCAAGCCCGCGTCCAACTGCACAATTTTTGCGCCTATCGTGGCCATGGCCGCTTGGCGCGCAAAGGTCTCGCGGATTTTTGCGTCGATGGCTAGGTCTAGTGCCATGGCAGCTCGATTCAATTGACGTTTACGTAAACGTCAATTATGCGGGTTTTGTGCAGAGCGCGTCAACGCATGAGCGGTAGCGCCAGCCCGCTAAGCTGTGCGCATGCGATTTCAAATTCTTTTTGTTGCACTGTTATGTCTTGCTGCAAGCGCCGCACATGCCGCGACGTTGAACACCAAAGGCACCGTGATCAGCATCGCCGATGGCGACACGTTTGACGCACGCATCAGCGGCGGCCGCGTGATCCGCGTGCGCTTTGGCGGCATCGACACGCCCGAGCACGGTCAAACGCACAGTTGGCGCAGCCGCCAAGCACTGCGCGAATTGATCCGCGGCAAAACGGTGGACTTGAACTGCTACAAGCAAGACCCGCGTGGGCGGCAGGTGTGCCGCGTGTTCGTGGGCGGACAAGATGTGGGCCTGCAAATGGTTGCGCGTGGCGCGGCCTGGCATTTCAAGGCGTTTGCCAAAGAGCAGACGGTAGAAGACCGGCAGCGTTACGCGCGGGCAGAAGACGCGGCGCGCGCGGCCAAGCGCGGCATCTGGGCGCTGGCCAATCCCATGCCGCCATGGGAATGCCGGGATCGGCTGCAAGAGGCGAAGCTGTGCCGGTAGCACTGGCACCAGACTGGCTGCGCGACTTTGACTTGCGCGCCTTGCCCGCGGACTTTCATCTCAACCCTTACGCGTATTACGCCGCGCTGCGCGAGCATGACCCCGTGCGGCGCATGCCCGACGGTTCGATTCTGCTCACACGCTACGCCGACTGTTTGCAGGTCTACAAAGATCCGCTCACGTTCAGCAGCGACAAAAGGGCCGAATTCGCGCCCAAGTACGGCGTAGGCTCGCCGCTGTTTGAACACCACACCACGAGCCTGGTGTTCAACGATCCGCTGCTGCACACGCGCGTGCGCAAGCTCATCATTGGCGCGCTATCTGCGCGCGCGGTCAGTGCGATGGAACCCGGACTGATTGCGCTCGTGGATCGTTTGCTGGACGCAATGGCACACAAACCGCAAGTGGATTTGATTGAAGATTTTGCCGCCGCGATTCCGGTAGAAATCATCGGCAACCTGCTCGGCGTGCCGCATGCAGATCGCGGCCCGCTGCGCGGCTGGTCACTCGCCATTCTGGGCGCGCTGGAGCCCTCACTCACGCCTGCGCAAATGGAACTGGGCAACCGCAGCGTGAGGGAGTTTTGCGACTATCTGCGCGGGCTGGTCGCGAACCGCCGCGCGCATCCTGGTGATTCGGCCAGCGATGTGCTCACGCGTTTGATTTTTGGAGAAAATGCGGGCGAAGGCGGCGAGCAGCTCAGTGAAATCGAACTGCTGCAAAACTGTATTTTCATCTTGAACGCCGGGCACGAAACCACCACCAATCTGATCGGCAACGCGTTGCATGCGCTCACGCTCTGGCCCGCGCAGCGCGAACTACTTACGCAAAACCCGCAGCACACTACCACCGCCGTGGAAGAATTTTTGCGCTTTGAATCCAGCAATCAACTGGGCAACCGGATTGCCACGCAGGCGTTTACATTGGCCGGCCAGCACTTTGAGGCCGGCACGCGCATCACACTCTGCATCGGCGCGGCCAACCGCGACCCGGCGCAGTTTGCAGACCCCGATACGCTCAACCTGCTGCGCAACCCAAACCGCCACCTGGCCTTTGGCTCCGGCCCGCATCAGTGCGCGGGCATGCAAGCGGCACGGGCGGAGGCGCGCTTTGCGCTTGAGCGTTTTCTCGCGCGCTATCCGGGCTATTCGATTGATCACAGCGGGCAAGTACGCGGTGGCCGCGCGCGCTTCAGGGGGTTTCTGAAGTTGCCGGCTCGGCTGGCTTGAGTGCCGCAGCAGCCTGCGCAATCTTGCCCGTCAGCCGCTCATACTTGGCGAGCAGCTCTTCGCGGCTCTCGCGCCACTCAGGATTGAACGGAATGCACTCCACCGGGCACACCACTTGGCACTGCGGTTCATCGTAGTGGCCGACGCATTCCGTGCACTTGTGCGGATCAATCTCGTAGATTTCCACACCCATAGAAATCGCACCGTTCGGGCACTCGGGCTCGCACACGTCGCAGTTGATGCATTCGTCTGTAATGATTAAAGCCATACAGCGCCTACCCCATCCGCCCCATCTGCGTCACCTTGTCCTTGAGCCACTTTTCCACGTTTGGAAACACAAACTTGCTCACATCGCCGCCGAGCATGGCGATCTCGCGCACCATCGTGCCACTGATAAATTGGTACTGTTCGCTGGGAGTCAAGAAGATGGTTTCCACGCCGGGCATCAGCGCGCGGTTCATGCCGGCGAGTTGAAACTCGTATTCAAAATCGCCCACGGCGCGCAGGCCGCGCACAATCACTTTAGCGCCCTCGGCCTTGGCAAACTCTTTGAGCAGGCCGGAAAAGCCCTTCACCTGCACGTTGGGATAGTGGCCCAGGATTTCCCGCGCAATTTCGATGCGCTCGTGCGTTGAAAAAAATGGCCCCTTCGCCTTGCTGTCAGCCACGCCCACGATCAGCTTGGGAAACAGGTTGGCGGCGCGGCGCACAAGGTCTTCGTGCCCGCGAGTGAGTGGATCAAACGTGCCTGGATACACGGCAGTGACTGACATTGGCTTTTCCCCTCGCCTTTGTGGATCGTCTACGCAATATCCATGCGCTTTTCCAGCCATTTTGGCCTGAAAATGCGCATCAATAGTGCGTCTTCTAGTTTTACTCCCCTGCGTTTTACACCATTATTCATGGATTTGCGCGTTGCAGCAAACCATAGTGCACCGCGCCGGCACGGTCTTGGCGCACGGCCTCCCAGCCGGCAAAGGCCAGCGGCGCGTCGTCTTCAGCGTAGACGAGTGCATCCGGCGCGAGCAACGGGGCCACAGCAGCCAGCGCCGGGGCGAGCAACGCCTTGCCGTAGGGCGGGTCGAGAAACGCTAGGTCGAACGGGCCGGCCAGGCTGCGCAGCACCGTCAGCGCGTCGCCCTGGCGCACCTGCACTTGCTGCGCCTTGAGCTTGGCGCACGCGGCGGTGAGTGCGGCGGCGAGCTTGGCATCGCGCTCCACCAGCACCACTTGCGCCGCGCCGCGGCTGGCGGCTTCCAGCCCCAAGGCGCCGGTGCCGGCAAACACATCCAGGCAGCGCGCGCCTTCTAGGGCGCCGCGCAGGGTAAACAGCCAGTTAAACACGGTCTCACGCACGCGGTCGGGCGTGGGGCGCAGGCCTTCCATCTGCGGCACAGCCAGCGGCGTGCGCTTCCATTGCCCACCGATGATGCGGACTTTGCCGGGGGCGTTTTGGGTGGAATTTTTGATGGCGCGCGGTTGGGGCATGGGAGAACTTTACAATCTCACCAAACGTGCACCACACCATCCGTTCGCGTTGAGCCTGTCGAAACGCATTTGATGCCCTGCGCGTTGCGCTGCAAATACCCTTCGACAGGCTCAGGGCGAACGGGTTTAGTCGCACACCAACAACCATACTTCTCGCAGCCCTCCATACGATGTTCAGCTTTTTTAAACGAAAACCGCGGGAAGAAGCGGCGCCGTCGCCCTCACCCCAACCCTCTCCCGCTGATGCGGGAGAGGGAGTCAGCCCTGCTACATCACAAGTAGCCGCAGCGCCCGCACCTGCCGCCGAACAAGACAAACCCGGCTGGATGACGCGGCTTAAACGCGGACTGTCCAAAACCGGCGGCAGCATTGCGGCGGTGTTTGGCGTGGTCAAGGTGGATGAAGCGCTGTTTGAAGAGCTGGAAACCGCGCTGCTCATGGCCGATTGCGGCATGCCCGCGACGCAAGAGATTCTGAAAGAACTGCGCGCGAAGGTGAAGGCAGAGAAAATCGAAGACGCAGCGCAAGTGCGCGCCGCTTTGCGTGAAGTCATTGCTGCACTACTCAAACCGCTGGAGCGCGCGGTGCAAGTACCTGAACAAACGCCTTGGGTGGTGATGATTGCCGGCGTAAACGGCGCAGGCAAAACCACCAGCATCGGCAAGATCACGCATCATTTAAGCGAGGCGGGGCACAGCGTGATATTGGCCGCCGCCGACACCTTTCGCGCCGCCGCGCGTGAACAGCTCGCCGTTTGGGGGCAGCGCAACCGCGTCACTGTCATCAGCCAAGAAGGCGCAGACCCCGGCGCGGTGGTGTTTGACGCGGTGGCCTCCGCCCGCGCAAAAAATGTGGACGTGGTGATTGCCGACACCGCCGGCCGCTTGCCCACGCAAACGCATCTGATGGAAGAGCTGAAAAAAATCGCCCGCGTCTGTGCCAAAGCGCTGGAAGGCGCGCCGCACGAGCGCTGGCTCGTGATCGACGGCAACACCGGCCAGAACGCGGTGGCGCAGGTCAAAGCGTTTAACGACACGCTGGGCCTCACCGGCCTGATCGTGACCAAGCTCGACGGCACAGCCAAAGGCGGCGTGCTGGCCGCGATTGCCAAGACTTGCCCTGTGCCGGTGCTGTTTATCGGCGTGGGTGAAGCACTGGAAGATTTACAGCCGTTTTCCGCGCAGGAGTTTGCGCAGGCGCTAGTCGGTTAACCGCCCGGCGTGCAAGGCTGCGGCATGTATGCAGCACCATAGTTAGGCACGGGTCGATTCAGCAGCGGCGTGTTGTGCGTGACTTGCCCGGCGTTGTGAATCACATTCCCGCCGCGATGCACGACTTGGCCGGTGTTATGAAACACGCGGCCGCCGCTGTGTGTGACCAATCCAGTCGATGATTGCGGAATGATGCTGCGCTGTGTCTGCGCGGCTGCAGGCGCAGTAGCCGAAGGTATGTTGTAGCAACCACCAGGCGCGGTGTTCCCGCGTTCATTCGCATGCGCAGCGGCCACGGCGCACATCATCAAACCACAAAGCGCAAGATGCTTCATTGCAGACTCCTTTTCACCAAGGCCAGTGTGCAACAGGATTGGCTGCAGAGCTGTTACGAGCTGTAAGTGAGGCGTTCCGCAAGTGCTTGTACGCAATATTCATGAGCTTTTTCAGGCACTTTTGGCTGGAAAAGCCCATGGATATTGCGTGACGTACCTATTTTTGTCATTCCGAGCGCAGCGAGGAATCTATCAGCGCGCAACGAGAGAGTCCTCGCTGCGCTCGGAATGACAACTATCCGCCGTCACCCGTCAATAGCTGCGAATCAATGTGAGATCAGCGATTCGTCTCCGGCTTGGTAATCGCCGGCTCGCCCTCGGCCAGCCATTCGCCGTATTTTTTGTAGTGCTCTTCTACCGCGCTGCGCACCCAGCCTTCGCGGCGGATGCGGCCGTGGAACTGGCCGAGCTGCGCGTCGAAAAAATCGATGTCTTCATCTTTCCACCGCGCGACTTGCTTGAACAGATAGATGCCGAGTTTTTGCAGCAGCTTTTCCAGCACCGGACCCACGCCATGGATGTGCTTGAGATCGTCAATCGTTTTGGGCAGCTCGGTGAACTGCCGCGGTGGCTCGCCCTCGAAGGGCTGCACGGCGGGGCCGGCCGCGAGCAGGCGCGCGTGCAGCTGGGCGCGCTGGCTGGCGCAGTCGCGCAGGTTTTCTTCCAGTTCCGCAATCTTGCTCTGCAGTTCTTGCACCTCGCCTGGCAGCGCAGGACGCGCTGCACCTTCGCCGCTGCCTGTTTCAATCTGCGTGCGCAGGCTTGCGACGGCTGCGCGCTGTTCAATCAAGCTCTGATCGGTCTTTTGAAACTCTGCAAACAGTTCTGCGAAGCGCTTTTTTTCTTCAGCAAGTTCAGCGTCGAGAATGGTCAGGCGCTTGTCACGCCCGGCCAGCTCGGTTTGATGCAGCATGGCTTTGCGGTCCATCTCGAGTGTGCGGGTCTTGGCGGCATCTACCTCCGCACGCATGCCTTGCATACGCAGCCCGCGCAGCAGCCAAGCGGTGATGAATCCGATGAGTCCGGCGAGCAGCAGGCAAACGATGAGCTTGAATGTCAGGTCAGTCATGCGCTTGCCCTACAAGGCCTTGAACTCAATCCGGCGGTTCTTGCGGCTGCCGGCGGTGGTTTTGTTGTCCGCAATCGGCCGCGCATCGCCCACCCCCTTGGCTTCCAAGCGCTGAGCGTTGAGGCCCTTGCTCACCAAATAGGCTTGTACCGAACGCGCACGGCGCTCGCTAAGCGCCAAGTTGTAGGCCGGTTCGCCCCAGCTATCGGTGTGGCCTTCGATCAAAAAGCGCGCGGCGGGGGCTTTGGCAAACAGCGGCAGCAAACCATCCAGCACCTCTTTGCCGCGCGCTGTGAGCTGGTCACTTTTGCTTTCAAACTCGATGGTTTTGCCTTGCAGTTGTTTGGCGATATCAACTTCCACTTCGCGCGCGGTCGCAACCCCCGGTGCAGTGGTTTGTGCAACCACTGCGAGCGATGGCGATGCGACGGGCGAAGGCAACGCCTTGCCCGGCGCAGCAACCGTAGGCAACGCCGCCGGGGTTGGCGTTGGGGCTGGCGTAGGCGTAGTTTTTTGCGCGACAGGCGGCAGTACCGGCGTGGGCGATGCTGCCGGCTCCACGCGGGGCCGCGCGGCCAGCGGCTTTGCATTGGGCAGCGCATCGCGCGATGCCGCGTGTGGCCCGATCCACCACACCGAAAAGGCGCATAGCAGCGCAAATGCCGCCGCACCCCCCACCAAAACGCCCTGCTGATTCATGCCGCCCCTCTTATTGTCTGCCGCCGATTGTAGGGGGAGCTAAAAAAATGGCCCCGCGCTCGCCGCGGGGGCGCGGGGCGCAGAGCCAGCCCTCTAACGGCACCGGTTTAGGCAGGCGCTATTAGAGGTTGAGGGAGAACAGGAGCGGTACGCGATCAGTCGTCGTAATCATCGCGGTCGCGGTACACCACCACGGGGCGGCCATAAGAGCAGGCGTTCGGGCCGTATTTGTAGCAGTGCTTATGCCATTTTTTGTAGTGCCCCGGCGGCACGCGATACACCACGGGCTGCGCGTAGTACACCGGCGCGGGGCGCACATACACCGGCGGCGGCGGGGCGTACACCACCGGCGGCGGCGCGTAGATCACAGGGGGCGGCGGCACATACACCGGCGCCGGATACACCACCGCGCCCGGAATGCCGATACCGATATTGACCGACCAATCCACCCGGCCGCCGGCGTGGGCTGCAGTGCCCAGCAAGGCTAGCGCGGCTGCGGCAGTGGCGATGAAGATGCGTTTCATGGTTCTCTCCTGATCATTGTGTGTTTGCTTAACGATCAGTGTCGGGCAAGCAGCGACCGCCGTGTGCAACGGTGCGATTCGCTGTGTGTCCAAATGTAAGCCGGCGGGCCGGCTGTGAGGAGAGACGCTGCCTAAGCAGCCACTTGGCTATTGCGCAAACGCCACGCCAGCGCTTTGCGCACCAGCTGTTTGGTGGCTTGCTGGGCCGGATTCAGGTGCCGGTCGCGCAGCGTATCCAGCAGCGCGTGAGCGGCGGCTAGCTCGCCGCGGCGGATTGAAAACACAATCGCGCCGGTAGCGCGGCGCAGGTAGTGCTCTACGCGTTCATCGGTAATGGACGGATCGCGCGCCATCTTCAGCAGCGCATGCACAAGCACAAAGTGCTCGCCAAACACGCGGTGCGTGGCGACGATCACGCGTTCCAGCGCATGCACCTGCGCAGGCGTGAGCTGCAGCTCCACCATTTCTTTGGACAGGGCGAGGATGCAAGCGGTTTTGTCGCCCGGCCAGGTTTCTGCGATGGTGCGGTCAAACGCGTAGCGGCGCCAGGTCTTCTCCATGATGGTGCCGTACAGCGTGCGAATTTCAGGCGTTTCGCCGCCCGCTAGATCCAGCGTGTGCTCATCAGCCAAAAATGAACTGTTGGCCGACATGGCATACGCCGGGTTGACGACCGTGGACGGGCCGTTACTCGGCAAATCAGTGGCGTCGAGAAATTCGAGTGCAGGTGTCATGCGAATGTTATGGGGTGAAACTAATGCGCTTAGCGCGTGGTCTTAAGCCAGTACCTTCACATTAGTGCTTTGCGCGCGCTTCAGGAATCGAAGTTTAAGCAACTCCTGTGTCCTGCGGCGCTTCTGTCGCTGCAAAACCGCATGGGTTGCAGCTTGGTCAAACAAGCTCAGCTTTGCGGGCAGCAGCGTTATCAGAATGGCGACAAAGCGGACAAAACGCCGCGGCTAGGCTGCAAGCCGGCGCGGCTCTACGCAATAACCATGCGCCTTTCCGGCCATTTTTGCTTGGGGACGGGCATACAGATTGCCCGTAAGTTCACAACGAGTAATTCAGACAAAGATTTACGCGGCGCCGCCGTCACTGAACCGCGCCAGCCGCAGTTCATGCCCTCAATGTGGGCGTTTGTCGCAGACGCATGCTATGACCGCCATCAAATGTTTAAATTGGCGCCTTAGCACTCTGTGGTCTAGAGTGCTAAAATACTGTAGTAAATCGTTCAGGAAAGGCTTGAACAATGAACTCCTCCCTCGCATTGGCACCCGTTTTTACCATGAACCAAAACAGCCCACAGGGCACCACACGCGCCATCGCGCTCCCCGCGATTGGCAATATTGACGCGTATATCAGCGCCGTCAACCGCATCGCCATGCTCACGCCGCAAGAAGAGCATGACTTGGCCGTGCGCCTCAAGAACGACAATGATCTTGATGCAGCCAGTAAGTTAGTGCTCTCTCACTTGCGCCTAGTCGTGTCCGTCGCCCGCAATTACCTGGGCTACGGCCTGCCGCACGCGGACCTGATTCAAGAAGGCAATATCGGCCTGATGAAGGCCGTGAAGCGCTTTGACCCAGACCGCGGCGTGCGCCTGGTGAGTTTTGCCCTGACCTGGATCAAGGCCGAGATTCACGAGCACATCCTCAAAAACTGGCGCACCGTGAAGATGGCCACCACCAAGGCCCAGCGCAAGCTGTTCTTCAACCTGCGCAGCATGAAGGGCGATTCCAGCACGCTGGATTCCGAGCAAGTGGCCAAAATCGCCCAGACGCTGGACGTCAAACCCGAAGAAGTGCGCGAGATGGAAATGCGCTTCTCCGGTGGCGACGTGGCGCTAGAAGGCACCAATGACGACGGCGAAGAAGCCTACGCCCCGATCATGTACCTGGAAGACGCCCGCAGCGAGCCCACCCAAGTCATGGCCCGCAAGGAGCGCGACGCGCTCGCCAGCGACGGCCTGGAAACCGCACTGAGTGCGCTAGACGCCCGCAGCCGCCGCATTGTTGAAACCCGCTGGCTGCGCAGCGGCGACGAAGGCGATGAAGGCCTCACGCTGCACGACTTGGCCGACGAGTACGGCGTAAGCGCCGAGCGCATCCGCCAGATTGAAGTAGCCGCGCTGAAAAAAATGAAAGGCGCACTCGCCAAGTATCAGGGCGTGGAGGCTTAAGCAGTTTTACGGCTTAGCTTGATGTGCAAAACCCCGCTGCGGCGGGGTTTTTTGTTGCCTTTCAAAGCATTTGCGCAATATCCATGCACTTTTCAAGCAATTTTGCCTGGAAAGGTGCATGGATATTGCGTGAATGCTTTTCAACTTGAAGACCCCTCAAGTTACCCTGGACTTGTTGAAATGCTGTGAACTCAAAGGTCGAACAAAAACGAATCCCATGTCACCTCAAGAAATCGAGTCACTCACAAATTCACTCGAAGCCGCTCATGCCGTAGCTGGCAAAGCGCGTAGTGTCGAGCGTGCTCTGTTCTGGCAATGGATTCGATTGCGAGACGTACCTGAAGAAGCGCCCGCAGAGTTCAGGCAGCTTCTCTCTGTGCTTAAAGAAATTCCAGACCTGGAGTTCTTCGATAACGCAGACCAGTATATGTTTCATTCGCGAATGCGGATTGACCGGAGATTTCTGGTGCTCTGGCTTCTCAGTCGTGCACAAGCAACGAGCGTCCAAACAGCTTTAGCCGATCTAGCGCGCTATTTGAATACTCAGGAATTGGAGATTCTCGAAATACTCCATGTAGACGGAATTGATCCAACTGACGCCCTGCAGGTTGGCGAGCTAACAGTCGTGCCTTGGCACACCATACCCAACGAAGAAGTCAAGTGGGAGCTCATCAGCCGAAGGGACTTTTCCTTTTGGCACCCCACTGCAGCGATCATGCGCCGACACACCATCCCCAGATGCCATCTTCGTGCTTGGGATGCTTATCCACCATACAAACCAGTCGACATTCAGCCAATGTTAGATATGCTCCGGTGCTGCACGGCCGTTTTGGGCGCTGGTTTCCGGCTGATGCATCGCACATTAGCTGCAGACGCATCGGTGCCCTGGGTTCCTGAAATCAGCGGCTTTGGTATCGATGGTTCAGCATGGTCACCGAGCGTGCCAGTTGACGCTGAAAACTGGGGGCGAGTATCAGTTTGTTTTGAGCGATTTGCAGCGCTGGCCGATTCAGCGAAGGAGCGCTTCAGAATTCCTTTGGATCGCCTAAACAGCTCAGTACTTAAAGGCTTCCGCACTGTGGACGCGGCAATAGAACTGGGCATCGCACTCGAATCACTTTATGGGCCAATTGCCGAGAATGAAAAGATCGCCAAAACAATACGAAATCGCGCAAAGGCGGCACTTGGAACATCCGCAAAACATAAGGGAGAATTAGGAACGCTCGTGACACAGGTATATGACTTGCGCTCAAGGGCGGTGCACACTGGTCGGTTCGATGCCGATGAAGCGGGCGCTGCGTCTTGGGCTGATCACGGCGTTGTTAGGAGTACGCTGGAGGCAGGTCAACGTCTAGTTGGCCAAACGCTTGAGAAATTCATTCTTTCAGGTGAGCCAGATTGGTCAAACTAAGCGTTGCTATCCAGCACGCCTGCCACCGACACCCGCACCAACTCCACTAGCTCCGCATCCATAAACCGGTAATCGTCTGGAATATCCAGCACGTGTAGCGGTTTGCCTGCGAGCAGCGCGCCAAACTGTGCGCGCAGGTGGCGCTGGGGTTTTTCTTCCATCACGCAAATCACATCGGCCCACGCAATGTCGGCCTCGCTCACCACGCGGTGCGCGCTGCTTGCGGTGCCGGCGGAGCGCACGGAAAGGCGCGCGTCGCTCCGCCATACGCGCTCTGCGGTGGGGCTGCGCCACTGGTTGCGGCTGCAGATGAATAAGACGTGGGTGCGGCGGGTGTTGGTGATTGGCATGGTGCGATTTTAGGTGCCTCTACGCAATATCCATGCGCTTTTTCAGGCAAAAATGCTTGAAAAAGCGCATGAATATTGCGTACAGCACTTAAAAATGCAATGTGGCAAGAACACTGACCACGACATCCGCGGTGTAGATACTCGACTCTTTTATCTAGCCAGAGTCATGAAGATTTCATGTCAGTTGCTTACTCTTTTCGGTCTCTCAGACCTTTCGTAGTGACCCATCCCTATGCTTTCTCGGCTGTTTACCACTCTTGCTGTGTGCGCCCTTCTGCTTGGCGCTTCCCCAACGCTTCATGCCCAGACCCTGACTGCGGGCTTGCTGCAAATTCGCTCCGGCCCGAGCGTGGAAGAATCGCGCGATTTTTTCTCTGGTGCCAAGGGCTATTTGGATGAGGTGCGTGACACCGCACGCGGCAAGCTGCGGGTGGTGACGCGTACGGTAGAAGACGATCCCGCGCAGCTCACCGCCGCGATGCGCGAGCTGGCTACGCAACAACGCGTGGATGTGATTCTGGGCCTGGTGCGCGAGGCACAGCTTGATCTGGCGCTGGCCGATCCGGTGCTGCAGGGTGAGCAGGTGGTGTTTGTGGCGCCCACCGTAGGCAGCCACAAGTACGAGGCCAATGCCCGCGTGCTGCTGCTGCGCGCCGGCTATGAAGATGAGGCGCAGTTCATCGGCCAGTCGCTCAAGACCATGGGCGTGACGCGCATGGTGATTGCGCTGCCCGAGGCCATGAAGCTGGACGCAGAGCTGATGCAAGCCGCAATCCAGCGCGCCACCGGGCATGCGCCGCACATCGTGCTGAGCACGCCGGGCGCCGCGGGCGGCAGCGCGCATCTGGCGCAGGTCACCGCCAAGTCACCGCAGGCCATTGTGGTGGCGGGCGATTCGGTGGACTACGCCACGTTTTATCAGGCCTATCGCAAAGCGGTGCCGGGCACATTCATCATCGGGCTATCCAAGGTCAACCCGCGCAGTGTGCTGCAGATTTTGGGGGGCGATGCGAGTGGCGCGATCATCACCCAAGTGGCAGAAGACCCGCGCCGGCAAGTCACGCTGCTGGCACGCGAGCACAGCCGCATCATGCGCAAATACTTTGACGAGCCGGCCTCTGCCGCCACGTTTGAAGGGCACATGGCGGCGCGCTGGCTGGCGCAGTGGGCCAGCGAACGGCGCGGCGGCCGCGTGGTGGAGCAACTGCGCGAGCTGCGCACCGAGGCGCGGCGCATGGAGCTAGACGGCCTGGCGCTGAGCTTTGGCGGCGCGCAAAAACGCGCCTCGCGTTTTGTGGATCTGGTGATGCTGCGAGCAAACGGCAGTTTGACAAACTGAACGCGGCTTTTGAGCTGATTTCTAAGGTTCTACGCAATATCCATGCGGGTTTTCAGCCATTTTTGCCTGAAAATGCGCATGGATATTGCGTATAGCACATCAAAAGCACTGTCATTGCGAGCG
>JBOFGW010000424.1:0-5559 GCA_051649325.1 Burkholderiaceae bacterium | reverse complement strand
TGTGGGGATGGTGGTCTACACACTTCTCAGGCTTTATCTATAGGTGCTCTACGCAATATCCATGGTGAACGCGGGATTTCGGCAGGCATTGCCTGCCGCCGCGTGAACGGCGAGCGCTTGCAAGCGCGAGCTCCCTGCGTACCAACAAGTATTTACGCGCTTTTTGAGCCATTTTTGCTTGAAAAAGCGCATGGATATTGCGTAGTCGCACTCTAATCGACTCCGCTTAAGTCAACCGCAGGCCGTACACTCTGCGCCATGCCCCACATCACAGTTGCCAGCTTCAATCTGCTCAACCTCGCGCTGCCGGGTGTGCAGTTTTACGAGAACCAAGATCCATACTCGCAAGACGAATATCAAGCCAAGCTGGACTGGATTGCGCGGCAGCTGGATGTGCTGCGCTGCGATGTGGTGATGTTTCAAGAAGTCTTCAATCTGCAGGCGCTGCAGCAAGCTGTCGCGCACAGCACATGGATGCGTGGCGCTACGTTGGCTGCGCCGCACGCCGATACGCTGGTGGAGGGGCGTTTACTGCCGCGCCTGGGCATCGCCTCACGCCTGCCGGTGCGCGAGCTGAATTCTTTTGTCGAACTAGAGCCCGCCGATCATGTGCCGCTACCTGGTGGCGGGGCCCACACGCGCTTTTCGCGGCCGCTGCTGGAAGCGGTGGTGGATGCGCATGGCCAGTTGTTGCGTGTGATGACCGTGCATCTGAAAAGCAAGCGGCCGGAATGGCTCGATGGTGACGATGAAGACAACCCCGAACTTCTCGCCCGAGCGCAACTGCGCAGCTTGATGATGCGCGGCGGTGATGCGCTGGGTGTGCGGCAAAAAGTGATTGATCGGCTGTGGCGCACGCGTGAGCCGCTGGTAGTGCTAGGTGACTTTAACGACGTGATTCAAGCGCAGACCACGCAGCTGATCGCCGCCACCACCTACAAGCGGCGCGACGCTCCGCAGCGCGATGCCATGCTGTTTGACGCGTTTGATCTGCAACGTGCGCGCAGCATTCCGTTTGTCGGCGCGCAGCGGCGCGACACGGCCTACACGCACGCGCATGAAGGCGTGCCGGAAACGATTGACCATGTGCTCGTGAGCGAAGAGTTTGCGCCGTTTGCCAAGAACGCGCGCGGTTTTGTCGACCGCGTGGACTACTTTAACGATCACCTCGCGCTGCGCAAGCGCGGCGAGCGTGAAGCGCGCATCTACAGCGATCATGCGCAGGTGAGCGCGACACTTTTTCTAGACGATGAATCAGAAAATCGAGACGGCGCGAGTCCGCGTTGACAAGTGGCTGTGGGCCGCGCGGTTTTTCAAGACCCGCCAGCTCGCGGTCGAAGCGATTGAGCGCGGCCGCGTCACCATCGATGAGCTTGTGGTCAAGGCATCCAAAGAGCTGCGCGGCGGCGAGTTGCTCGCGATCCGCATTGGTGAGTTGACCTGGGAAATTGAAGTGCTAGCCGTGTCCGACAAGCGCGGCCCAGCCAGCGTGGCGCGCTTGCTGTACCGCGAAACGCCGGAAGGCGCTAAGGCGCGCATTGAAGCGATTGAACGCAAGCGTTTGTATGCCGAGCCTGCGCAGAATGTGGCTGGCCGGCCTACCAAGCGCGACCGGCGCGTGCTGGATGATTTCAAGCGCGGTTAGCGTTTAAAGACCTTGAGCGGGCGCTGTTCACACCCTCCGTTCGGGCTGAGCTTGTCGAAGCCCATTTGCAAACTTCTCTTTTTCCAACGGTTCGCAAATGCGTTTCGACAGGCTCAACGCGAACGGATTTGTTAGCGGTTCGTTAAATTTCTTTGACTGTTGCGCCGCGCTGCGGCAATAGCACGCTGGCAATCGCCGCGCTGATAGCGACAAGTGCAATCCAGTCGGCCAGTGCCAGCTGCTCGTGCAGCAGCCACGCGCCGGAAAACACGCCAACGATCGGAATCATCATCACCGACAAGCCGCTGGCCACCGGCGGCAATACGCGCGCCAAGTGAAACCACACCACGTGTGCAAACGCTATTGCCACCGCGGCGTTGTACAGAATCGATGCCCACTCCAGCAGATTCGGCGCACGCCACTGCGCACGTTCCACGAGCATGGAACCCAGGCCAAGCACGACCATGGCCATCACCAGCATCCAGAACGTGGCCGCCACGGTGCTGGCGGCCAGTGGCAGCCGCTTCATCAGAATCGTGCCCCAGCCCCACGCAAACGCGGCCGTGAGCGTGAGTGCAAGGCCCAGCGGTTTGCCGGAAAGATGCGTCACTTCGTTATGCACCAGCGCAACCACGCCCACCAGCGCGCACAGCACGCCCGCCGCCTGCCGCGCAGAGAGCGATTGACGGTAGACCAGCCCGCTGATCAGCACCACCCAGATCGGCATGGTGTAGGCCAGCACCGCGGCGCGGCCGGAGGAAAGATATTTGATGCCG
This sequence comes from Burkholderiaceae bacterium, assembly GCA_051649325.1. Lineage (GTDB taxonomy): Bacteria > Pseudomonadota > Gammaproteobacteria > Burkholderiales > Burkholderiaceae_C > JBJOQV01. The sequence continues at coordinate 3,138 of JBOFGW010000424.1, read as the reverse complement.
TAGATGATGAAGACATGCCAGATCAGCACGTTGGGCACAGCCAGGATTGCCAGGTTGCGCCAATCACTGCGCGGCACGCGCAGGCTTTGGCCGGTTGACTTCGCCCAAGCAAACAGAACGGTGAGACCCAGCACCATGCACAGAAACCGAAAGCCCATCGGCGCAAAGTCCTGCACCCCGGCCTTCATCACCGGCCAGTTCAGACCCCAGCCTAGCGTGAGAATGAGGAGCAGCCACAGATCGCGGCGGGAAAGGTGCGAGGCAGTAGCTGACATTGGTAATGAGTGTACGCGCCTACAATGTCCGCATGAAATTCACTGAAAAGCTTAAAGCCGCGTGGCGGACAACGGACTCGATGTTGTGTGTCGGACTCGACCCCGACAAAGACCGCTACCCCGCGCCGCTCAAGAACGACCCGGATCGCGTGTTTGCGTTTTGCAAAGCGATTGTGGATGCCACCGCGCCGCACTGCTGTGCCTTCAAACCACAAATCGCCTACTTTGCCGCGCAGGCGGCTGAGCCGGCGTTGCAGCGGCTGATGGACTACATCCGCACCCAGTACCCGCAGCATGTGCTGGTGCTGGACGCCAAGCGTGGCGACATGGGCGCGACGGCAACGCAATACGCGCTGGAGGTGTTTGAACGCTACGGCGCGGATGCGGTGACGGTCAATCCGTATCAAGGCTTTGATTCCTTCGAGCCGTACTTGAAGTGGGCCGACAAGGGCGTGATTCTTTTGTGCCGCACGAGCAACCCCGGCGGCGCGGAGCTGCAGAACCTGGATGTCGGCGGCGAGCGCTTGTTTGAGCGTGTGGCCAAGCTGGCGGCCGGGCCGTGGAATACGAACGGGCAGCTTGGTCTAGTGGTGGGTGCCACCGTGCCGGCTGAGCTTGCACGTGTGCGCACGATTGCGCCGCGTATGCCGCTCTTGGTACCCGGCGTCGGCGCGCAGGGCGGCGATGTGGTGGCTAGCGTGGAAGCAGGCCGCGATGCAGATGGCTACGGCATGCTGATCAATTCATCCCGCGCGATTTTGTATGCCAGCGCCGGAGCTGATTTTGCGCAGGCTGCGGGCCGAGCGGCGGAAGACACCAATGCTGCGATCAATGCAGTACGCAAGGGGTAGTTAGAAGGTATCTACGCAATATCCATGCGGGTTTTGAAGCAAAAATGGCTCAAAACCCGCATCAATAGTGCGTAGAGCCGTTTAAATGCGCTTACCCGTGCCAGTCCACCGCGCCTGTGTAGGCGGTGATCAGCACGATGACGCCAAACACAATCCGGTACCAGGCAAACGGCACAAAGGTGTGGCTTGAGACGTACTTGATCAGCCACTTAATGCATAGCCACGCAGATAAAAACGCAAACACCAACCCCACGGCAAACATCGGAATATCCGCCGCTGACAGCAGCGCGCGCTCTTTGTACAAGCTGTAAGCGCCGGCGCCGATCAAGGTGGGAATCGCCAAAAAGAAGCTGAATTCTGTCGCGGTTTTGCGCGAAAGGCCGATCAACATGCCGCCGATGATGGTCGCGCCGGAGCGGCTTGTCCCTGGAATCATCGCCAGGCACTGAATCAGCCCGACCTTGAGCGAGTCTTGCCAAGACAGATCATCCAGATGGTCTACGCGCGGTGCGCTTTGCTGCCGCTTCTCCACCCACAGAATGATGATGCCGCCCAAGATGAACGTGGTGGCCACCACCTGCGGCGTAAACAAATGCGACTTGATAAATTTGCCCAGTAGCAGCCCCAGCAAAATTGCCGGCAGCACCGCAATCACCACATTCACCGCAAACTTGCGCGACTTGGGGTCGTGCGCCAGCCCGGCCACTGTGCCCCAACAGCGCTGCCAATACAGCATGATGACGGCGATGATGGCACCGGTCTGAATCGCGATGTCAAAGACCTTGGCCTTCTCCCCGGTGAAGTTGAGCAGTGAACCGACCAGAATCAAATGGCCGGTGGAAGAGATGGGAAGAAATTCGGTCAGCCCCTCGACGATGCCGAGAATGGCTGCCTTGATCAGAAGAAGAGTGTCCAATGCGCGTACTCTAAAGAAGCAGCACGCATTATCGCAAACTCATTTTGTTGGATTCAGCGTGATCGACAGTGCGTCGCGCAGCACCTCAAACTTGCCGGGTGAGTAGGTCACGCCGTTTACCTTCAAGTCCTCGGGTTTGAGGGTGTAGACCGTAAAGTCGTTCATGAATTCACTGGCCACCATTTTGCCGATCGCGTTGATCTGATTGGCGTATTGCGCGGGTGTACCGTCGAGCTTGAAGTCTTCGGTACGCGTGTCGGCCAGCACGATGCTGTTTGTCTTCGGATCAAAGTTCAGTTTGCCGGAAATCTTGGCGCTGCCGGAGAGGCGATTGCCGGAAAACGGGTTTTTCATGTTCGCATCCATGCTGGTGATCACGCGACCGGTGCTTTGATCAAGCGCAATCTTTGGATTGGCCAGGTTCACATCAAACAGCTTGAGAAAGGTGAGTGACTTGTTCATGCGCTCATCCATCAAACGGTTAAGCTGCGCTTCCGTCAGTGTGAAAGTGCGCGGGCCGCCCAGTGCAGCGCACGCGGCAAGCGCAGCAGCAGCCAAAGTAATTGCGGCAAGCCGAAAGAAGGTGTGCATGCAGTCTCCAGGTGTGAGCGTTGATTGTTGACGCGCGCAGCGCGCGCCAGTCAGAACGCTATCGCGATCGCCTGGTTCTTGCAAGAAGAGGTGCGTGTGAATCGAAAGAAATTGTTTCGCACGCGATCACCGCGCGCGTGTTCACGATTGTGAAGCCCGTTGTGGGGCGAGTTTTGAAGCGAAAGCTTGGCGCGCGCCCAACTCACCAGCGCTGCGGCGTTTTTGCGCCGAACTTGTGCGCGGTGTACGCATCACGCAGCTCGCAAGAAAACGCGATGTCTTGCAGCGCTCTGCAGTCCAGATCAGACAGCGCAATGATGCTGGCGCGCAGATGCCGACGCGCCTTGTGCGCGCTGTGCCAATGCAGCACTGGCGCGGCAAGCGTGCGGATGCGCGTGGCAAGCGCTGGCCAGTTCACGTGGATGGTCAGCACCGGCTCGGGAAGGTCGCAAGCGGTTTGGGTGGCGCAGTTCATTCTCTAACCCCCTCTGCTTGACTCAATGGG
>JBOFGW010000423.1:0-10250 GCA_051649325.1 Burkholderiaceae bacterium | reverse complement strand
TGGTCGCTGCACAACACGGTGCAGCGACCACGATAACGTGCCAGGCTAGTTGTATCTAATCGTGCTGTCTTTGTAGCTGCCATCTAGCCTTTGATAGCGCAACTGGAAAATGCGATAGCTATTTGCATCTGCCGTCAGCGCTGGGAACAATACCCCTGCGACAGGTGAATTGACCGTCGCGCTTGTTGAGCCAAGCGCGACCCCAACCGTGCCGTTATTGACAATCTGAAACGCACTTGTACCATTAGGCCGCGAACCGGTGTAAGCACCCACGCTGCGAATCGGTTCAGCAAATGGATTGAGAGTCCATGCGTAATTGAAGCTGGACGTCGCAGCCGCCAGCGGGCCGGCGGGGTCCATGTAACCCTTGACCGCGTCTGTAAAGCTGTTCCACTGCTGCGCCAATCCCACGCTTGCAGGTTGTGCGGCGGCGACGATGGAAGGCGTGACGGTCAGTGATGGGGTTGTATCTGCGCCGTAAAAAATCTCAAAGGTGTACTGCGTGAAGGGCGTCAACGTGGCGGTGTTGGGTAAAGTGCCACCGGTATCGGTTGCCTCCGCCCACACAACAGACCCAACGGGATTGGCTTGAGCGGCGCCACCTAATGTGACACGCTGCAACCTATAGAGATTGCCATTGTTCACTGTGGTCAACACATCCGGAACCGCCCCGGTTTTATTGACAATCTCCATCCACGTCTGGTTGCTCAGGATGCTTGGATCAAGGCGCCCAAATACTAACCCCGCCGTCGGCAAGCCGGGGCCTTTCACGCGTGCGGCGCGGATGACTGCGCCGTCAGATGCGCGCACGCTGCCTGGCCCGGTGACAGTAACAAAAATTTCCAGGCCGGATTCGTAGCGGCTTGACCCCGCGGTGGGCAAGGTGCTGAATTGCTCGCGCTTAATCACGAACGGGCGTAGAAACGCATCAATTGGGCGGCCGTTGCCGAGCCAGAACCACTCTGACCCGCGCATACCCGCTTCGCCTGGATAGCGCTGCACGACCATGATGAAGTTGCTGGCAAAACCGTTCGCGTCTCGATACTTTTGATTGATGACGGCGCGTTCCGTGCCCGTGGTCGCATCTTTGGAATAGCGCATCAGCTCGGGCAAGTTGAACTTGGCACCAGTCATCGCATCGCTTGTCAGGGTGCTGTACATCAATTGGCCAAAGCGGTAGCCGCTTTGCAAGAAATCCGGGCGTGCCAGTTGTGCACAGTCAGGGTGCATCTGCGTGACGTCCCGACCACCTGCGCTGGCAACGAGCGTGTCGTCCTTTGCGATGACGCGCTCGGCGACCGGTCGGACGAAACATTTCTCCAGCATCGTCTTGGAAAAATCCAGATCCGCGATATTGAACTGATACTGAGCGACTGCTGCGACAGGCGGGTTGGGCGTGCCCGCAGCAGCAATGGCAACGGGCGCAGCGTCTGGCGCCAACGGGTTGGTAATGGCCGGTGCGCCGTTGACCAGCACTACCGTTAGCTGATCGAGTGACTTGTCTACGGCTGAAGCGCGGTCAGCCACAAACGCGGTGGTCATGGGATTGAATGTGGCTGGACTGGGCACGCCATTGGCGGCAAGTACGGGCTGAATCTGCGCGACAAGCGTTGCAGTCTGCGCGTCAAGCTTGGCCTTGTCTACATTTGCGATGAGTGCTGCCGGACTGGTTGCCAAAACGCTTGGGTCACCGCTTGGAGAAAGTTTGGCGGCGATTGCGTTAGTAAGTTGAGAAACATTAAACACAGACGCAGTGTTTGCCGCAGGCGCGTCCGCTAGCAAACTAATTAGAGGCGCTACCGTGTCGCTCGGATCGGTCACGACCAAAACAAAGGGCGTCTGCGCACCGGTTTTGACTGTGCAGCTATAGGTGCCAGTGGCGGATGTGGCGATGGGAGCTTCTGCACATACTGCTGCACCCACCCGGTCTGTGATCTGGATCACGGAGCCTTGCGGCATAGGCGCACCAAACGCTGCCGTGCCGACAAAGCTCGTAGGACTTGGGGTTGGCGACGGGCTTGGGCTTGGCGATGGCGAAGGTGACGGGCTTGGACTCGGCGACGGCGATGGACTCGGGCTTGGCGAGGGCGATGCCGTTGGCCCAGGCGAAGGCGTCGGGCTGGGCGACCCGCCCACCGGCGGCGGTGTGGGGCTGCTACCTGAGTCGTCTCCGCCACCGCCGCACGCCGTCAACGCCAGCAAAGATGCCGCTGCAATCGTGCAAGCCGTGAGCTTGCTTCTGTACAACTTGTTCATAACGTTTCTCCCGTGAAACAGAATTCGGAAATCAGCTCATTTGGTGCGCGCGGCATGCCCTGAATAGGGCGCTTCCCTTACGCATCCGTGTGAAGTAGCCTAAAAGGCAACAGACTGCGAAGAATCATCAAAACTGTGGAGAATCCCGCAACCGAGGGAACGGTGCGCGGTTTATCCCAAAGTCTGTTGATGTAGCGCTCAAGGGGTTGGCCAAGAATGAACCAAGAGCAAGAACTGGCTGTTCTGACGGAGCTCACGCGCATGCCCCGCACCGTGGTGGTGGTGGACATGGTGGAGTCTGTCAGGCTGATCGAGCGCTATGAAGAACCCACCATCCGCCGCTGGCGAACTTTTGTCGACGAAGCCGTGCGCCTTGACGCGCAGCCGCTGGGCGGGCGCCTGGTTAAGAGCCTGGGCGACGGCATGATGCTCGAATTCATGGAGCCGCGCCCCGCGGTGCAATGCGCACTGGCCATGCAAGCGCGCCTGGCAAAACTCAACGAACCGCTGTCAGCCGATGAACGGATGGATGCGCGCATTGGCATCCATGCGGCGGATGTGATTGTGGAGCAAGAAGATATTTACGGTGCGGGTGTGAATCTGGCTGCGCGCGTAGCAACACTCGCTGGGCCGGGCGAGATTGTGGTGACGCCGGCGGTGCGGGATCAGGTGGTGGATGGACTAGATGCGCAGACTGAGGATTTGGGGGAGTGCTACTTCAAACACGTCGCGCTTCCCGTGCGCACCTATCGGATCGGCGCGGCGGGCGCGCGCCCGGTTGTGGAGGGAAGGGGCGGCACGAGTACGCAGGACTTGCCAACCATTGCGGTGATTCCGTTTGACGGACGTGCCGCACCAGCGGATTTGCATGCGGTGGGCGATTTGATTGCTGACGGAGTCATCTCGGCGTTGTCATCCTCCGCGCACCTGCACGTGATTTCGCGCCTGTCCTGCGCTGCATTTCGACGCCGCGATTACGGCCTGTCTGATGTTCGCAAACATTTGGATGCTACCTACGTCCTGTCGGGAACCTATTACGGATCAAGTGGCAGGTTGACGCTGGCCGCAGAGCTGGCGGATGCGAGAGATGGATGCGTTATTTGGGCTGAGCGGTTGAACGCATCTATTCATGATCTGCTGGATGCCGAAAGTGACGTGCTCAACCGCTTGGCAGAAGCAGTCAATCGTGCGGTTCTGCATATTGAAGTCAAGCGAGCGCAGTCGATGCCTATGCCATCGCTGGAGAGTTTTTCTCTTCTGCTTGGCGCGATCTCGATGATGCACAGGCAGTCAGCGAGCGGCTTTGAGCGGGCCAAACAACTGCTGGACTATTTGCGAGATCGGCATCCACGAAAATCAGTCCCGCTTGTGTGGCTTGCCAAATGGCATGTGCTCCGCGTGGTGCAAGGCTGGTCTCCTAGCCCTGCAGAAGAGGGCGATCATGCGCTTGAAGTAGCAAAGCGCGCATTGGATCTTCAGCCGGACTCGTCGCTGGCAATCACTATGACCGGTCTTGTACATGCCTACCTGCGCAAAGATTTTGATGCGGCGTCGGCAAAGTATCGCGAAGCGCTGACGGAAAACCCAAACGAGTCACTGGCGTGGCTGTTTTTGGGGACGATGCATGCTTTCAAAGGAGAAGGCGATCCCGCGGCGGACGCAACCGAGCGCGCGTTGACCTTATCGCCGCTTGACCCGCTGCGCTACTTCTATGATTCGCTCGCAGCGTCAGCGGCGATTTCAGCCGGGCGCTATGACCGCGCGATTGAGCTTGCAAACCGGTCGCTAATGGCCAATCTTGGCCACACATCTACCTACCGCGCACTGGCCATTGCACAGTCGCTCTCCGGAAGAGTCTCGGAGGCTCGCGCCACTATACAAACGCTTCTCACGCTCGAGCCGGGGTTTACTGTGCGTGCATTTGAAGAACGCTATCCGGGGCGCGCGTATGTTCCAGAATACACAGCGCTGCTTGCAAACTCTTTGCGCGTAGCCGGTTTGCCGAATTAGACGCAGTTAATCCAACCAATCAAACAAGGGGTTTGCGATGTCGTACGCGGGTTATGCGGGGTATGCGGGTTACGCAGGATATGCCGGCTATGCGGGCTACGCCGGTTATGCGGGGTATGCAGGTTACGCAGGCTACGCCGGGTATTCCGGCATTGGCACGCTGCTCGCGGCGTCGGGCAATCCTTTGCTTACGGATGCACTCGTACGCAGCCGCGATGGCACGTTTTATTCGGTGGGAAGTGATCCTCAAAACTGGGGGAAGCAATGGAAGCCCAACAAGTGGCCCAATGGTATTCCCGTCACGGAAAATCCCTGCAACTTGCCTTTATGGGAAAGCCATATTCGCGGATTCTTGTATGAATTTGATCTTCTAGCGGGAATCCGCTTTAAAGGGCACTACGGTGGTGTTGAGTTTGCATTGTCCGATGTGGATGGCGAGCCCATCGTTAAGATTAGCCGGCCCGCGCGTGAAACCTTCGAAAAGCAGATGGCGATTGTCGAAAGCTGGGCCACGCGCCGAGAGGAACGGGCCACTGAAATTCTCAGCCAATTGATGCCCCAAGTGCCTTTCTGGGCTGCAATCCTCAACCTGCACCCACAGCGCACGCCAAAAACCATCGAACTGATTGAGATCGCGCTGAAGTTTGCCATGCTGGTTGTCATGCGCTTCAAGCATGCGCTGGCGTGCCCGCGGCCGGTCGAGTATTCGCCCAATATTCAACCGATGATTGTTACGCCGGGATACTCTGCACTGCCCAGCGGTCATGCCACAGAATCCTTCATGGCCGCGTTTGTACTGATTGCGTTGACAAATCAAGCTGACGACGGCCCGCTAGCAGATCAGCTCAAAGGACTCGCGGCTCGCATCTCAGAGAACCGCGTTGTCGCCGGGCTGCACTTTCCCGTAGATGCCGTCGTCGGGCGCCTGCTCGCGCGCGTCCTTGCTGACTATTTTGTCGCGTTGTGTGCTGCCAAGAAAGGCATGCCAACGCCGTGGACGTCACGCACATTCATCGGCGATAGGTTCACATCTGACAAAGACTGGAATCCAAATGAAAGTCTGGACAACCCGAAAACACCATACTTTGCGAGCGCGCCTACACAGCCCATGTGCATGAGCGAGCGCGCAAGCACACTCAAGTGGCTATGGGAGCAAGCCCAGCAAGAGCAGCGCCAAGCGGGCTTTCTGGTTTAACGGGAGCGTTGCACATGAATTGGACTGAGATTGTCCCAAACTCGACCCGATTGCCTCGCTTGAAGGACGCGGATTCGTATCTGCTTGCCCGTCTTGACCCTTACCTCATTTGGGCTGATCTCACAAATTTTGCGGGGTTTTCGAAGTTGCGGGAAAGCACAGTTGGGGTGCCGCCTCGTGTCCCTGCGCTTGCCAAGTTCAACAGTCCCTTCGATGAGAGCCACTGGCGCGGCTTATTTGAAGCTGCAGTTACTTATCAAAATAAACATTTCTGCGGCGGGCTAATTCCTGAAAATAAGCTAGTAGAGTTTGCGCGTGAGCTTGATAAAGACAACGGCGGATTTAAGCTAGGTTTGCCAGCAATCCCAAACGCTGAACAAAAAATCGTGTTGGAACCGGTTGGCGGAGAGCCAGAAGTGGTATTTGGCCTTGTCGATCACGCGTGTGCATTTCTGAACCAGGCGTTTTGCGATGCGAGCGGGAAAGCGCGAGTGGTATCTGTTTGGGATCAAGATCCAGATAGATTGAAATACAACGATCAAAAATACTGGGACAGAGTAAAGGGCTTTGGTTATGGAGGTGAGCTTTCCTCCAACCAGATATCTAGACTCATAGCGCAGAAGAAACATGTAGATGAGGCGCATATATACCGCCAAATCCAGTATGACCCAGTGTTTGGCAGTTTAGGTCACGGCACGCATGTACTTGACCTGCTCGCCGGCGACCCAAATCCGCTGCACAAAATGAAAGGGCTGGACGATGACCGGTTCGATGGCTCGGCCAATAGCGCACCGATTATCTTTGTCCAGCTTCCTGCTCGGCCGCTGAAAGACACTTCAGGCGCGTCGCTCTGTGTGCATGTAATTGACGCCTTGCACTACATTGCTCGCCGAACCCCGAAAAATTCAAAGCTAGTCATCAATCTGAGCGACGGTGCGTATGCGGGACCGCACAACGGCGAGTCCTTACTTGAGCGGGCGATCGATGAATTTCTCGGGAGACCGGAGAACCAAAACTGTGTTGTAGTAATGGCAGCCGGTAACGGGTATGAACAGAAAGGCCATTCAGAGCAGACGGTTGATTCTGGCGTGCCCGGTAAGTTATTGCGTTGGCAAGTTCTTCCGGATGATTTCACAGACAGCTATCTGGAGGTGTGGTTGCCCGAAAACAGTCCGACGACCGGTATCTCACTTCTCGTGAAAGCGCCGGGGCAGAATGAGCCGCAAGAAATTCCGCTTGGCAAAAATTTCGCTTATATCTCTGGCAACACTGTCATCGCGGCTTGCATTTCTACCACTCAATCACCTAACGCGCCAGGCTGGCCTACCTGGCTACTAGCGCTTGGGCCAACGCGAAGGTCGCGCCCTGGCCAACCCGAGCGAGTGCCGGCACTACATGGTGTGTGGGATGTGCAAGTTAAGAACGATTCCGGCGGTGCGATCACATTCAACGCGCGAATTGAGCGGGACAACCCGGCGCTCGGAGATGATGGCCCACGCCGACAGTCTTACTTTCTGGATGATTCTGACTATCCCCGTTATGTGACAAAAAAAGGCACGCTGAATAATGTAGCGACCGGAAAACGCCCGGTTGTGGTTGGCGGATGCTATGTAAAAGCCAGCACGCAAAACCCTGAGATAGCGGGCAATCCTGCAACCAACACCGATGTCGCACCATATTCTTCGTCCGGACCCGGCCGGGCCGGCGCAGTGCCCGGTCCCGACGTGATTGCACCGAGTGAGGAATCCGTCGCACTGCACGGCCTGCGCGCAGCGGCTAACCGCAGCGGAGCAACGTTTCGCATGAATGGTACGAGTGTTGCCGCGCCGATTGTGGCTCGCCGCATAGCAAATCTTTGGGCAATTAATTCCACGCTGAATGCAGAACAGGTCAAACAAATGCTGATCGACAATCCGCCTGCGCCGCCGGACCTTCGGCGAGGGTGGGGTCGCGTAGAGCCGGGGGAAGAGCCAGTGGAGGTTTAGTGGAGCTACCACCGCGTAGGCAAGTTGCCGCGAAGCGTGAGCTGGCCTTTTGCTGCGGATAGATGACTGCTCGTCTCCAAATCCTTTATCAACCGGCTCACCATTTCCCGCGAACACCCGACGCGGTTGGCAATCTCTTGATGCGTCAGCCGCTCGGTGATCACACGGGTGCCATCGGGCTGCGTTACGGCTAGGCTTTCTAGCAGGCGCGTCAGGCGGCCGTACACGTCGATCAGCGCCATGTTGCGCGAGCTTTCGGTGGCGAGGCGCGCGCGGCGGATGACTTTGGCGAGCAGCTCCAGCGCAAACTCGGGGTTAGCAGCAATGTGGCGCTTGAGCGTTTCGCGGGTGATGACGGCGCATTCGCTGGCTTCTAGCGTGATGACGTTGGCGGAACGCGGGCCGCCGTCGAGCGACATTTCGCCCACGTATTCGCCGGGGCCGTAGACGCCGAAGGTGATCTCTCGCTCGTTGGGGCCGGTGGCATAGGCGCGCAGGCGGCCTTTGAGGATGACGAACAGGGTGTCGCCGTGGTCGCCTTCTTCAATCAGTAGCGTGCCTTTGCGGTAGCGGCGCGGCGTGCCTAGCGCGGCTAGCTGCGCGATATTGGGTGGGAGCGCGGCGGTGGGGCTGGTGGATTGAAGTGTGCGGTCAACACGCATGGCTGCAAGAGTGAGAGCTGGCTTGCAGGGAATCTACGGGGAATGGCGGTGCGGTGCAAGGGGTGTGACAGATTCACCGCTTGCAAATGGGCTTCGACAGGCTCAGCCCGAACGGAGGATTTCAACCGGTGCTGCTCTTCCCACTCCTGAGAGGAGAAAGCGGTGAAAGCGTTAGCGTATCGCTGCATCTCTCAACGCCGGCAACACCGGCGGCAGCAACGCCAGCCGCTGCACCAGTGCGCGAATGCTGGGCGATTGCGTTTTTGCGCGGATAGAAAGAATCTGCGTGCGGATGGTGTTGATGGCCACGCCGTGGTTTTGTGCGATTTCGGCCGGGTCTAGGCCGTTGCACAGGCCGTTGAGCACCGCGGTTTCGGTGGCGGACAGGCCCTCGTCTTTTGCAAACAAACTCACCGACAGCGGCTGGCACACTTGCGGGCGGCTCACCATGACCAGAACCGTCGGGCTGGCTTTGTACTCGGCCGGCAGCACCGGCACCATGGCGCAGGTAATCGCTTCGTCACCGTCGTGCATGGCAAACATGCGGCGCTTGCCGGCAAAGGCTTGCTGCAGCGCTTGCGTAAAGGCGGCGTGCTGCGAGGTTTGCCGCGGCTCCAGGCGGCTGCCGTGCTTGATCAGAAAGCGCCCGCTTTGCAGCGTGGCCTGCGCGGAGCGGTTGGCGATCAGAATGGTTTGCGCGGCATCCACCACAATCACGCCATAGTCGATGGCGTGCAGCACACCCAGTAGCAGATCTTCCTGGCCGCCGGTTTCTTGTGAGGTGTTCACTGCCTGAGCCGATTGCAACGCATTCATGTGATTCCCCTGATCAGCATGTTGATACTGATCAGGTTAGAAATCGCGGCTCAGTAATTGCGGTGAATCTGCGCAGTGGTTTTTGTGACTTATTACCGGTCTAGGGGACAAATTCCTAAACAGATTACGCAGTATTCATGCGGGTTTTGAGGCATTTTTGCCTGGAAAAGCCCATGGACAATGCGTGTCCTATTTGCCGGTTTTTGCTACTTTCTGTTCAATCGCTCCAAAAATACTCTGCTTCTTGGCATCGAACATTTCAATCCGCACCGTATCGCCAAACTTCATAAATTCGGTTTGCGGCTTGCCGTGCTTGATGGTTTCAATCGCGCGCACTTCGGCGATGCAGGAGTAGCCTATCTTTTCGTCTTCATTGGCGCCTTTGTTGCTCACGGTGCCGCTGCCCACAATGCTGCCGGCGCGGGCGTTGCGGGTTTTGCAGATGTGCGCCACGAGCGTGGGAAAGTTGAACACCATGTCCACACCTGCATTCGCATTGCCAAAGCGTTTGCCGTTCCAATGGACGGATAGCGGCAGATGCACTTTGCCACCTTGCCACGCGTCGCCAAGCTCATCAGGCGTGACAGTCACTGGCGAAAAACTCGTGGCAGGTTTGCTTTGAAAAAAACCAAAGCCTTTGGCCAGTTCTGCGGGGATCAAATTGCGCAGGCTCCAGTCGTTCACCAGCATGAGCAAGCGAATATGGTCGCCCGCCTGCGCTGCGGTGGTGCCCATCGGCACATCGTCGGTGATGACCGCGATTTCGCCTTCAAAGTCAATGCCCCATTCTTCGCTGGCAAACAGCGCGTCATCTAGGGGGGCGATAAAGTCGTCACTGCCGCCTTGGTACATCAGTGGGTCGTGCCAAAAACTTTCTGGCATCTCTGCATTGCGGGCGCGGCGCACCAAGTCCACATGGTTTACGTAAGCGGAACCATCGGCCCATTGAAAAGCGCGTGGCAGCGGCGCCATGCATTTGGTGGCATCAAACTCAAACGCGTGGCGCGCTTTGCCCTGATTGAGCGTTTCGTACAAATCTGCAAGCTGCGGGCTGATAAAGCTCCAATCGTCCAGCGCGCGTTGCAGTGTGGGGGCGATGCTGCTGGCCAAGTGAGCGGTGGACAGATCGCGCGAAACAACAGCAAGCTGGCCGTCGCGGGTGCCGTCTTTGAGGGTGGCAAGTTTCATGTGAATGTTGTGTGAAACAGTAAATAACGATGCCGCAATTTACCGCAGTGTGGGTTGTCCGATTTGGGCCTGCCCGCGTTATGGCAAAGTATCGCTATGTCTTATCCTGCCCCGCGCCGCAATAAGGCCGTGATCATC
>JBOFGW010000422.1:0-8230 GCA_051649325.1 Burkholderiaceae bacterium | reverse complement strand
AATACACCGCAACCGATCTCGCGCAGCGCACCGTGTATTTGGAAGCCAGCCGCGGCTGCCCGTTTAAGTGCGAGTTCTGTTTGAGTGCGCTGGATAAAACCGCGTGGCCGTTTGCACTGGAGAATTTTTTAGCTGAGCTTGAAAAATTGCACACGCGCGGACTGCGGCAGTTCAAGTTTGTGGATCGCACGTTTAATTTGAAGGCGGCAACGGGTGTGGCGATTTTGGAGTTTTTTTTGGGGAAGATGGGGATCGACAACGCTTCTGCACAAAACCCCATCCCCCGCCTTCCCCTGCCCGCAGGGGAAGGGGCAAACGGCGCTGGCGCGCAAGCTCCGCTGGATCCAGTGTTCCTCCACTTCGAAGTCATCCCAGATCACCTGCCCGACGCGCTCAAAGAGTCCATCAGCAAATTCCCGCCCGGCACGCTGCAATTTGAAATCGGCATTCAAACCTTTAACCCGGAGGTGCAGCAGCGCATCTCACGCAAACAAGATAACGACAAAGCCGCCGAAAACATTGCCTGGCTGGTCAACCACAGCCACGCGCATCTGCATGTGGACTTGATTGCCGGCCTGCCTGGTGAGACGGTGGAAAGTTTTGCCGCGGGCTTTGACCGCCTGGCCGCCACCGGCGCGCATGAAATTCAGTTTGGCATTTTGAAGCGCCTGCGCGGCACGCCCATCATCCGCCACACCGCCGCGCATCAGATGATCTACAGCCCGGACGCGCCCTACGAAGTGCTGGCCACCGATGCGATTGACTTCGCCACCATGCAGCGCCTGTCACGCTTTGCACGCTATTGGGACCTGGTCGCCAACTCCGGCCGCTTTGCGCACACGCTGCCCACGCTGCTTGCCACGCACAACGAGTCAGCGTTCGCAAGCTTCATCGCCTTTGCCGATTGGCTCTACGGCACCACCGGCAAAACGCATCAGATCGCACTCGAGCGGCTATTTGAACTCGTGCATCAATGGCTTACCGGCCCGTGCGCGCTGCAAGCTGAGCAGGTGCAAGCGCTGCTGGAACAGGACTACGCTGCCACCGGTGCCAAGGGCCGCCTAAGCTGGATGAAAAAAGGTCTCTCGATTCAGCCAGCGCAGCCCGCCACCGCGCGTAGCGCCACCCCGCCGCGGCAAGCGCGGCATGCGGCTTGATTTGGTTTAAATTTGAATTGTGAGGACGCAATATCCATGCGGGTTTTGAGGCATTTTTTCCTCAAAACCCGCATGGATATTGCGTAAAGGCACTAAGCAGGCCGCGATTTTGCCCTGCTAGGCCGCGCCTGTGCAGCCGCGGTATTCAATGCCACTGCAGCGCGCACCAGCGCTTTGAACGCACGCGCGTCAACCTCTTCACCTTCGCGAATATCAATCGCGCGCCGGGTACCGCCTTCAAGACTCGCATTAAAGAGCTTGGCCGGGTCTGGCAGCGCGGCGCCGTGCGCGAAAGTCAGTTTCACCGTTGCCTTGTATGACTCACCAGTGCACACACTCCCGGCATGCGACCACACCGGTACGCCCAGCGGATTGGTGGGCTTGACCCACTTGCACTCCTCAGCCATCTCTGGATCTGCCTCGTGAATCAGTTTGCGCATGCGGCGCAGCGTATCTGCGCGCCAATCGCCCAAGCTTGCAATCTTTTGATCGATCAATGTAGACGCAGACTGGCTATTGTTAGAACCCGGTTTGTTCATGCTTGACTCCTTCTCAAGACTGGCGCAGTTTGCACCTTGCGCGTTGCCCCCTTGTGCGTATTATTCTTTGCGTAGCAATGCGCTCCGCGACTGGGTTGCTTGGTTTAAAACCATGCACTGAAAATCGTAGTTGGCAGCGCTAGGGCACAGAACAGTCATGGCCGTATGACCTATCCATTCGCCGCAGGTTGCGTCATTGCTAAGGTTTAGATTCGTTTGACGCAATTAAATAAACACTATGCGCGCCCTAGCCCTCCTCACCACTGCTTGGTTCATTGCTCTGCCCGCAGCGCTCGCACAAGAGCCGCGCAAAAACGTGTTTGATGACCCGTTTGCGCAAGCCACGAGTAGCATCAAAAACTGCCGCGCGCCGCAGCCGCCTGGATTTACTGAAGCAGAAGTTCCGCGCGAGGCGCACATCCGCATTGAAAAAGGCACCACCTGCTGGTACCGCGGCCGCTGCCTGCTGCCCAATGCCTACAAGTACGACAAGCTGATCAACGAAGCCGTGGTGCGCGCCATCACGGTGCGGCCGGAGTTTGCCGCTACCTCTGTGTGGGTGGCCAGCGAGCGGCGCATCGTTTACCTGAAAGGTTGCGTGGCGAATGCGGAGCAGAAAAAGGCGCTGGTGGCGTTGGCGGGTGAAACAGAAACCGTGGACGCGGTGATCGATCAGCTCATGGTCGGTGTAGAAGGCACGCCGCCGTATAAGACAGATGCGCCGCAGGGTAAGCGGTGAGCTACTGTACCCAGGGGGCCACACCCCGGACTTTAGTACAGGGTCAGCCCCCCAGCAGAAGCAATTACACTAGCTTTCAGTAACAAGCGCGCCCGAACCATCAAGTGCGCGCCTGCCAGGAGGAACCTATCATCATGACAACCCAATTCATCAGCCGCATGGCATTCGCAGGCGCTGCTCTGGCGCTCGCGGGCGCGCTCACTTGCGCACCCGCATTCGCGCAGCAAGCCGCGCCCGCGCAACCTGCGGCAAGCAGCACACCCGTCTGCGCAGACTGCGGCACAGTCATTGGCGTAACGTCCCGCAACCGGGCCGACTACAACCCGAAGATGGTGTGGCTGATGGGCAGAAATTGGCAACCCACGGTCTATTTCGTCATCGACGCCGATTCGCGCAACACCCCAAAGCACGACGTGATCGTGAAGATGGATGACGGCACCGTAGTGAGCTTCGCCTTCTCTGGGCTGCCCGGCTGGGAACCGGGTGAGCGCGTGCGTGTGGAAAACGGCACGTTGGCGGGGCGCTAGGGTCAGTTGGTATTCAAACCGATGCGCGCGCCAGCTGCTTTGGGCGCGCTGCACTGGAATGCTCAAACGTGAATCTGGCGGCCGCCGGCAAAGGCCCAGTTCTCCCACGTGGTTTCTTTGAAGACGACCATCACGTCCTCCGGGCTATGCCCCGCGGCAGTTAGAGCGTCTATCAAGTTCGCAAGAAACTGCTTCTTTATCTTGACGCTGCGGCCTGCGGACAAAACAATCTCAATCAGAAGAAAGTTGTCCGTTCGCACGCCTTGTACGTCGGGATAGGTGCGGTCGAACCGAAAGTCTTGTGGCGAGAGTTCAAAGACGCGATGGAAGCGATCGGCCTGCGGAACGCCAATGCTGACAAGCGCGCCATGCACGGCCTGTAGAACGCCGTCCTTGAACTCGGTGGTTTTGGGATGTAGGACAGTCAGAGTAACCAGTGGCATTTTTGGCTCCTGCAACGCCGATATAGCGATCAGCGCACGCTTTCATAGCAAATGTACGCAATATTCATGCGGGTTTTCAGCCGTTTATTGCTCCAAACCCGCATGGATATTGCGTGATTGATTTGCAATAAATCGTACTGTTTATACGATTGTTGCTGATTGGCGATCAGCTCTTACTCCAATACCAAACACCGGGGTGCCTCACCCATTATCGTCACCCATCGCATTCACCGGGCGCTCGTAATCCACATCGCACATGGCTTGGCCGCCGCGAATTGCGGTGTTCTCGTCGGTAAGTTCATGCAGTTTGATCAGCACGCACATCGGCGGAATGCCCAGCGGTTCAAGCGCCTCAACAATGCGCTTATATAGCCGCCGCTTAGTCGCGAGGGTATAGCCAGGTAGAACGTAGATGGAGATATTGGTAAAGCGCTCCGGGTTGGGCCGGTCAGGACGGCCAACAAAGCGATGCGGCAGGTGTGCATGCAGGATGATGTTGCGATTTGCGGGTGAGAGGCTGAGCGCATCCATCTGCGCGCGTGCAACAGCTTCGATGATTGCGGCCTCTTGCTCTGCTGAATAAGCCATTCGTACGTCAATGGTTGTGCTTGGCATTGGTTCATCATCCAATCAAGGGGATATGGTTGTGGCGGTGAAAGCAGCAGAAGCTAGGCCGCTGGCCGGTTGGCCCGCCACTGAACAACCGCCGCTGAAATTGATGCGTCCAGTGATGTATCTCTGCGCTGATTGAAATAGCTGCGATCAGCGTCGCGCATCACGGCGCGGGCTAGTTCATCTACGGCTTTGTGGCGGCCTAACTCAATCTGCGCCACCTCTTCGGCGTTGAGCCGGAAGGCGACGGTATAGGTAGCGTGCGATTCTGTGCAGTTCACATCCAGGATGTAGCCGATTTCGTCTTGCAATAAGAACCAGCCATGGGGTTCGTGGTCGATAACTTTCATTGATAGGTTTTTCAGGCGCGTTGGATGTGCGGTACGTCTTGAAGGCTATGCAGAGTATTTGAAATTAGGCAGGAACATAGGTCAACCTGAGTACATTCTCATCCATCTGATCATGCGCCACGAGCCGCAGCGGCAACCGCGGTCCAGCAAAGTATGGCGTACCTTTGCCGAGCACGGCGGGATGCAGATAGATTCGATACTCATCGATCAGGCCAAGCTGGGTAAGGCTGTGCGCCACGGTGGGGCCAGCCACTTCGATCTCGCCTTGATGCTGCGCCTTCAACTTGCGGATCGCGCCCTCAAGATCGCCCGCAGAATCACACGCAAGCAGCGTGGCGTTGGGGCCGACGGATTTGAGCGTACGCGACACCACCCACTTGTGTTGCTTGCGCCATGCAGCGGCAAAGGCGTGCTGGTCGACGCCCCAGCCAGGTTGATCTTCTTCCCAATAGCGCATCAGTTCATACACCTTGCGGCCGTACGCACTGCCCACCTGCCCTTGCGCCTCTTTGACAAAGTGGCGAAAGAGCGTGGGGCTGGGCGGCGCCATCTCCAAATGGTCGACGTAGCCGTCCAGGGACTGGTTCATTCCGAATACGAGCTTGGCCATGTCGCTTCCTTCCTCATGAAACAGTTAGGGTGCGGCCCTAAATTCCTTCTAGATAAGTCTTGCAGCGCGCAGATTGCGAAAAGGCTCAAGAAGCAAA
Source organism: Burkholderiaceae bacterium (assembly GCA_051649325.1). Lineage (GTDB taxonomy): Bacteria > Pseudomonadota > Gammaproteobacteria > Burkholderiales > Burkholderiaceae_C > JBJOQV01. The sequence goes on along the minus strand of JBOFGW010000422.1, from coordinate 3,156 downwards.
GGCAGCGGGTGATATGCGCTACTTTTTGCGGGTTGATCCCCGAACATTTGCGCCCCGAGTATTCGAAGCATTCGAGCTAAGCTGCCCGAGTGGGTTTATGGAGGCTACAACCGCTGCTGCTCGGCGTGAACGCGTCACCTCGGATTTTCCAGCGCGAATATGCTCCGCGTGCGTGCGTCGTGAATAGTCTGGCAGGCAATCCCATGCTGCCCGGATGCTCTGCGCTTCTTGGAGTAGTTTTTCGAGTTCTTCAGGCAGCTCTGTATTTGCGCGCCACAAAGCGATATTGAGTTGATCTCCGACAGCGATGCCACTTGATCTGCAGAAGGGCGCAGTGAACTCGACAAACCAAGGCGACTGTACGGAACTATCCCAGCGCTTGATGCTGCGCCGGCCGATGGATTGGCCGTTCACGGTTCCTTCGATCACTGTGGTTGCTTGAAGTCGCAGGCCAACAGCATCAGCATAGGGAACGACCACGTAGACCGGCAACTTAGGGTCCTTGCGCTCGAGCTTAGCGGTAAAGTTGATGCGGAGTTTGGGGTTCATGACACTTAACACGATAGAGCGACCATCTCTGCAGAATGATAGTGAACATCGACTGACATACGCACCTTCAGACGGTGCGTATGTCAGTTCCCGTACGATTTTCTAGTCATCTACTGAGTACATCATCTGTATATCGGTTAGCACCTGCAAAAAATGCTTGTACGCAATATCGATGCACTTTTCCAGCCATTTTGCTCTCAAAAACCGCATGGATAATGCGTACAGCACTATAGGATTTGACCTACTCCCCCGCCGGAATCGCCGCCGGATCCATCCACATCGGTTCCCACACGTGGCCATCCAGGTCAGCCAAGGGGCGGTTGTACATAAAGCCCAGGTCTTGCTTGGGGTTGATGTCGGCGGTGCCGCCGTGGGCTTTGGCGGCTTCGTTCATCGCGTCCACCGCCTGCTTGCTGTCGCAGGAAATCGCGAGCATCACTTCGCTGGAAGAGGCTGGTGGGATGGGCCGGCGGGTAAAGGTGCGCCACTTGGCGTGGGTGAGCAGCATGACGTTGATGGTGTCAGAAAGCACCATGCACGCGGCAGTGTCGTCGGTGAAATGCGGGTTGTTGGTAAAGCCAAGCGCTTTGTAAAACGCCATCGATGCGGGCAGGTTGGCGACGGGAAGGTTCACGAAAATCATTCGGGCCATGGCGAGATGCCTCCAGGTTTGGTTTAAAGGTGATACGTGTTTGCCTGCTTGGTAGTCGAGTGAGGAGCGGCGATTTCGACAGCGGCTGCCAAAAAAAATTTACGGTAGCGCAAGCATGTTCGCAGAACCGTTTTAACGCCGCTCTACGCAGCATCCATGCGCTTTTTGGAGCATTTTTGCCTGAAAAAGCTCAGCAATATTGCATGGAGTAAAGCAACGCCGGTATTTGTTGATGGTCTGGCCCCCAAAGCATCCTAGGGCTAAGCCTCGGTGCGTGCGTAGATACGTGTATTGCGTAAATCACCCTGAAGGCCCAAGCCCTCGTTGATCAAGACACCTTCAAGCTTGAAGCCTGCCCGTTCTGCCACCTTCCAGCTGCGGACATTTCGATCATCACAGGTGATGACGACACGATTGGCTCGCAGCTCGGACAGCGCATGATCCGACAGAGCGCGAACAGCTTCTGTAACGAGCCCGCGGCCCACGTATCCGGTACGGCACCAGTAGCCGACCTCGAAGATTCGTGTTTTCCAGTTGGCGCGGTGCAGACCGCTACCGCCAACGAGTTCGCCCCCGTCTTTGAGGAACAGAAAAACCATCAAATCTTCGTTGAGGAGAAACCGCGCGTAAGCGCGGCGGCAGTCAAACTCGGACGCTTCAAGCGTTGGCGCTGGAGTAACCCAACTCAACCACGGTGACAAATCTTCGAGCGACTCGGCAATGGCGGCGTTAAACGCCTGACCGTCACCAGGCCGCGCGACTCGAATCAGGAGCCGTGATGTTTCGATCTGTTCCGGCAAAATGTTTGCGAGCACGCGTATTTCCTCCTAGATCTAACGCGCTATTTCAGGCGTATCAGTACAGCAATAGTTAACACCACACGGCCGTACTGGCGCGCCCTGCGACTGCAGGGTCTAGAGCGATCTTGGTTTCCGGCTGGTTATGTAAAGAGGAAGAGGACGAGCAAACCACATAACCATTTGTAGCTGCCTCTGCAAATTCCTATACGCAATATCCATGCGCCTTCTGGACCATTTTTGGCTGAAAAAGCTCATGGATAATGCGTAGAGGCATTAAAAATGCCCTTTCTTCCGTTCTATAGCTCGCTTTGCGCACCGCACCATTAGAGCGATCTCCCTAGCAATTCAGGTGAAATCACTAACGTCGCGTCACACTTTCCTGCATAGAATAGAACGAACGTTCGTTTATCGGGAGAAGAATGCGCAACGTAACTGCATTACGCAAGGGCGAGCAGACCAAGGCAGCGATTTTGGATGCCGCGCTGACGCTCGCCAGCCGTGATGGCCTGGAAGGGCTGACGATTGGCCTTTTGGCCGATCGCATGGACATGAGCAAGAGCGGTGTGTTTGCGCACTTTGGCTCGCGCGAGGATTTGCAGATTGAGGTGGTGCGTGAATACCACCGCCGCTTTGAAGAAGAAGTGTTTCTGCCCGCCATCCGCGAAAAGCGCGGGCTGCCGCGCCTCGTGAAGCTGTTTGAAAACTGGGTTGTGCGCGTGACGCGTGAGATTGATTCCGGCTGCATCTACATCAGCGGCGCGGTGGAATTTGACGAGCGGCCCGGCCCGGTGCGTGAAGAATTGGTAGAAATGGTGCGCTCCTGGCAGGCAGCGCTGCTCAAGGCGGCCACCCAGGCCGTGGAGATGGGCCACCTGCACGATGCAACCGACCCGAAACAATTGGTGTTTGAAATGCATGGACTCATTCTTGCCCTGCATCACGATGCCCGCTTTTTAAAGCAGCCCGGCTCCGTTTCCCGTGCACACAGCGGATTTGCGCGTTTGATCAACGCGCACCGCGCGGCACAGCTGGTTTAGCACTTTTATCTGAACATCATCTGGTTTTTTGAAAGAGGAAGTTTTTCATGCCGACGTACACCCCGCCCCTGCGCGACCAACAGTTTGTGTTTCATGAGCTGCTGAAGGTAGAGAACAC